>JAEXAH010000001.1 GCA_023458315.1 Pseudomonadota bacterium
CCACGTTTGTCCGCGGGCATCTCAGCGGAAAGACGGGAACAGGCGGCGCCGCGTGGATGCCCGGATCAAGTCCGGGCATGACGGAAACGGTTGCTGAGCCAACAGACCCGCAAATCCGCGATGAACCAATTTATTGACCGGTTGGTATCATCAGACAGCGCGCAGTTTCGGGCGGTTCTTCAACAGGCCGTCGGTACGCTTGCGCCGTTCGAACCAGCGCACCGCCAGATAGGTGGCCCAGCCCACCAGCCCCATGCCGAGGATGAAGGCGCCATAGGACAGCGGCCACGGCACGCCCTGGGTCATCATGGAAAATTCCGACATGCCGCCGATGCCCGCCAGCACGTTCAGCGGCATGAACACCACACCGGCCACGGTCAGTTGCGACACGCGCTTGTTCTGGTTGACGTTGATGAAGCCGACGGTGGCGTCCAGCAGGAAGTTGATCTTGTCGAACAGGAACGCCGTGTGGCTGGCAAGGGATTCGATGTCGCGCAGGATTTCGCGGGCGTCCTGGGCCTGTTCGGCATCCAGGAAGCGGCCACGGATCAGGAAGGACAAAGCGCGCCGTGTGTCCATCATGTTGTTGCGGATGCGGCCGTTCAGGTCTTCCTCGGCCGCGATGTCGGACAGCAGGCGGGCGGCGTCGGAATCGCTGACGTTCTCGCTCAGTACGTCCTGGCCGACCTTGCGCAGGGTGTCGTAGGTGCTTTCCAGGGCGTCGGCGGAATATTCCACGTCGGCGCCGTACAGTTCCAGCAGCAGATCCCAGCAATCCACCACCGATCCCGGCTGGTTGCGGGTGCGCAGCCGTTGCAGGCGGAACACCGGCAGATCCTCGTTGCGCAGGGTGAACAGGATGTCGCGGTGCAGGATGAAGGCCACCGGCACGTTGCCCGGGCTGTCGTCGCGGTCCAGCAGGAAGTTGGAATGCAGATGGACCTCGCCGCCCTCGTCCACGTGAAAGCGGGCGCTGGCTTCCAGGTCGGTCAGGTCGTCGGGGTCGGGCAGGTCCAGGCCGTATTTGCGGCCGATCCAGTTGCGCTCGGCCTCGGACGCCCCCAGCAGGTCGATCCAGATGGGCGTGATGTTTTCCATGTCGGCGCGACAGGTGACGTCGCGCACCTTGATGCGGCCGTCCGCCAGTTCATAGACGTTGACCTGCCCGGCGCGGAATTGCGGCTCGCGCGGGCCGGCCAGCGTCTCGCCCAGGGCGGGCGACAATTCCCACAGCACGTCGTTGGCGTGCTGTTCGTCCAGCAGCGCCCACAGGGTGCGGGCGTCGTCGCCGCCCACCTGTTCCAGCACGGCGGCGATGTCGCGCGGCGCCATGCGTTCCAGCAGCGCCTTCAATTCGGCCAGGTGCTGCTTGTGCACCACGGTTTCCACCAGATCGTGGCGCGGCGTCTGTTGGGTGCGCAGCACCACGCCTTCGACCAGTTTCTGCTTGTTCAACAAATCCACGATGACAGACAGGGTCATAACCCGGACTCCGGCAAAGATCACGACATGACGAAAGGCGCGCGTGTTCAGGCGCTGGGCGGCTTTCGTCGTCGGATGCCGGTCCGCGTGCAAAAGACGCGGCGGGCGGAGAAGGGAAGGGGGTGCTTCATGATCTTCCTCGGCGGCGGGCGTGCGCCGCTGCGAGAAAGACCCGGGACAGGGTCAGTTCAACGCCGCGGAAATCGCCGTGCCGCCACTAGAGTGGCTACTGGAACTGTCCATGACCATCCGTCCTGGAGTGCGGAAAGGGGCGCGGCGTGGCGCGCCCCGGCGTGGAATGGGCTCATAGCACCAAGACGCCGCCGGGGCAACGGTCAAACGCCCGCTGGCGGCGCATCAACCGGCGTTGATCAAGGTGTGTCCCCCTCGGGTGGTGGCCTGATCGCTTGTGCGCGGCCGACAGTGTAGGATCACCCCACGCGACCGCCCCGGGCGGCGGCCCCCCTTGCGCACCCTGTCGCGCGGCGGGCGCCGTTTTAGACTTGGGCGCCGAAGCTGTGCTATCATTGCCTCAACCGTGCCGCGCCGTGCGCGGCACCCATCGACGGCTCGTGTTGTGAGGGGACGCTCATGAACTCTCGGCTTATCCTGGCCTTCGGGCTTTTTCTGTTCGGCGCTTCTGCCGCGGTGGCGGCCGAACCGCCGGTGTCCATGCTGATGCAACCCTCCGGGTCGGTCGAGGTCAGCAAGGACGGGGCCAAGTGGACCCCGGTCACGCGCAACAAGTTCCTGTTCGCCGGTGACACCGTGCGCACCGGTGGCGACGGCGCCGGCACCCTGATCGATCAGACCAGCAACATGGCCCAGACCCTGGGTGCCAACAGCGTGGTCAAGGTTGAACCGGCGGGCGTCAAGGCCGTGTCCGGTTCGTTGTCCGCGCCGACCGCCGCCAGCGGCGATCTGGCCGCCGGCCTGGGCAACCGCTTCGCCGAGGCCCAGCGATACACCACCGTGCGCCGTTCGGTGAACAAGGACGCCGCCGAGATCAAGCTGCGCCTGATCAACACCGTGACCCTGTCGTCCAGCTATCCGGAACTGGCTTTCGAAAGCCAGGGCAAGCAGTACAGCTATGTCGTCACCGTCGGCGGCAAGACCTTCCCGGTCGCCGCCACCGAGGCCGAGGTGGTGCGCCTGAAGCTGCCGGAACTGTCGCCGGGCGAACATCCCTTCAGCGTCGCGGTGATGGAAGGCGGCAACAAGGTCGCCGAATCCGACAAGGACGGCGTGGTCCACTGGCTGTCCAAGGCCGATGACCAGGCCCTGGCCGACGCGGTCGCCAAGATTCGCGCCGTCAACCCCGGCGACGATTTCTCGGTCGCCAGCCTGCTGGATTCCAAGGGCGTCACCGTCGCCGCCATGGACCTGTACCGCAAGCATTTCGACGCCAACAAGGACGACAACGACATGCGTCCGCTGCTGATCAAGGCGTACAACGACCTGAAGATCAAGGCCGCGCGCCAGCGCGAGGCCCTGCTGTACAACGAACAGCTTCAGGCCAACTGATCCGTCGTGAAAAGGCCGCGCGTCAAGGGGGCGCGCGGCCTTGATCTTTGAAGGCCGGGGGGGCCTGGGGGGCATGTTCATGATGCGCATCTTCAAGCGCTACGACGTCGTCATTTCCGTTTTCCTGTTCCTGCTCGCCATTCCCGCCCAGCATTTCGAGTGGTTCGCGCTGCTCGAGGACCAGACGCTGTCCCTGCGCCATCAGTTGCGCATGGCCTATGGCGATTCCAAGGCCCTGGCGTTTTCCCGCGACATCGTCCTGGTCAACACCGACGAAGCGTTCTTCCGCTCGTACAAAAGCTTTCCGCTGCGCCGCAGCGACATCGCCGCCATCGCCACCAATCTGCATGAGCTTGGCGCCAAGGTGGTGGCCATCGACATGCTGATGGACTTCCCCAGTTCCTATGGCGAGGACCCGGTGCTGGCCAAGGCGCTGCATGACGCGGGCAACACCCTGCTGGTGGCCCAGGCGCAGTTCGAGAACGGCGCCTTCAGCCACGTCAACCGCCCGACCGAGGTTCTGGACCGCGCCTCCCCCAGCGCCTACACCAACATCAAGTCCAATTCCCGCCTTGTCACCACCCTGTCGCGCCTGCGCGTCCACCCGGAAATCGCCGCCCAGCCCGACGGCTGGCCGTTCGCGGTCAAGGCGGCGGCCATGTATCTGGGGGTGGAACCGCGCCTGGACGGCACCGTGCTGTATCTGGGCGACCTGGCGGTGCCGCTGGACCACGACTGGCGCATCAACATCGACTTTCCGCCGCTGCCCACCGGCACCCGCTTCCTCAGCCAGTCGGCGGGGATCAGCGCGCTGGAATTCCTCGACATCTCGCAACTGGACGAGAACGAGCGCGAGGAATTGTCGTATTGGGTGCGCGACAAGCTGGTGATCATCGGCGACACCTCGGAAGTGTCGCACGACTGGTTCGACACCCCGGTCGGCATGGTCTATGGGGTCGAGATCATCGCCGACACCATCCATTCGCTGCTGAACGGCGCGCCGTTGCGGGCCGCCAGCCCGCAGATGGCCGCCGCCGCCGTGGTGGCGCTGCTGCTGCTGATGGGGTTGCCCATGGCCAGTTCCTCGCCGCTGCGGCGCGGTCTGGCGGTGATCGTCATCGGCCTCGGCTTCGCGGCGGCGTGCAGCGCGCTTTACGCCCGCCAGGGGCTGGTGCTGCCCATGTCCTACGGGCTGATCGCGCTGATGCTCAGCTATGCCCTGGTCGAGTACCGCTTCTTCATCCTGGAGCGGCGCCAGAAGAAGCAGATTTCCAAGACCTTCGGCCAATACATCCCGGCCGAACTGGTGGCCGAGATGAACAAGAGCGGCCAGCAGGTTTCGGTCGGCGGCGAAAGCCGCGAAATGACCGTGCTGTTCTCGGACGTGCGCGGCTTCACCAGCATTTCCGAGGGGCTGTCGCCGCAGGAACTGACGGTGCTGATGAATGCCTTCCTCAGCCCCATGACCCGCATCATCCACCAGCATCGCGGCACCATCGACAAGTACATGGGCGACGCCATCATGGCGTTCTGGGGGGCGCCGCTGCATGACGGCGACCACGCCCGCCATGCGGTGCAGGCGGCGCTGGCCATGCACCAGGGTATGGAGGAACTGGCCGAAAGCTTCGTGGCGCGCGGTTGGAAGCCGCTGAAGATCGGCATCGGCCTGAATACCGGCACCATGAATGTCGGCAACATGGGTTCCGACTTCCGGTTGGCCTATACGGTGCTGGGCGACGCGGTCAATCTGGGTTCGCGCCTGGAAAGCCTGACCAAGCAATACGGCGTCAACATCATGGTCAGCGAGTACACCAAGGCCGCTGTGCCCGACCTCGTCACCCGCGAACTGGATCAGGTGCGGGTCAAGGGCAAGGAATTGCCGGTCCGCATCTTCGAGCCCATCGGCTTCAAGGACGAGGTGGATGCGGCGACCCAGGCATCGCTGGACCGCTATCACGCCGCGCTTGACCTTTATCGCGCCCAGAAATGGCTGGAGGCGGCGGCGGCGTTCAACGCCCTGGCCGCCGACGAACCGGGCCGCCTGATCCACCAGATCTACATCGGCCGGGTCCAGCATTTCATCGAGGAACCGCCGGGCGCCGATTGGGACGGCGTCTACACCCACAAGGAAAAGTGAGCCGCGCCATGGCCTTCAACCGCACCCGCGCCTTCGCCACCGCCGCCACCCTTGCCCTGTGCGTCGCCCTGGGCGCCCCCGCCTTGGCCGACGATGCCGGTTCCGCCCAGGCGGCCCGCGGCAAGCAGGCCCTGGCGGCGGGCGACAACGCCGCCGCCTACGGTGCCTATCTCAAGGCGCACAAGGCGGCGCCGTCCAACCGCGACTATCTGCACAACGCCGCCGCGCTGGCGGCGGCGCTGGGCAAGACCGACGAAGCGGCCTCGCTGTTTCAGTCGGCGCTGACCCTGGCCGCCAAGGCGGGGGCCAAGGCCGACGCGGCGCTGTACGCCGCCGAGATCGCCAAGCTGCGCGAGGCGCCGCCCGCCTGGGCCGAGCAGAAGCAGGCGCAGGCGTCGGCCCTGCGCGACGGCCAGGAAGGCACGGTCGGGCTGTGGGACCGCATGCACAAGGCGTCGTTGCGCGCCGCCGCCGCCGGTGATCTGGAAAAGGCGTTGAAGGCCGGAACCCAGGCGCTGACCGTGGCGCGGGACAATTTCGGCCCGGACCACATGGCGACCATCGTCAGCCTGTCCGATCTGGCGCAGGTGCAGGGCAACGCCAATCAACCCGCCGAGGCCGAGGCCAATTGGGCGGCGGCGCTGATTGCGGCGGGCAAGGCGCTGGGCGACGGCCACCCGGAAACCCTGAAGATTCGCCGCGCCGTGGCCGATCATTATCTGGCCCGCGCCGAAGGCGAGCGGGCCGAGAAGGAACTGGCCGGGGAAGCCAAGGCCGCCGCCGCCGCCCTGGGCGAGCGGCACGGACTGACCCTGTCGGCGCGGTCGCGTCTGGCCTCGGCCATGATCGACAACAGCCGCAACGCCGAGGCGCTGACCCTGCTGGGGCCGGTGTGCAAGGAATACGGCACCGCCTATGGCGAGGCCCATTCCGCCACCCTGTCCTGTCTGTCGTTGCAGGCGCGGGCGGCGCGCATGGCGGGCAATCTGGCCGCCGCCGCCGCGCCCATGGACAAGGCGCTGGCCCAGGCGGGCCGCGTGCTGGAGGAGGGAACCCCCGCCGCCGCCGCCCTGTACGTGGAAGCCGCCGAACTGCGTCTGGCCCAGGGGCGTCTGCCCGAGGCGCAGACGCTGCTGGAAAACGTGCTGGCCAAGGCCACCGATGCCGCCGTGCAGATCCGGGTCAAGGGCGTGCTGGTGGACGTGCTGGACGCGCGCGGCGATTACGCCCCCGCCGAAACCATGGCCGCCGAACTGGTGGAGGTGCAGACCAAGACCCTGGGCGCCGCGCACCCCAACACCGTGGCGGCGCTGACCTCGCTGGCCAGCCTGTACCGCAAGCAGGGCCGTCTGGCCGACGCGGAAAAGGTGTTCCGCGACGCCTATGGCCGGTTCGAGACGGTGCTGGGTCCGGATCACCGCTCGACCATCGTCGCCGCCAACAATCTGGGTGAGATCCTGGAAAAGTCCGGCCTGTACGACGAGGCCGAACCGTTCCTGCGTCAGGCGTCGGACGGCACCCGCAAGGTGCTGGGCGATTCCCACCCCGCCACCATGGTCAGCACCAACAATCTGGCGCTGCTGTACGAGGGCCAGGGCGATTTCGAAAAGGCGGAAAGCCTGTACACCGGCGCCATCGCCGCCGCCGAGCGCACCCTGGGCGACCGCCACCCCGACACCCTGGCGGTGGTCAACAATCTGGCCTATCTGCTGATGCTGAAACAGGATTGGGCCGCCGCCCAGCCCATGTTCGCCCGCGTCATCGACGGCTGGACCCAGTTGTACGGCGCCGACCACGCCAACACCCTGAAGGCGCGCAATTCCATGGCCCGCGTACTGCACCGCAGCGGCCAGTTGGAGGCGGCCGAGAAAGCCTTCGACGAGGTGCTGGCGGCACGGCGCAAGGTGCTGGGCGCCGGGCATATGGACGTGCTGCGCAGCCAGATCGATCTGGCGTCGCTGTATCTGACCCAGAACCGCCCGGCCGAGGCCCGCGACCTGCTGGAGCGCACCCTGGCCGGGGCGGAAAAGACCCTGGGGGCGCAACATCCCTATACCTTCGAGGCGCTGAACGGTCTGGCCGCCGCCCGCGAAAGCATCGGCGACCTGGACGGCGCGCTGAAGGTGCGGCGCCTGACCTTCGAACGGCGCAACGAATTCCTGGCGCGCATGCTCTATGTCACCGGCGACAACGCGCGTGAAGGCTATGTGCGGCTGTTCCAGCCGGAACTGGCGGCCTATATGGACCTGCTGACCCGCATGGACCCCGACACCGCCGGGCGCGGCCTGCTGGAAATCAGCCTGAACCGCAAGGGCCTGCTGTTCAAGGTGGCGTCGGAACTGGCGCAGATCGGCCGCCTGTCGCGCGATCCGGCCATGGCCCGGATTTCCGACCAATTGGCGGAAAAGCGCAAGAAGATGGCGTCGCTGACCCTGTCCGGCCCGACCGAGGAAACCAAGGGCCGCCATCTGGAAGTGCTGGCCGAGCTTCAGGATCAGGTCAACCGCTTGCAGGGCGATCTGGGCCGCGCCAGCGCCCGCTTCCGCAAGTCCATTCGTCCCGTCACCGCCGACGAACTGGCGGCGGCCATGCCCGGGGACGGGGCGTTGGTGGATTTCCTGCAATTCTCGGCCCAGGGCAAGACCCGGCTGGTGGCGGCCACTCTGCGCAAGGACGACGGCAAGCCGGTCTATGGCGTGGTGTCCTATGGCGACGTGGCGGCCATCGACGCCGCCATCCTGAAATACCGCCAGGACATCCAGAACGAGGATCTGGATCTGGACGAGGTCCAGGACAGCGGCGCCTCGGCCTACAAGCTGATCTGGAAGCCGCTGGAACCGGCGCTGAATGGCCGCACCAACGCCTATGTGGTGCCGGATGGCGCCCTGAACATCCTTCCCTTCGCGGCGCTGGTGGACAAGGGCAAGTACCTGATCGAAAAGGTCGACCTGCACGTCTACACCACCAGCCGCAACCTGCTGCCGTCGTCGCTGGCCCCGGCCAAGGGCGGCTACATCATCAATGCCGGTCCCGACTACAACACCGACGAAGTGGCGGGCAAGGAACAGTTGGATCAGGCCAAGTCCCGCTCGGCCGGTTCGTCCAGTGTCCGCGATTCCCTGCGCGGCATGTCCTCGGGCATGCGCGGCCTGCGCTTCGACCCGCTGCCCGGCGCCGAGAAGGAAGGCCAGTTGATCCGTCAGTCGGTGGCGGCCAAGGGCGCCGACAACGCCATCTACACCCGCCGCGACGCCCAGGAAAAGGTGCTGCGCGAACTGGCCGAGCCGCCGGAAATCCTGCACATCGCCACCCACGGCTTCTTCCTCAAGCCCGACGACACCCTGCGCAAGCGCCTGCTCAAGCTGCAACGCGGCGCCGACGTGCAATTGCCGCCGCCCGGCGACAATCCGCTGCTGCGCTCGGGTCTGGCCTTTGCCGGCATCAACGCCAACGCCCAGGTGCTGGGCGAGATCGACACCGACAATGACGGCGTGCTGACCGCGCTGGAGGTGCTGGCGCTGAACCTCAGCGGCACCAAGCTGGCCATTCTGTCGGCCTGCGAAACCGGTCTGGGCGAAATCCACGAGGGCGAGGGCGTTTACGGCCTGCGCCGCGCCTTCCAGGAGGCCGGGGCCAGCACCGTGGTGTCGTCGCTGTGGGAAGTCAGCGACGCCGGAACGCAAAAGCTGATGACCTCGCTGTATTCCCGTCTGTTGCAGGGCAAGAATCCCCATCTGGCCCTGCGTGAGGCCCAGATGGAGATGCTGCGCATCGGTGAATGGAGTTCGCCCTACATCTGGTCGGCGTTCTTCATGGTCGACGGCTGATAGCGGGGGATACCCCCGGCCGAGTCATTGGCCGAGGGAGCCGGGTTCCCCTTCTCAGCTTCGTACCGCCAGGGGCGCCGCGAAGGCGTAGCCCTGGCCGTAGGCGGCGCGGATCGGCGGCGTCTGGCCGGTGGAATCCTCGATCTTGCGGCGCAGGCGGCGGACGATGACGTCCAGGTTGCGGTTGCTGTTCTCGCCCTGGCCGTCCATGCGCTCCACCAGGATCGCCCGTTCGCACACCTTGCCGTCATATTCGGCCAGCGCCGCCAGGAAGGCCATTTCCTTGGTGGTCAATTGCACGCTGGTTCCGGCGGGGTCGGTCAGGGTCCAACTCAGGCGGTCCAGGTGCCACCCCGTGGTTTCCGTCGCGGTGACGGCGGCGGGTTGGCAGGGGGATGTGGGCTGGGTCGCGGTTTCGGGCTCCAGGCGGCGCAGCACGCTGCGCAGGGTGGCGTCGATCTCGCGCAGGCTGGCATGCTTGACCAGAAAGGCGTCGGCGCCCTTGTCCAGCGTGTCCACCCGGTATTCCGGCGTGCCATAGGCGGTCAGCATGATGATGCCGGTGTTCAGGCCGCGCGTGGCGCGGATGCGCGCCACCAGATCGCGGCCGTCGCCGTCGGGCAGGCCGATATCGACGATGGCGGCGGCGAAGTCGTTGCCGACCAGCAATTCCTCGACCTCGCGGCAGGTTCCGGCGCCGACAGAGGCATAGCCCTTGAGCTGAAGGTAAGACACCAGATCGTTGCGCAGGTTCTGGTCGTCCTCGACCACCAGGATCTTCTGGGACATGCTTCCTTTCCTCTTTCTCAGGTGATCCGCACCGACAGCGTCACCTCGGCGCCGCCATCGGGGGCATTACGCACCTCCAGGCGGCCGCCGTGACGGGCGGCGATGGTGTTGACGATGTGCAGGCCCAGGCCGGTGCCCTGTTGGGCCTTGGCGTTGTCGGCGCGGAAGAAACGCTCGCCGATCCGCCGTATCTGGTCGGGCGGAAAGCCGATGCCGTGGTCGCGCACCCGCAGCACGGCATGCTCGCCCTGGCGGCAGAGCGACGCCTCGACCATGCGGTCGGGCGGCGAGTATTTCAGCGCGTTGTCCAGAACGTTGATGACGGCGGTGGACAGCATTTCGCGGTCGCCGCTGACCGGAATGGCCTGTGCCGGGCAATCCAGGCGCATGCGGTTCTGGCCGTGCCTTTCCGCCAGGATGGCGACCACGTCGGAAACGATGCCGGTCAGGTCCAGCACCTGATTCTGTGCGCCTTCCAGACTGGCGCGCTCGGCGGTCAGCAGGTTCTGGATCAGCGCGTCGACCCGGGTCACGGTGTTGCGCACCGTTTCCAGCCGGTTGGCCACCGGCTGCGGCGGGTCGGGCTGCAAGGTTTCGATCATCTCGACGGCACGGCCGATCACCGCCAGCGGGGTGCGCAACTCATGCCCCAGGATATGCAGGAATTGCCGCAACTCGGCCTTGACCCGCCGCTCGGCGGCCAGGCTTTCGGCCTGCTTCTGCAAGTCGGTGGACAGATAGCTGCCGACGATGATCAGGATGCCATAGAAGAACAGGGTGTTGGTCAGCGTCACTTCCAGGAAGAAGATCGAACGGATGGGGTCCGAGAGTACGTAACGCTGGTCCGGATGGTACAGCGACAGCCCGGCGCGCCCCAGCAGGAACAGGACGTGCAGCACGATGCAGGCCAGCATGAAGTTGCGCGCCACCGGGGCCACCGAATGCGAGCGCCGCACGACCAGCCCGGTGGCGGCGAAGGGCAGGGCCAACAGAATGGTCGCCACCACCACCCGCGCCTTGACCTGTTCGGGGGCCAGAACCTGGATGGTTTCCCAGAAGACCAGGGTGAACGCCGCCACCCCAAGCGGCAGCCACAGGCGCGGCCGCCAGCCGAAGAACGCCGCGATGCCCATGGCGATCATGCTTTGCGCGGGCAGGGCCAGCACATTGTGCAGGGTGATCAGGTGGGGATTGTCGGCGCCGATGACGAACAGCGAAACCGTGGACAGCAGGTGGCCGCTGGCGATCATCCACAATCCGGGGATGCCGCGCTGCGTCTTGTAAAGCAGGAAAGCGATGAAGCAATTGGCCGTGGTGACGCACAGCATGAAGACAAGGGCGGTTGGGGTATCAAGGGTGATCATTTTCCAAGGAACCGCCGGAATATGAAGAAAGTATGTATCCGCATGAATGTAAGATTTCGTAAGAAAGTGATGAAATCATACATTTCCATCGCTTCTTATTTATAATTTTCCCATCCGTCCCGTCGAGAGATTTTACATGTCTTTCAATTCGGGACCGCTCCGACGTTCATAACTCAAGGTTTTATTTTGAATGCGATCATTCCCGTGCGGTGGTGTTACTCCCCGGCATGGGCCGCTTGCGCCAGTGCGTGGCGGTCCATCAGCATGATCCGGCCGCGACCGGTACTGATCCAGCCCTGGGCCGCCATGCGGCTGCTCAGGCGCGCCACCACTTCGCGGGTGGTGCCCATATGGGCGGCGATCTCCTGCTGGGTCAGGCGGACCACGCCCCGCCCCGACGCCCGCACCAGCAGGAAACCCGCCAGCCGTTGTTCCAGGGTGCAGGCGTGGACGTTGTCCAGTTCGGCCATCAGCCGGAACACCAGGGTCGACAGGGTGCGCACGGTCAGGTCCTGGATGGTCGGCTCGCTGGCGAACAGGGCGCGATAGACGCGGCCGGGGATCACCGCCACCGTGCTGGGCTGATCGGTGGCGACCCAGGCGGGATACAGCAGGTCGTTGAACAGGCTGTTGAGGGCCAGGACGCAGGTTTCGCCGGGTTCGATCTGGTACAGCGTCGCCTCCTTGCCGCCGGGCAGCAGCGAGAACACCCGCAAGCGGCCGTCCAGCACGAAATAGGCGCCGGACACGTCCTGTCCCTTTTCGATGATGGTGCGGCGCCCGGCGAAGCTGTGGCGCTGGGTGCCGCCTTCCAGCAGGCGGCGGTTTTCGGCGGAGATGGCACGGAACGGGTCGAGCCCGGTGATGTCGATCATTGGCGGTCCCCCCTGGGGCGGTTCCCCCTGGCGATCAGAGTGTCACTGCTGAGAGCGCGAAGGAAGTCCGCCATGTCGTCGATGTCGCGCGGCGTGAGGACCAGGCGTTCGGGGGCGGCGAAGCGGCGGCGCTCGGCCAGCCAGCGCGGCGCCCGCGCTGCCCGGTCGTCATCGGCGATGACCGCGTTCAACTGCGATGTCGCCATGATGCGCACCGCCTCGCGCAGGTCGTCGACCGCGCCGTTGTGGAAATAGGGGGCGGTCAGGGCGACGTTGCGCAGCGACGGGATGCGCCAGATTCCGCGTTGCCCTGCCGGGGCGCGGCCGCTGTCGGCGGTCAGGCCATAGGGGCGCGCCACCGCCGAGCGGTCGGCGAACAGCGGGGCATAGGGATTTTTCGGCCCGACCAGCGAGGCTCCGCTGAAAATGGGGCCGGAATGGCACATGACGCAGCCCGACGACTGGAACAGCCACATGCCGCGCTGTTGGGCGGCGGTCAGCGCGGTGTCGTCACCGGCGACGAAGCGGTCATAGGCGGTGTCGGTGGCGACCAGTGTCCGTTCATAGGCGGCGATGGCCTGGGCGGCCCGCTGCGCGGTGATGGTGGCGCCATCGCCGAACGCCTGGACGAACAGCGGGGCATAGGCGGGGTTTTCGGCGATTCGCTGCTCGATGGCGGCCAGGGACGGCATGCCCATCTCGTCGGGGTTGAGCGGCGGCCCCAGCGCCTGTTCCTCCAGCGACCCGGCGCGGCCATCCCAGAACAGCCGCGCCTGATAGGCGGCGTTCCATACCGTCGGCGCGTTGCGGGCGCCGGGAATGCCGGTAACGCCGATGGCGGTGGCCCGGCCGTCGGTGCCGACGCCGTCGTGCACGTCGTGGCAGGTGGCGCACGATACCGTGCGGTCGCTGGACAAGGCGGTATCGTGGAACAGCTTTTCGCCCAGCACCGCCTTGGCGGCGGTGGTGGGATTGTCGGGCGGCGCCGGGACCGCCAGCGGCAGCCCCTTCCATTCATAGGGGGGCGGTTCTGGGCGGGGCAGGGGCGTCAGGTCGCGCTCGCCGCCTTGCCCGACCGAGGCGATCAGCGGCGCGATGGTCTGGCCGGGAAAGCTGGACAGGGTCAGGATGATCACCACCTTGATGGTGAAGGCGATCACCCCCAGCCCCAGCGCCGCCCCCAACAGCACGCGCCCGCCGGTGCTCAGGGCCAGCGGCCGCAATCCGGCGGGCGCCAGGTCGCCGCGTACCAGCAGCACCAGGGCGGCAGTGGCGAACAGGATGGCGCCGCTGCCGGCGATCAGCAGGGATGACAGATCGGCATTCATGACGGCTCCCCCCTTGAAGCGCTCGATGGCTTCAGGGTGGGGCGGATGGCGCCGGGAATCTGTAGCCGAAGCTACACAGCGACAAATGAAGGTCAGATTCTTTTCGATTTGATGAAAAAGGCGGTTGACGGTTTTGGCGGTCCGGCCTATAACCCGCGCCTCGCCGCTGCGGTGGCGAGGGAAGAAGCGGAGGTTCAACTTTCTCCGCTGGTTGCTT
>JAEXAH010000002.1 GCA_023458315.1 Pseudomonadota bacterium
AAGCAACCAGCGGAGAAAGTTGAACCTCCGCTTCTTCCCTCGCCACCGCAGCGGCGAGGCGCGGGTTATAGGCCGGACCGCCAAAACCGTCAACCGCCTTTTTCATCAAATCGAAAAGAATCTGACCCTTGCGCGCGCGTTCATATATGCCCGTCCGCAGAAGGGTCCGGATGCGCCGCCGCCACAGTCAAGCGAAAAAAACGGCATTATTCCTTGCCTTGCCCGCCCCAGGCTGCGATAACCCTTGCCATCCCTTTCATTCGGAACGGACGAAACCATTGCGCAGCCACGTATCAGCCAAGATCAAGCGAACCTTGAAGGCGGCGGGAGTGGTTGGCCTGGTGGGTGTCGGCGCGCTGTTCGCCGCCCGCCCCTTCGTCCAGTTCGGCCCGTCGGAAACGCCGCTGGATTCCACCCCGCCCGCCTATGTGGACCTGGAATCCGAGAAGTCCAATTGGGCCGAGCAGGTGGCATCCGACAGCGAACTGGAGGACCGCGCCACCCGCCCTGTCGAAAACCACGTCCAGGTCGGGTCCGGCGACACCCTGATGGACGTGCTGACCCGAGCGGGCGTCGACGTGTCCGACGCCAATCTGGCCATCGACGCGCTGAAGGACGTCTATAACCCGCGCGGATTGAAGGCCGGGCAGAAAGTCACCGTGACCTTCGAAAAGCCCGCCCATGGCTTCGGCATCGGCGGCTTCACCAAGGTTTCGCTGAACGCCGACCCCATCCGCGAGGTGTGGGCCAGCCGCACCCAGGACGGCGATTTCGAGGGCGCCGAGGCCCGCCGCCAGGTCCGCCGCGAGATCGCCCATTACAGCGGCGCCATCAAATCGTCGCTGTTCGAGAGCGCACAGAACGCGGGCATCCCCGCCCCGGTGATCATCGGCATGATCAAGGCGCTGTCCTATGACGTGGACTTCCAGCGCGACATCCAGGCGGGCGACACCTTCGACGTGATGTTCGAGGCGTTCTACGACACCAAGGGCAAGCTGGTGCGCAACGGCGACATGCTGTACGCCAGCGTCGGCCTGTCGGGCAAGCCCATCGCCATGTACCGTTTCGAGCAGGATGGCGGCGTGGTCGAGTACTTCAACGAAAAGGGCGAGAGCATCAAGAAGGCCCTGTTGAAGACCCCGGTGGACGGCGCCAAGATCACCTCGGGTTTCGGCATGCGCAACCACCCCATCCTGGGCTTCACCAAGATGCACAAGGGCGTGGATTTCGGCGTGCCCACCGGCACCCCCATCCAGGCGGCGGGCGACGGCACCATCGAAATGGCCGGGTTCAACGGCGCCTATGGCAATTACGTCCGCATCCGCCACGGCAACGGCTATGCCACCGCCTATGCCCATATGAGCCGCATCGCCGCGGGCATGAAGCCGGGCAAGCGGGTCGGTCAGGGGCAGATCGTCGGCTTCGTCGGCTCGACCGGCCGTTCCACCGGGCCGCACCTGCATTACGAGGTGCTGCAAGGCAACGCCCAGGTCAACCCGCTGTCGGTCAAGATGCCCACCAACGTCAAGCTGGCCGGGCGCGACCTGGAGCGTTTCAAGGTGGTCAAGCGCGCCACCGACACCCTGTTGACCCAGATCGCCCCGTCCACCCGCGTCGCCGCCAACAGCATCAAGTCAAGCGCGCTGACCAATTAGGCCGTGATGCCGTGATGCGCATCGCGGCCTGATGACGGCTTGTTCTATCCCGTGCCGCGCACCAGTTCCATGACTTGGCCGAATTCGTCGCGCAGGGTGTGGGTCTGCGCCGCCAGCGACGACGACACCTCGCCCACCGCGCCCGCCGAGCGGCTGGTGTCGTCGATGGCGCCCTGTACCCCGGAAATGTTGTCGGCCACCGTGGCGACGCCGTCCGACGCCTGCTGGATGGCACGGGCGATTTCGGCGGTGGCGCTGTTCTGCTGTTCCACCGCCGATGCCACCGAGGTCGCCAGTTCGCTCATGCGGCCGACCGTGGCGGCGATGGCGGAAATGGCCGAACAGGTGGCGGCGGTGCCGCCCTGGATGGCCGCCACCTGCGCCTGGATCTGTTCGGTGGCCTTGGCGGTCTGGTTGGCCAGCGCCTTGACCTCGCCCGCCACCACCGCGAAGCCCTTTCCGGCCTCGCCCGCCCGCGCCGCCTCGATGGTGGCGTTCAGCGCCAGCAGGTTGGTCTGGGCGGCGATGGTGTTGATCAGGGCGACGATCTCGCCGATACGTCCGGCGCCTTCGGTCAGGGAATTGACCGAATCGCGGCTGTGCTGGGCCTCGGCCACCGCGTCGCGGGCGGTGTCGGCCATGGTGCCGACCACATGGCCGATCTCGCGTACCGAGGCCAGCAATTGTTCGGTGGCGCTGGCCACCGCCTGGACGTTAGCCGCCGCGTCGTCGGCCGCCCGCGCCACATGGCGCGAGCCCTGGGTGGCGCCGTCGGCCTGACCGGCCAGGGCGACGGCGCTGTCCTTCAGCACCTCCACGTTATGATCGGCGGCCCGCAACAGGGTTTCCACCCGCTCGGCCAAACCGCGCAACTGGTCGTCGGTCCGTTGCCGCGCCTGCTCGCGCGCCGCCCGTTCGGCCGCCCGCTCGGCGGCGGCGTCCCGCGCCGCGCGGGCGTTGCCCCGCAGGGTTTCCAGGGCGCGGCCGATCTCGCCCAGTTCGTCGCGCCGGGCACAGCCGGGCACCGCCACGTCCAGATCGTCGCGGGCCATGGCCGAAATGGCCGCCGCCGTGTCGATCATGGTGGACACCACACGGCGGTTGAACAGCAGGGTGACGCCGCCGATCAGCACCACCAGGACCACCAGCCAGACGCTGGCCAGGGTCAGGCGCCAGGTGGCGGCCGCCAGGGCGGCGTCGCAAACCTCGATGCCGCGCGCCACGAAGGCGTCGCGCAATTCACCCACCGCCGAGAAATGCGGCAGGGTCTTGGAACGGAAATCGGCGGCCGACAACGGATAGGCGGCACCGGCGCGGCTGGCCGCCTCGTGCGATTGGATCACCGCCGCCGCGTCGCCGAACAATCCCTTTTCCACCTTGGATACCGCCGCCGATACCGCCGGGCCGTGGTCCAGCATGGCCAATTCCGCCTTGATCTCGTCCCAGATCTGGTCGATGCGGCCGCTCAGCTTGTTATGGCGTTCCACCTGTTCGGTGGTCATGGGGGCGCCGTTGCCGATCACCACCAGCAGCGTGGTGTTGCGGTGCCCCACCTGATTGCGCAAATTGGCGGTGGCATGGCCCAACCCCACGTAATCGGCCACGGCGGGCGCCAGCGTGTTGAGGGCGGGAAGGTCGCCGGTGGCGGTGGCGATGACGCCGTCGCCCACCTGGAAATTGGCCGCCACCCACGCCTTGGCCACGGCGGCATCGCGCTGGCCGGGCGGTTGCGCCTGGGCGCGCAGCACCGGCTCGCGGGCGGCGACCAGTTTGGCGCGCAGCGCCTCGACCGCCGTGCCGCGCTCGTCCACCGCCGCCGCCAGGGCGGCGGCGAAGGCGGCCTCGGTCGCCTTGCGCTCGGCCGCCAGCTTGGCCGCCGCCTCTTCCGACAGCGGCGCGGAGGCGCCCAGCGCCAGGGTGTGGGAACCGCGTTCCAGGCTGACCCGTTCGGCCAGCCGCAGCAAGGTGCCCTGGAAATCCGCCATGGCGCGGGCATGCGCCAGCCGGGACCGATCCTCGAGCCCGCTCCAGACCTGAGCAAGCGCAGCCAACACCGCCATGGCCGCGACGACGGACATGCAGACGAAAAAGAACCCCCGAACGCGCATCATCCCCCCATGGATGCAATTGCATGCGCATCATGGCGCCAGCCTGCGCGGAAAGGGAAGGTTCAGATCTTTCTTATATACTTTTGGATGGGATCAGCGCCGCTTCGGCCCCGGCCGCACGTGCTGGGTGGCGAAGGGGCGCCCCTTGCGCGACGGCGCCGCACCGGGGCCGGACTGACCGGCGGGCACCAACTGATGCTGACCCGGCCCGATCAGGTCGGCCCGGCCCATGGCCTTCAACGCGTCGCGCAGGATCGGCCAGTTCTCGGGGTCGTGATAGCGCAGGAACGCCTTGTGCAGACGGCGCTGACGCTCGCCGCGCGCGGTGAACACCTCTTCGCCGCCGCTGCGCCGGATGGGAAGCAGCGGGTTGCGCCGCGAATGGTACATGGCGGTGGACAAGGACATGGGCGACGGCAGGAAGGTCTGCACCTGATCGGCCTTGAAGCCGTTGCGCTTCAGCCACAACGCCAGATTCATCATGTCGCGGTCGGTGGTGCCGGGATGGGCGGCGATGAAATAGGGGATCAGGTAGTATTTCTTGCCCGCCTCGCGCGCCGCCTGCTCGAACAATTGCTTGAAGCGTTCGTAGGTGCCGATGCCCGGCTTCATCATCTTGGACAGCGGCCCGTCCTCGGTGTGCTCGGGGGCGATCTTGAGATAGCCGCCCACATGATGGCTGACCAGTTCCTTGACATAGGCCGGGCTGCGCACCGCCAGGTCATAGCGCACGCCCGAACCGATGGCGACGCGCTTGACCCCCTTGACGGCGCGGGCCTTGCGGTACAGCGCGATCAGCGGGTCGTGGTTGGTTTCCAGGTTCTTGCAGATATCGGGATAGACGCAAGAGGGACGGCGGCACACCGCCTGAATCTCCGGGTCCTTGCAGTTCAGCCGCCACATATTGGCGGTCGGCCCGCCCAGATCGGAAATGGTGCCGGTGAAGCCCTTGGTCTTGTCGCGGATGTGTTCGATCTCGCGCAGGATGGATTTTTCCGAACGGCTTTGGATGACCCGGCCCTCGTGCTCGGTGATGGAGCAGAAGGAGCAGCCGCCGAAGCAGCCGCGCATGATGTTGACCGAAAAGCGGATCATCTCCCACGCCGGAATCTTGGCGTCGCCATAGGAAGGATGGGGCGCGCGGGCATAGGGCAAATCGTAGACGCCGTCCATCTCGGGCGTGGTCAGCGGGATCGGCGGCGGCGTCAGCCACACCTCGCGCTCGCCATGGCGCTGCACCAAAGCGCGGGCGTTGCCGGGATTGGCCTCTTGGTGCAACACGCGCGAGGCATGGCCGTACAGCACCGGGTCGGCCGTCACCTGTTCATAGGACGGCAGCCGCACCACCGCCTTGTCGCCCTTGGCGCGCGGCATGGTCTCCGGTTCCGGGTCGGACCAGTCGGCCACCTGCCAGTCGTCCGGCACGCGGTCGCGCATCAGCGCCACGCCGCGCACGTCGAACATGGTCTTGGGATTTTCCCCGGCGGCCATGCGGTGCGCCACTTCGACCAGGGCGCGTTCGGCGTTGCCGTACAGCAGGATGTCGGCCTTGGCATCCATCAGCACGCTGCGCCGGATTTTGTCCGACCAGTAATCGTAATGGGCGATGCGGCGCAAGGACGCCTCGATGCCGCCCAGCACCACGGGGACGTCCTTGAACGCCTCGCGGCAGCGCTGGGCATAGACCAGCAAAGCGCGGTCGGGACGCTTGCCGCCTTCGCCATGGGGGGTATAGGCGTCGTCGGACCGGATCTTGCGGTCCGAGGTATAGCGGTTGACCATGGAATCCATGTTGCCCGCCGTGACGCCCCAGAACAGGTTGGGCCGTCCCAAGGCGCGGAACGGTTCCGGCCCCTGCCAGTCGGGTTGCGCGATGATGCCGACACGGAAGCCCTGGGCCTCCAGCAGACGGCCGATGATGGCCATGCCGAAGCTGGGATGGTCGATATAGGCGTCGCCCGTCACCAGCACCACATCGCAACTGTCCCAGCCCAGCGCGTCCATCTCGGCACGGGTGGTGGGCAGGAAGGGCGCGGGCCGCAGGTCGCGGCGGTGGCGGGGATAGGAAAACAGATTGGGGGGCAGGTCGGTCATGGCATGCATATCGGCCACCCTTCCCCGCGGCGTCAAGGCCGCTATGTCCCCATAATTCCTGAAAACGCCGGATGGGCGGGGATGGTCCTCCCCGCCCCGGCCGACCCGCTACTTGGCGGCGGGCTTGTTCCAGGCACAGTTTTCCTTGGTGGCGATGGGCTTGGTGTACTCGCCCTTGGAATTGGACAACTGGCGCCAGGCCACCGAACCGTCGGGCATGCACACCGGGTCGAAGAACGAGCCCTCGGGCTCGCCGCGACCGGCGCAACCGGCAAGCAGAAGCAGCATACCAACGGCGGCAATGGTCTTCATGTTGACCTCCACAAGCAAGTTTGAGTACCTCAGCATGAGCCCGCCTTTGGCGGTTGTCCACCCCTCCCCGTCTCCATCAAAGGTCGGATATCGTGCTTCACCTGATCAAGCTGGCCGCCGGATGCGACGGTCTCGACATGCTGCTGGCCTTCCAGGAACAGCGGCTGCGCGCCCACGGCCACCTGTTCCATCTGACCCGCATGATGCCGAAACGGGCCGGGGAATTGTGCGACGGCGGCTCGATCTATTGGGTGATCAAGGGCCAGATCGTCGCCCGCCAGCCCATCCTGGAGGTTCAGGCCGATCAGGACGACGAGGGCCGCGCCCGCTGCCGCCTGATCCTGGCGCCGGACGTGACCGAGGTGCAGCCCCGCCCCATGCGCCCGTTCCAGGGCTGGCGCTATCTGGAGGCCCAGGACGCGCCGCCCGACCGCAACCCCGACGGCAACGAGCCGCCGCCGGAAATGGCCGAGGAGTTGCGCCGCCTGGGATTGCTGTGAAAAACGGTGCCGGTTCGTTCCTTTACTTGCTCTAAGTCAATTGACAGCCCCAGCCCTTGGCCGCATGGTTGCCCGCATCATGCATGCGGGAATACGGCATAGACCCTACGACACCGCCAGCGATCCGTCCCGGGGACGGGCGCGGCGCGGCATCGTGTCGTGGCTGGGGCTGTTCCTGCTGCTGTTCAATCTGGTGGCGGGCAGCGTCCTGCCCGCCCAGGCCGCGCCGCTGGCCACCGATGACGACCACATCGTCATCTGTACCGCCGGCGGCATGGCCATCATCGACCGCAACGGCACTCCGGTTTCCCCCGACCATGTGGGGCAGAACGGTTTCTGCGGCGCCTGCCTGCCGTTCGTCCACGGTGCCGTCCTTACCCCGGCCACGGCCCTGCTGCCCCGGCCCGTGGTCCAGCCCCTGCCCCGCGCCCTGCCCGCCGTCGCCGAACCGGCGCTGGTGGGGCACGACGTCCGGCTGGCCAATCCCCGCGCGCCCCCCGTCGCCTGATCCGACCTGAAACATCCGCCGTCCGCGCCCGCGCGCGGCCCGACACTTGTTTCCGACCGGGATGTTTCCCGGTACGGGGGGATTACATATGCGACATCATCATCGTCCAGGCCCGCTGGGCCTGCGGGCGTCCTGCGCCCTGTTCACCCTGATCCTGGCCCTGCCCGCCGCCGCCCTGGCGCAATCGGCCATCGAACTGCCGCCGGTCCCGGTGGACACCGTCGAGGAACAGACCGCCCAGCCCGCCTTTGGCGGCGGCAGCCTGAGCGGCAGCGACCTGAAAAGCAGCAAGATCGGCGCCACCGGCACCGCCGATCTGTTGAAGGACATTCCCGGCGTCAGCGTCTCGACCAATGGCGGCCAATCGGCGCTGCCGGTGATCCACGGCCTGGCCGACGACCGCAACAAGATCCTGGTGGATGGCATGCCCATCACCTCGGCCTGCCCCAACCACATGAACCCGGCGCTGAGCTATATCGAACCCAGCGCGGTGGCCCAGGTGGACGCCATCGCCGGCATCACCCCGGTCAGCATGGGCGGCGACAGCATCGGCGGCACCATCGTCGTGCAATCGGCGACGCCGGTCTTCGCCGCCCCGGGCGAGGGATTGCACACCGAGGGCAGCCTGAGCCTGCGCGCCCGCAGCAACAACAAGTCGTTCGGCCAGGCGCTGAGCGGCACCGCCGCCACCGAGAATTTCAGCCTGCGCTATCACGCCGACCACGACAAGGCGGGCGATTATCACGACGGCAACGGCGACCGCATTGCGGCGTCCATGTACGAACGGTCCAGCCACGACCTGACCCTGGGCGTCAAGGCGGGCGACCATCTGTTCACCGTACAGGGCGGCCAGAAATACACGCCCTACGAAGGTTTCCCCAACGAATACATGGACATGCTGTGGAACCGCAGCCACTTCCTGAACGGCCGCTGGCAGGGCGCGTTCTCGTGGGGTGAACTGGACAGCCGGGTCTATTACCAGAACGTCCAGCACTACATGAACTTCCTGGGCGACCGCACCAATTATTCCGCCGCCGTCGGCATGCCCATGTACACCGAGGCCATGGACATCGGCTACAGCGTCGGCGCCACCATCCCGGCGGGCAAACGCGACACCTTCAAGATCGGCCACGAACTGCACCGTTTCACCCTGGACGATTGGTGGCCGCCGGTCGCGGGCATGGCGGGCATGAGCCCCGACACCTTCTGGAACATCGCCGATGGCGAACGCACGGTGATCGGCACCTATGGCGAATGGGACGCCAAATGGTCGGAACGCTGGTCCACCCAATTGGGCATCCGCAACGACATCGTGGTGATGGATACCGGCAAGGTGCGGGGTTACAACCGCGCCAACAACAATTACGCCGCCGATGCCGACGCCTTCAACGCCCAGGACCAGCGCAAGGTGGACATCAACTGGGACCTGACCGCCCAGACCCGCTACGAGGCCAGTCAATCCAACACCCTGGATTTCGGCTATGCCCGCAAGACCCGCTCGCCCAATTTGTATGAACGCTATTCCTGGTCCACCGGCGGCATGGCCATGCGCATGGTCAACTGGTTCGGCGACGGCAACGGCTATGTGGGCAATCTCGACCTCAAGCCCGAAATCGCCCACACCCTGAGCATGTCCAGCGAATGGCGCGACGCCGCCAAGAAAAGCTGGCGGCTCAAGGTCACGCCCTATTACACCTATATTCAGGATTACATCGGCGTCGACAAGATCGGCACCACGGTCTACAACACTCGCACTCTCGTCAACCGGCTGCGCTTCGCCAACCACGACGCCCAGGTCTACGGCATCGATGTTTCGGGCCAGGCCGATCTGTGGCAGGACACCGGCTATGGCAGCGGTCTGATCAAGGGCTATGTGGGGCTGAGCCAAGGTCAGCAGATCAATACCGGCGAAAGCCTGTACCACATGGTGCCGGTCCATGCCGACATCACGGTGGAACACAAGTTGGGCGGCTGGACCAACAGCGTCGAGATGAAGCTGATGGGGCCGAAGAACGACACCGACCCGCTGCGCCTGGAACAATCCACCCCGGCCTATGCGGTGTTCAACCTGCGCACCGGCTATGAATGGGAAAACCTGAGCATGTCGGTCGGCGTCGACAACGTCTTCGACAAGCAATATTACGACCCGTTGGGCGGCGTCGACATCTCGGACGCCCGCGCCGAGGGCCAGAACGGGGCGTTCAGCTCGTTGGCCGCCATGGGCCGTTCGTTCATCGCCGAGATGACGGTGAAGTTCTGACCTCCTTCCCGCCCCGGCGCCCTTTGGCGCCGGGGCGGCCCGTTTCGGGAAACCGCCATGATCGCCATGGACGACACCAGGATCGAAACCAGCCTGCGGCCCCGCCCCTCGCGGGCGGCGGCGCTGTCGGTCGGCCTGCATCTGCTGGTGGTGTCGGCATGGCTGCTGGCGCCGTTGCCCAAGCCCGACGACATGGGCACCGGCGCACTGACCGTGCAATTGCTGATGGAGCCGCCGCCGCCCGCGCCGGAACCGCCGCCGAGGCCAGAACCGCAACCGGAACCGGCCAAGCCGCAACCGACGCCCGAGGCGCCGAAACCCAAACCCGCGCCGCGCCCGGCAACCAAACCCGCGCCCGTCGCCGCCAGCCAACCGGCGCAAGCCGCCGCGCCGCCCGCCGCCAGCGGCCCGGTGACGTCAGCCCCGGCC
>JAEXAH010000003.1 GCA_023458315.1 Pseudomonadota bacterium
CTTGTGCCCGAGCAGCTCCTGCACGGTGCGAATGTCGGCGCCGGATTCGAGCAGGTGCGTGGCGAAGCAGTGGCGCAGGGTGTGCGGTGTCACGCGCGCGGCAATGCCTGCGGCGCTGGCGGCATCGCGCACTGTGCGCTGGATGGTGCGCGGGTCTAGGTGGTGGCGGCGTGTGGCGTTGCTGCCGGGCACGCGCTGGTAATTGCGGGTAGCGAACAGCCACTGCCATGACCATTCGCGGTGCGCGTTGGGGTATTTGCGGCCTATGCCGTCGGGCAGTTCCACGTCGATGGTGCCGCGATCTGCATCCAGACCGTGGAGGTGGCGGCGGTAGTCGATCTGGAGATTGATTGCGTGGCGCAGGGCTTCGGGGAAACAGGTGGTGCGGTCCTTGCCGCCCTTGCTCTGGCGCACGGTGATGATGTTACGTTGCAGATCGACATCGCCCACGCGCAGGCGCAGGGCTTCCATCACGCGCATGCCGGTGCCGTAGAGCAGGCGGCAGATGATGCCGGGGGTGCCGTGGCAATGGCTCAGCAGCCGGGCGGTGTCGTCCACGGAGAGGACGGTGGGCAGGTAGTTGCGCGGTTTGGCGCGCACGACATCATCGAGCCACGGCAATTCGATGCCGAGCACGTCGCGATACAGGAACAGCAACGCGGCAAGCGCTTGGTTTTGTGTGCTGGGGCTGACGTTACGGGTGGTGGCGAGGTGCGAAAGAAACTTCTCCACTTCGGGTTTGCCCATCTCGCGCGGGGCCCGGCGGAAGTGCCGTGCGAACTCGGCAATCCAGTGCCAGTAGGATTTTTCCGTTGACCGCGCCAGATGCCGGGCGCGGATGCGATCCGTGAATACGGATTTCAGCGTGATCGGGTGAGCGGGTTCCATGGGATTTCCCGAGTTATGCGACATTAGGTCGTAGAATTAGTGTTAGGGCGCAGGTGCCAGATGCTCGATTTCCTGCTTCTTGCCCCGCAGCACTCGCACTTTGGTGTCATGTACGCGGTCGCGTAGATTTCTCCCCTGTTGCGAAGCACGTTCAAAAGTCCCGTAGGCTTGCCGCCGATCTCGCTGCAAATCTCATGCGTGGTCGCCGGGCCGTCGGCCAGAATGTCCCGGATTCGCTGGCTCTTATTCATTTGCGCCTCCGCGTCCGCTTTGGCTCTGGCGGATCAGGAAACGGGTCTTGTGGCGGGGTGTCTCGGTATTCATGCCCAGCACCTTCCGCATAATCGGCTAGCTTGCGCATAACATCGCTAACTATCCCGCCACGCAGGTGTTTGCTCAGGCGCTCCAGCCGCAAACACATTTCCTCGCAATCATGCGCCAGTCCCTCGGAGTGCGCGCGCTCTTGCTCCAGCGCCTCTTTCAGCTCGGCAATGTGCGCTTCGTAGTATTCAGTTGTGTATGCCATCTTCGTTCTCCTTAGCCAGCGCCCTAACAACTCGTTGCAGCCGATGCCGCTTCGCGTCACGGCTGAACTTGGGTGTTATCCGTCACAGGAAGGTGGATTCATTCATTTCTTGGTCTGTGATACCGCGGCTTACGCGGATGTTTTCATCCGTGCTGAGCGCCTGGCCGATCACGCTTAGTGTGTCCAGCAAGTCGCGGCGGTCCCAATGCCCGCGCTCATCAACCACACTGTTTTTCCAGCAGAGTGTGAACCTGTCGCCAGCCACATCTCTATCTTCTGGCCGGTTGTACCCTACGCACACAAACGATTTTGCTTCTTCGTCGGCCGATAGGTTGGCGATCGGGGTACAGTCGCTACGGCACCGGAGGCATTGATTCTCTGTTGTAGTTCCCATGTCCTAGTCTCTTTTGGTGTGTGACGGCTAACAATTCATTCAAGCGCGACGCCGCTTCGCGGCGCGCCTGAGCTTCGGCGTTAGGTTGCATCCAACGTCAGCGCGACCTTGCGGAACATGACCGGCGGTATCGCCTTGATTTGCTCGCGGGTCAGGCCAGTGATTTCCACGATCTGCACGCCAGCCTCAATCCGCAGGCCGGGTGTCGGGGTTTCAAACCCATCCAGATCACCCATTTCCACAACAGTTCCTTCGATCTTCATTTCGCTCTCCAAGCAATTCAGTGGAGCGGGCCGGCTTACCTCCAGCGTCAGGCGGCACCGCCGCGCCGTGCGGCGCGGAGGGCTTTTTCGCGGTCGGTGTTGTTGTAGCTGTAGTTGTTCGGGGTTTCGCCTGTGGCATCGGCGCTGAGGCGTTCGATGCGGCCGCCCCGGCGCTGGAAGGCACGGATGTCGCGCGCGATGCGTTCGCGTTCGGCCTGCTTGGCGCGCAGGTCGGATGGCATCGGTGCGGTGCTTTTTGCTGTGGCGGAGCGAAATTCGATGGGGTGGAACATGATGAGTGACCTCGTGTGCGCTCAGCGCAGGTGTGCGGGAGAAGGTCGCGACCCCGCAGGGCAGGGGTGGGCCGCGCCGGCGGGGGGAACCGGTGCGGGGTCGCGAAAGAGGTGGCCGAGCCAAGCACGGGCGCGCTGGATGTAGCGCTGGCAACGCGTGCGGTGCTGCGGTGGCGGGATGGGCCGAGCCGGGTGCTGGTGCTGGCGCGCCTTGGCGGCGCGGTGGAGCGCTTTGCGGTTGGGCTCTGCGGTGGTGCGGTGGATGATCATGCGCCGGCCTGCTCAGTGATGGCCGCATCGGATTCGATGCGCGGGCTGATGGCGGCGAGGTGATAGGTGCAGACGCTGGTGCCGGTGATGGCTGCGGTTTGGCTGGCTTCGGCGAAGCTGGCGCTGATGAGGCGCACGGCGCCGTCGTCGTTGTAGACGATGTGCAGTGTTTGCTGGATGGCGGTCATGGCATTACCTCGGGATCGGGCGGGCGCTGGGTGGCGGCATGGCCAGGTGTTCGTTGGCCGGGGTTTTGTAGAGCTGGATGTGCAGCTCGTTGCGGCCTGGGCCGCGCATGACGGGCTTTGCGATGTGCACGGG
>JAEXAH010000004.1 GCA_023458315.1 Pseudomonadota bacterium
TTGCCCGCCGCCTGAAGACCCTGCGGGGGCTCACCCCATACGAATACATCTGCAAAATATGGGAAGCCGAACCGGAGCGGTTCAGGCTTAATCCGCACCATCAAATGCCGGGACTAAACAACTAGCCGGGAAGTGCTCGCCATGGCCGGGCTTGCCCCACGGCTGCCCGGTCTAGATTTTGTGAACTGAACGCACGGTGTTGATTTTACTCGCTTTCAGACGTTTTCGGCGTTTCCTGGACACGAAATCGGCGTCAGCGTGCGGCATCAGAATAGCGTCTTCCACGACCTGTTGAAGCGGGTTCCTTGGGGGGGGGGGAGTTCGAGCGACTGACCCAGGAGCGCGGGGCCGACGCCAAGATCGATGCGCTGAAGGACGAAATCCTGAGATGTCACCATGACAGCGCCGACAGCCGCAGGGTGGCCACCATTCCCGGCATCGGCCCGCTGATCGCCAGTGCCATTTGCAACGCAGGGGCCATCCACACATGCAGGGCCAGCAGCCCCGCAATACCGCGAAGACCCTTTTTCTTACCCCGGCTGGCCCGACCGCACTTCCTGGCGGCGGCGGCGGGCGGTGTCGTGGATGTGTTCGCGCAGATGCGGGCTGGTGGCCAGCAGCGACTGGAAATCGTCGGCCCGCAGTGCCAGCAGCGAGCAGAAGCCCAGGGCGGTGATGTCGGCGGTGCGCAGGCCGCCCGAGATCAGGGCGATCTCGCCGAAGAATTCGCCGCTGCCCAGGCGCACCGGATGGGGCGGCACCTGCACTTCGACCGCGCCCGAGGCGATGAAGTACATGGCATCGCCCGCCTGCCCCTTGCGCACCACGCATTCGCCCGGCACCGCCAGCACCGGCCGCAGCAGGCGCGAGATCAGGCGCAATTCGCCGGGCGGCAGGCTGGCGAAGGTGGGGACGCGGGCCACCATCACCTCGGGTTCCAGGTCCAGATTGATGGCCGGGCGGCGGGCCAGACGCGCGGCACGGGCATCCAGGTCGGCCATCAGGTCGTTGAACACCTCGGGACCGACCACCGCCTCGGCCCGCAGGCGGCGATACTCGTTTTCCTCGATGCGCAGGGCGGCGCGTTCCAGATACTGGGTCTGAAGGGCGCGCGAGAAATCGGCGTATTGCAGGCGCAGCGCCGCCAGCGCCGTCTCGATGCCGTCCAGACGGGTGGTCAGCGCCGCCGCCACCTCGCCCGCCGCCTCGCCGCCCACGCGGCCGGGCAGGTCGCGCGCCGCCATGTCGGTCAGTTCGCTCAGCGCCGCCTGCACCATCAGCAGGCATTCGAAACGGTTGGCGATGGCCCAGGCCAGCGGCGCCTCGACGCCGAAGCGCCGTTGCAGCGCCAGCCCCAGGCGAAAGGACAGCGGAAAGGCCAATGCCGCGTCGTGCGCCGCCATGTAGCCGTCCAGCCCCAGGGTCTTGACCCCGTCCTGGATGCGGGCGGCGGCGGTCAGCAAGGCGCGGGTGATGTGGCCGGGCACCACGCCTTCGCGGTAATGGCGCATATAGATGGCCTGCTCGCGGTCGGCCAGCATGGCCAGACCGCTGCGCACCAGTTCCGGCCGGGTCAGGTCGCATTGCCGCGACAGATCGGCCTCGGCGCGGCCCAGACGTTCGGTGTAGCTTTGCGCCAGATCGGCGGCCACCGCCCGCTCGATACCGTAATCGGCGGCGGCGGCCGACACCTTTTGCCGCACCGTGTCCAGGGTTCCGGCGATGGCGCGGGCCCGCACCGCCAGATCGGCGGGCGACAGCCGATCCAGGCCGAACAGCCGGATCATCGGCCGCAACAGCGGCGCGTTGACGAACAGGGTGAACAGCACGAAGCCGGTGCACAGCACGGCGACGAAATTCTTGACCTCGGGCGGCACCCGGGGATTTTCCACCACCGCCAGGGCCAGCGCCAGCGAGATGGCGCCGCGCAAGCCGCCCCACAGCACCACCAGCCGCAACGGCTTTCCCACCGGCTCGGCCCAGCCGATGGCGCTGAGCAGCGGGAACATGCCGAACAGCACCGCCGCCCGCGCCACCAGCGCCGAGACGATCAGCACCGCCAGCAGCCCCAGATCCGATGCCCCCATGCCCGCCAGCATCTGCGGCACCCGCATGGTGGCCAGCACGAAGATCAGCGAACTGGCCCAGAACCCCACCTGCTGCCAGACCTCGACCAGACTGGCCCAGCTTTCCGCCGATACCTGGGTGCGGCCGTAGAAGCTGATGACCAGGGCGGTCGTCACCACCGCCACCACGCCCGAGACATGCAGATAATGCTCGCCGACGATGAAGGACAGATAGGCGGCCGCCACGGTGGCGGTGATTTCGGCGAAACGCTGGCCGCGCAGCGGCACCACACCCCAGCACACCAGACGGCCGCAAACATAGCCGAACACCAATCCGCCGGCGAAGGCGCGCAGGAAGGCCAGCCCCCCGGCCAGGGCGTCGGCCTGGCGTTCGCCGGTCAGCATGCCCAGGAACAGGGCGAACAGGGCGATGGCGGCGGCGTCGTTGAACAGGCTTTCGCCTTCCACCAGCAGGCTGAGGCGATGGGGCACGCCGAGATCGCGGAAGATGGCGACCACGGCGATGGGATCGGTGGTGGACACGATGGCCGCCAGCAGCAGACAGGCCACAAGCCCCATGTCGCTGACCGCGCCCAGCGCCAATCCGATGGCGAAGGTGGACACCAGCACCGCCACCACCGCCAGCAACAGGATGGGCGCCAGATCGTCCAGCAGGCGGCGCACGTCGATGGCCACCGCCGTTTCGAACAGCAGGACGGGCAGGAACACCAGAATGAAGGCTTCGGACGACAGTTCGAACTGGCCCAGCGTGGTCAGCCAGTCGCCCAGCGGCCCACCCAGGCCGCCCAGACGGCCGATGGTATCGGCCAGCACGCCCAGGGCGATTCCGGCCAGGGCCAGGACCAGGGAAAAGGCAAGGTTGGCGCGGGCCGCGACGGGAACCAGCAGGGTGACGAGCGCCAGCAGGCCGCTTACCCCGAACACCGCCATGGCCACGTCGTGCATTCCGCTCCCCTTCCCCGTCCAGCCCCCCAGGCTAAACGCAACCGGGATCGGGAACAACCGTCACGAGATCAGAATCCGCCGCGACGCAACAGCGCGGCGGCCTGTTCGGCGGGCACGCCCGGACTGAACAGGAAGCCCTGGACGCAATCGCAATGCTCGGCCGCCAGCACCGCCAGTTGCGCCTCGGTTTCCACCCCTTCGGCGACCACCTTGAGGTCCAGGGCATGGGCCAGCGAGATGATGGCCCGCGCGATGGCGCGGTCGCTGTCGTTCTCGGCCACGTCGGCGACGAACGAGCGGTCGATCTTCAGCTTGCACACCGGGAAGCGCTTGAGGCGCCCCAGCGAGGAATAGCCGGTGCCGAAATCGTCCACCGCCAGCCCCAGCCCCATGGCCTTGACGTCGGACAGCACCCGCCCGGCGGCCACCGCATCCTCCATCATGGCGGTTTCGGTCAGTTCCAGTTCCAGCCGCCCCGGCGGCAGCCGCGCCTCGGTCAGCAGGCGGCGCACCAGCAGCGGCAGATCGTGGCGCTTCATCTGCACCGCCGACAGGTTGACGGCGATGGGAACGGCGGGCAACCCCTCGTCGGCCCAGGCGCGGGCCTGGCGGCACGCCTCGCCCAGCACCCATTCGCCGATGGGGGCGATCATGCCGTTTTCCTCGGCCAGCGGGATGAAACGGCCGGGCGGGATCATGCCGTGTTCGGGATGGTTCCAGCGCACCAGCGCCTCGAACCCGGCGATGGTGCGGTCGGCCACCGTCACGATGGGCTGGTAATGCAGCACCAGTTCGCCGCGCAGGGCGGCGCGGCGCAGATCGGCCTCCAACTTGCGGCGCGCGGCCAGTTCGCTGTCCATGGTGGGGGTGAAGAAGCGATAGCCGTTAGGCGCCTCGTGGATGGCGCGGTACATGGCGACGTCGGCGTTCTTCATCAGCGCCTCGGCGTCGGCGCCGTCCATGGGATAAAGCGCGATGCCGACACTGGCGCCGATCTGCACCTCGTGGCCGTCGATGTCGAACGGGCGGATGACCGCGTCCAGCATGGCTTGGGCCATCTCGGCCGCCGCCTCGCCGCCGGAATGGTCCTCCAGCACCACGGCGAATTCATCGCCGCCGACCCGGGCGATGGTGTCCACCCCCCGGCCCGCCGCCATCAGCCGCTCGACCACCAGCAACAGCAGACGGTCGCCGCCGTCATGGCCCAGCACGTCGTTGTAATGGCTGAAATCGTCGAGATCGAGGAACAGCACGCCCAGCCCCGACCGCTCGGCCCGCGCCCGCGCCACCGCCCGTTGCAGATGCTCGCGGAACAGCAGGCGGTTGGGCAGCGCCGTCAGGGCGTCGTGATTGGACAGGAAACGGATGCGTTCCTCGGCCTGGCGGCGTTCGGTCACGTCCTCCTGCACCACCACGTAATGGGCGACGCGGCCGCGATCGTCGGCGATGGGAGTCAGGGTCTGGTCGACGATGTAAAGGGTTCCGTCCTTGCGCCGCAGGCTCAGTTCGCCATGCCAGGCCCGCCCCTGGGCCACCGCGTCCATCAGGCGGCGGTCGCGCAGGTCGCGCCCGGCCAGCAGACGGCGGGCCGGGCGGCGGCGGGCCTCGGCGGCGGTCCAGCCCGACAGGCGGGTGAAGGCGGCGTTGCACCATTCGATGCGTCCGGCGCGGTCGGTGATGAAGATGGCGTTGGCCGCCGCCTCGATGGCCTCGCCCTGAAGGCGCAGCAGCGATTCGGCGCGGCGGCGCGAGGCAAGGTCGGCCATGCGGCGTTCGCGGTCGGAGGCCAGCAGCAGCGCCACGCCCAGGCAGATGACCACGCCTTCGGACAGCAATTGCCCCGGCAACCCCCAATGGGCCAGAACCGGCGCCAGCAGCCAGCTCAGGCCCCAGGCGGCGAACAGCCCGGCCACCAGCCGATACCCGGCACCGGGGGTGCGCAGGGCGCGGAAGCGAAAGGCCACCGCCGCCGCCAGCAGCACGGCACCGACGAACAGCGCCACGGCGACCGTCGCCATTTCCGCCCCGTGCAGCGGCACCAGCACCGCCAGGGCCACCGCCATGCCGCCCCACAGGGCCAGCAAGGTGCGGCGTGGCGGCGCGGCGCGCATCTCGACCACGGTGGCGGCCAGCACCAGCACGCCGACCCCGGCATGCACCGTCTCGGCCAGGATGGCGGCGACGGCTTCCCCCAGCGGCTCGGCCGCCAACGCCACCAGCGACCGCAGCACATGCAGCGCGAAAGCCAGTCCGAACAGCGCCAGACCACGCGGCGCCCCCGGCGACCGGCCGACCGCCATCATGGCCACCGCCAGGACGGCGGCGCCGACCAGGGCTCCGTGGACCGCGCCGGGCGCGGACAGCTCCATCACACGTCCTTTCCCAAACCGGCCGCCACACGCGACCGGGCCGGGCAGTCTACGGCAATCACCGTAGGGCGCAAGCGACCTGTGCGCGAAAAGCACGAAAGCCGTTGTGCGCAAGGCTTGGCGAACGTATTGCCCCGGCCCGCGGTTTGGCCCAAAATGAGCGGGCGAAATGCGCGGGCGCGTCGCGCCTGGGGACCCGGAGAAGGCAGGGGACATGTCGACCACCACCATCATCGGCTTTGTGGCCGGCATCATTCTGTTTCTCGGGTCGATCTATATCGCCACCGACAATTACCTGGTGTTCCTTGATCTGGCGTCCTTCGTCATGGTCATCGGCGGCACCTTCGCCACCACGTTCATTTCCTACGAACCGCGCTATGTGTTCCAGGCGTTCCGCCTGATGAGCTCGATCTTCTTCGCGCCGCGCATCCAGCGCGGCGTGCTGCAAGGCGAGGTGGCGCGCTGCATCCGCTGGGGCTACATCATCCAGAAAAGCGGCCTGCCGGGGCTCGAGGCCGACACCGGCAAGCTGAAGGGCCAGGACCCGTTCCTGTCCTTCGGCGTCAATCTGGTGATCACCGGCTACACCGGGCCCGAGGTGCGGCAGATCATGACCAATCTGGTTGAAACCACCTTCCACCGCAATTGCGTGCCCGCCGACATCCTGCGCAACATGGCGGGCACCGCCCCGGCCTTCGGCATGATCGGCACCCTGGTCGGCCTGATCATCATGCTGGGCAAGATGGGCCAGGACCCGGCGGCACTGGGTCCGGGCATGGCGGTGGCGCTGATCACCACCCTGTACGGCGTGCTGTTGCCCCGTCTGGTCCTGATGCCCGCGGCGGCCAAGATTCAGCAGCGCCAGGAAATCGTCCGCTTCCGCAACCTGCTCGTGACCGAGGGGCTGGCGCTGCTGGCCGAACGCCGCAACCCGCGCTTCGTCCAGGACGCCATGAACAGCTATCTGGACCCGGCCATCCACTTCGACATCGACCGCCACATGAAGAGCAAGGGGTAAGGTCATGGCACTGCAACCCAGAAAGCCCCCCGAGGTCGATTCCAGTTGGATGGAAACCTATGGCGACATGGTGACGCTGTTGCTGTGTTTCTTCGTGCTGCTCGCCTCGATCTCGAAGATCGACGCCAATCTGTACGAAAAGGTGCAGTCGGGCATCGCCCAGGAGATCGGCAAGCAAAAGGTTCAGCGCCCCATCGAGGACATGAAGAAGGAACTGACCGAGGTGGTGTCGGCCATGTCCGGCGGCGATTCCATGGCCGACGTCGCCACCGACGATCGCGGCGTGGTGCTGAACCTGGATTCGGGGGCGATGTTCAAGCAGGGCTCGGCCGAGGTGCGGCCCGAGGCCATGCCGCTGCTCAAGGAAATGGCGGTGACGCTGACCCACAAGCGATTCGAAACCTACATCCTGGAAATCCAGGGCCACACCGACGACACGCCGGTCGCCTCGCCGCAATATCCCACCAATTTCGATCTGGCCGCCGCCCGCGCCCTGGCCACCCTGCGCGCCATGAAGGCGTTGGGCGTGTCCGAGGACCGCATGGTCATCGCGTCTTACGGCCAGTACAAACCGCGCGTGCCCAACCGCACGCCCGAGGGCAATCCCCTGCCCGTCAATCAGTCGCTGAACCGCCGCGTCTCCATCCACGTGGTTCCGCACTGAGGAAAGACCGAGAAAAGGAAAGAGAACCATGAAGCTTGCCGCCCTGGGTTCCACCCTGGCCCTGGCCGCCCTGTTGTCCGCGTGCAACGGCCAGGAACCGCCGATCACCAACCATTCCGCCATGGGCGGCGGCGTCGGCAGCCAGTACGGCAATTACGCGGATCAGGTGGACGGCGAGATGACCGGCCCCAAGGGCGAACGCTGCGTCATCCACACCTGGGACCGGCCGCTGACGGTCAACAGCATCGTCCGCGTGCGTTCGGCGTCGTGCGAATCCCGGGAAAATCCCGGCCAGATGACCTCGACCGAAATCTCGCGCGAGGTGGTGGCCATCGCCCCCGAACCGGCGGCCGAGGCCAAGCCCGAGGAAAAGAAGTCCGACGACAAGAAGCCCGACGACAAGAAGGCCGAGTGACCGGCCCTCAGCCGACGACCAGTTCCATGCCCTCGCGGGCGGCGATGGTGCCCGGCAACAGCGCCGCCGCCTCGGCCTCGACCCGGGCCATGAAGACGTCGTCATGGTCCGGCTCGTGGTGGAACAGCACCAATTGCTTGACCCCGCCCAGCCTGGACAGCCGGACCGCCTCCTGCCAGGTGGAATGGCCCCAGCCGACCTTGTCGGGAAATTCGTCGTCGGTATAGGTGGTGTCGTACATCACCACGTCGGCCCCGGCGATCAGGTCCAGAACCGTCTGGTCCGGCTGGCCGGGCACGTGTTCGGTGTCGGTGACATAGCACACCGACGCGCCGCCATATTCGATGCGATAGGCGGTGGAGCCGTTGGGATGGTTCAGCGGCGCCGTGCGCACCACCACGCCGGGGGCGAAGGTCAGGGTGTCCCCGGCGATGAAATCGTCGAACGACACCGTGCCGCGCATGGCCGACAACGGCACCGGAAAGGTGGGATTGTCCATCTGGTTGGCCAGCACCGCGCGAATGCCGCCGTTCTTTTTCCCCAGATGCCCGGCCATGATGCGCAGGGCGAAATTCGGGCTGAAGGCCGGGGCGAAAAAGGGAAAGCCGTTGATGTGGTCCAGGTGGGTGTGCGTCACCAGCAAGGTCGCGGCCTGCACCCCCCGGCGCAACAGATCGCGGCCCAGGCCGCGAATGCCGGTGCCGGCGTCCAGGATGAAGACGTGACCACCGGCCACCACCTCGATGCATGACGTGTTGCCGCCATACACCATGTGATCCTGGGAAGGACAGGCGATACTGCCGCGCACACCCCAGAACTTCACCGTGAAGGCCATACCCCGTTACTCCCCGCCCCCTTTGCTGCGGCGACTCTAGTCCTTTTGGCTAGGCCGCGCATCGGTAATCCAATGTATATCAATCAACATTCACCTGGACCGCCGCGCCCAAGCCCAGGCCCAGCACGGCCGCCGCCGAGCCCTGGGTGACGGCCACCTCGACCAGCCCGCTGGAATTTTCGTACCAGAAGGCGTCACCGGGCGGGCGGTCGGAAAAGGTGCGGGCACGCGACAGCCAGCGCCCGGCCACGCCCAGCCGCGCCGTGGGCGGCAGGGCGGCGGCGCGCAGGCCGGTCCAGGCATTGCCGTAGACGTCGGTGTAGATCACCTCGGCCAGATCGTCGGGCCAGTGTTCGGGGCGCCAGGGCGCGACCGCCTCGGCGCCGATGGTTTCCGGCGCCTCGCCCCGGCTCAGCCGCGCCGCCACCGGGGCGAACAGGTCGCGGCCGTGGAACGACGCCGACAGCCGTCGCGGCCGCCAGGTGATGGCCCAGGCCCGCACCCGCGACGCCCGCCGCCACACCATCTCGAACAGGCCGTTGTCGGGGCCGACGAACCACCTGCCGTCCGCCTCGACGATCAGCGGCAGGCGGGCGCCGCCGACGCCGGGATCGACGACCGCCATGACCACCATGTCCCGGGACCACTCCGCCGCCAGCGCCGCCAGCAGATACGCGGCGGCGCGCGGCGCGCAGGCCGGGGCGTCGGCCATCAGGTCGATCACCGGCGCGGCGGGCGCGTCCCGCAACAACGCGCAGCGCACCTGTCCCAGATAAGGACCGGACAGACCGAAATCGGTGAACAGGCCGATGGGACGTTGCATGCGAAACTCCAAAATAGGCGCGGATACAGCCATTATTTAACGTGCGCATCGGCGATGTCGGCAATCATGTAAAAACCATACATAAAGAAAAGTCCCGTTCTTGCCGCATCGCACCATTCTTGCCCATCCCCCCTATCCTTCGCCTATGTAAAAATACTGCCTTCTAGACCATCTGAACCCTTGTACCCATACGGCGGCTGGGGATATGGTGAGCCCAGCTTCGAACGACCCTCGTCGAAGAACGGACGCGCTTTGACTGCGAGGATGGATTGGAACGAGGACCGCAAGCCAGCGAAAAGCAAGGTTTGACGATGCCGCTTCCGGCGCCGGAACGGGCGCCGCTCCTCTCCGCTTCCCTGGTCCTCGGCCTTGGTCTGGCCGCCATCGCCCTGGCGAACGCGCGCGGCCTGCTGGGCGGCGCCCTGCCCGGCCCGTTCGCGCTGGGCGGCTGGCTGTGCTGCGCCGCGCTGGGACTTTACGTGGTGCTCAGCCAACGCGGCCGCGCCACCCAGGCCGAAGCGTCGGCCCGCGCCCGCGAAATGGCCCGCGCCGCCGAGGCCGCGCTGGACACCATGATGGCGTCGCTGCCCGACGCCCTGATCATCGCCGACGAACGCGGCCGGGTGCGCAAGCTGAACCCGCGCGCCGAGCACCTGTTCGGCTATGCCGCCGCCGAGGCGCTGGACGAGCCGGTGGACGGCCTGCTGTCGGAACCCTATGCCCGCCGCCTGCGCGAACGCTGGAAAACCTATGTGGCCGAGGGCACGGGCGACCTGTTGGTCAGCGGCCGCGAAGTGCTGGGGCGGTGCAAGGACGGCGGCGTCATTCCCATGGAAATGTCGGTGGCGCAACTGGAACGCGACGGCGAACGCCGCTTCGTGGTGGTGCTGCACGACATCTCGGCGCGCAAGCGGGCGCTGGCCCGGCTGGACGTGGCGGAAAAGGTGCTGGAATGCACCATGGAAGGCGTCATGGTCACGGACCGGCGCGGCACCATGCTGTGGGTCAACCAGGGCTTCACCAACATTTCCGGCTATCCCCGCGACGAAGTGCTGGGGCAAAAGGCCGCCATGCTGAAATCCGGGCTGCAAAACGCCGAATTCTACCACGCCATGTGGGCGCGTATCCGCGAGAACGGCGAATGGCAGGGCGAAATCTGGAACCGCCGCAAGGATGGCGAGGCGTTCCCGGAATGGCTGACCATCAAGGCCATCACCGATCCGTCCGGCCAGGTCACGCGCTATGTGGGGGTGTTCTCGGACATCTCCAAGCACAAGCGGGCGGAAGAAACCATCCGCACCCTGACCTATTACGACGCCGTCACCCGCCTGCCCAACCGCTATTTGCTGATGGACCGGCTGGATCAGGCGCTGGAACGCGCGCCGCGGTCCGGCCGCCGTCTGGCCCTGGTGATGATCGGCCTGAACCGCTTCAAGCAGATCAACGAAACCCTGGGCCATCAGGTGGGCGACGTGGTGCTGCGCACGGTCGCCGACCGTCTGGGCATGTCGCTGCGCGGCCACGACACCGTGGCCCGTCTGCGCGGCGACACCTTTTGCTGTCTGCTGACCGATCTGGCCCAGGACCACGACGCCCATCTGGTGATCTCGCGCCTGCTGGAATCCTTCTCCACCTCGTTCGAAGTGGACGGGCACGAGTTGTTCATCACCGCCAAGGTCGGCATCAGCGTCTATCCGGTGGACGGCACCGACCCCGAGGACCTGGCGCAGAAGGCGGAAACCGCCATGAACCGGTCCAAGGAACTGGCCGACAACAGCTATCAGTTCTACACCCCGGAAATGCACGCCAATTCGGTCGAGCGGCTGCGGCTGGAAACCGAATTGCGCAAGGCGGTGGCGCGCGACGAATTCGTCGTCTACTACCAGCCCAAGATCGAGACGGCCAGCGGTCGCGTGGTCGGCGCCGAGGCGCTGGTGCGCTGGCGCCACCGCGAATTGGGCATGATCTCGCCCGCCGATTTCATCCCCATCGCCGAGGAAACCGGGTTGATCGTGCCCATCGGCAATTGGGTGATGAACCATGTCTGCCAGCAATTGCGCCAGTGGCGCGACGTCGGCCAGCCGGTGGTGCAGGTGGCGGTCAACCTGTCGGCCCACCAGTTCCGCCAACCCGATCTGGTCGACCGCGTGGTCGAAGCGCTGGAAACCCACGGTATTCCGCCCGACCTGCTGGAACTGGAACTGACCGAAAGCGCGGTGATGCACCACGCCGAGGCCACCATCGAAACCCTGATGCAGTTGCACGGCCACGGCGTGCGGCTGGCCATCGACGATTTCGGCACCGGCTATTCGTCGCTCAGCTATCTCAAGAAATTCCCGCTGCACAAGCTGAAGATCGACCGCTCGTTCGTCATGGACATCGACACCAACCCGGCCTCGGCCGAGATCGTCGGCGCCATCGTCGCCATGGGCCACTCGCTGAACCTGCAAATCGTCGCCGAGGGCGTGGAAAACGACGCCCAACTGGACGTGCTCAGGGGCCTGAAATGCGACGAGATCCAGGGCTTCTATTATTCCCGCCCGATCCCCGCCGACACCTTCGCCGGCATCCTGCGCCTGGGCCGCATGGACGGCCACGCCACGGCCGCAGAATAAGCCGCTTACCACAAAGGCACAAAGAGCATCGAGGGCAGTTCAAGATATGGGGCTTCGCGGATTAGCGGGGAAGTGCTTGTCATGGCCGGGCTTGAGAAAAGCTGTTGCGGGGGCCAGCAGCCCCGCAAATCCGTGATGAACCTTTTTTCTTGCCCTGCCTGCCGCCCGGGCGGAGCATGAGGGAAAGACGCCCACAAGAACGTCCAAGGCGGAACCATGAACGACACCCCCACCGCATCGCCGGATTTCGAAACCCTGGCCCGTCAGGTCGGCGCCCTCGACGATCCCGTCGATCTGCTGGAGCAATCCTATCAGGCGCTGACCCTCTTGCTGCCCCAGGCGGAAAACGGCGAGTTGCTGGATCAGTTGAGCATCCGCCTGGGCGAGATCATCGGCGATTTGCCGCTGGACGCGCCCGAACGCGATCTGCGCCGCCACACCCGCGCCGCCGCCCAGCATTGCGTGGCCATCCTGGCCGCCGCCCGCGACCGACGCCTGCCCACCGTCGACGACATTCCGGCCCTGCCGCTGGACGATTCGCCGCCATCGCCAGCCCAACCGCCGCCTCAGCTCAGTGTCGACGTCGAGGACGAGCCCGCCCCGCCGCCGCCGTCCTCCGATGCGCTCGACGAACCGACCCGCGACCTCGAATATTATCTGCCGCCCCATCTGGCGCATCTGCTGCGCCACATCCAATACGACGAGCCATCCCCGCCGCCGCCGCCCGGCGGATTCTCCAGCTTCGACCAATTGTGCCTGGCGGCCCTGAACCACCGCATCGACCGGGTGCTGACCTTCTTCCACAAAACCAACCCGGCGGTGACGCGGCTGCTGCCGCCGCCGTTCCTGCTGTCGCCGGATTTCGCCGTGCGTTTCAAGCAGGTGGTCGGGCACATGATCTTTCCCCGCATCGCCAACAGCCGCCAATTGCGCCTGCTGGCCTCGAACATCGATCTGTCCAAGGATGCGGAAAGCTTTTGGGACCACATCAACGACAGCATGAAGCGGCTGCTGCAACTGACCTGGAACACCGCCTGGGACCACCTGCACCTGATCCCGGAACAACGCGGCGACCAGACGGTGATGCTGATCAGCGAGGATGTGCGCACCCTGCGCCAGATGCTGCAACCGCCGACGCCGCACACCTATGACATGCCGCGCGTCACCAACCGCGAGATCGAACTGTTCCGATCGTTGCTGTCCACCTCGACCGATTGGTGGCCGCCCCTGTCGGCGTTCTGGCACATCTGCCACACCACCTACGAACAGGAATGGGACCCGCGGGTGTTCCAGCAACAGGCCCGCGAGGGCGCCCTGCGCGATACCCTGCTTCAGGGCTTCGAAAGCCTGCCGGACCCCTGGCACGATTTCGTGGTGCTGATGGCCCACCGGGTGTTTCCCCGCATCGGCAGCCGCTTCCTGGAACGCTTCGCCTATAATTTCGGCCAAAGCGAGGAAAGCCGGGAACAACGCATGCCCTATCTGATGCGCGCCATCCGACAGGCCCGCGACCTGCCGGAAATCCGTCGGCTGGAGCATCAGGACGAGGAGAACTGGCAGCGTCAGGTGCAATCGCTGCACAATTACTTCAAGGGCAAGGGCGTCGGCGACGGGTGACGCACCCGCCATCATGCGACAATGTCGTGTCGCATCCCCGACAACACCGTAGCCGAGTCGAGCATTTCCGCCATTCCTGAAATGGCCCGGGCCTTGCATCCCTCCCCAATGACCATTGAGGAGGGCCGCCACCCATGCTCAAGCAGAAAATCCAGGAATTGTTTGTCGAACCCGGCTGCGCCAAGAACCAGGCGAAGTCCGACCAGGACCGCAAGAAGGGCTGCGGCAAGCCGCTGACCCCGGGCGCCGCCGCCGGCGGCTGCTGTTTCGACGGCGCCAAGATCGCGCTGCAACCGATCACCGACGTGGTACATCTGGTGCACGGCCCCATCGCCTGCGAGGGCAATTCCTGGGACACCCGCAATTCCCATTCCTCGGGGTCGCTGCTCTACCGGCTGGGCTTCACCACCGACATGCAGAATCTGGACATCGTGCATGGCGGCGAGAAGAAGCTGTACAAGGCCATCCGGCAGGCCATCAAGCGCCACACCCCACCGGCGGTGTTCGTCTATCAGACCTGCGTCGGCGCCCTGATCGGCGACGATGTCGAGGCGGTGTGCAAGGCGGCGACCGAGCGCATGGGCGTGCCGGTGGTGCCGGTCAATGCGCCGGGCTTCGTCGGCTCCAAGAATTTGGGCAACCGCCTGGGCGGCGAGGCGCTGTTCGAGCACGTCATCGGCACCCACCAGCCCGACGATGTCGGCCCCACCGACATCAACATCCTGGGCGAATACAACGTGGCGGGTGAACTGGACCAGTTCCGCCCGCTGCTGGCCCGCCTGGGCATCCGCCTGCGCTGTTCCATCACCGGCGACGCCCGCTATCTGGACGTCGCCAGCGCCCACACCGCAAAGGCCAACATGGTGCTGTGCAGTCAGGCGCTGGTGACGCTGGCGCGCAAGATGAAGGAAACCTACGGCATCCCCTATTTCGAGGGCTCGTTCTACGGCATTTCCGACACCTCGGACGCCCTGCGCGCCATCGCCCGCATGCTGGTGGAACGCGGCGCCGACCCGAGTTTGACCGAGCGCACCGAAGCCCTGATCGCCGAGGAAGAGGCCCGCGCCTGGGCGCGGCTGGAGCCGTTCAAGGCGCGGCTTTCGGGCCGCAAGGTCCTGCTGTACACCGGCGGCGTCAAAAGCTGGTCGGTGATCCAGGCGTTGCAGGAAGTGGGCATGGAGGTGGTCGGCAGTTCCGTGCGCAAGGCCACCGCCGAGGACGCCGCCAAGGCCCTGGAACGCCTGGGCGGCGACGAGGACAAGCTGGCCGACGCCATCACGCCCCGCGACATGTACGCCATGTTCAAGGAAGGCAAGGCCGAGATGATGCTGTCGGGCGGCCGCTCGCAATTCGTCGCGCTGAAGGCGCGGACGCCGTGGCTGGACATCAACCAGGAACGCCACGTCGGTTACGCCGCCTATGACGGCATGGTCGAGATGGTCCGGCAGATCGACCTGATGATCAACAATCCGATCTGGGCGCAGGTGCGCAAGCCCGCCCCGTGGGAGGCATGACGCCATGGCCCTTGTCATCAACCACAACAAAGCCCTGTCCACCAGCCCGCTGAAGGTCAGCGCGCCGCTGGGCGCCGCCATGGCCTTTCTGGGCATGGACGGCAGCCTGCCACTGTTCCACGGCAGCCAGGGCTGCACCGCCTTCGCCCTGGTGATGATGGTCCGCCATTTCCGCGAGGCCATCCCGCTGCAAACCACCGCCATGAACGAGGTTTCCACCATCCTGGGCGGCTCGGACCAGGTGGAGGAAGCCCTGCACAACATGGTCAAGCGCGCCAAGCCGCGCATGATCGGCCTGATCTCGACCGCGCTGACCGAGACGCGCGGCGAGGACATGGCGGGCGATCTCAAGGGCATCCTGGCCCGTTCCAAGGATCTGGCGGGCACTTCGGTGGTGCATGTCTCGGCCCCCGATTTCGACGGTTCGCTGGAAACCGGCTGGGGCAAGGCGGTGGGGGCCATGATCCGCGCCCTGGTGCCCGGCCCCGGCCACCAGCCGCCGCTGAAGCGGGTCAACGTGCTGGCGGGCTGCCACCTGACCCCCGGCGATATCGAGGCGCTGAAGGAGATCATCGAGGCTTTCGGCCTGGAAGCGGTGATGCTGCCCGATCTGTCCGGTTCGCTGGACGGTCATGTTCCCGACCATTACGTCCCCACCACCCTGGGCGGCACCAGCATCGAGCAGGTCAAGGGCATGAACCGTGCCTGCCTGACCATCGCGGTGGGCGAGCACATGCGCATCAGCGCCGAGACGCTGGAGGCCAAGACCGGCATCCCCTTCGTGCTGTTCGACCGCCTGACCGGGCTGGAAGCGGTGGACAAGCTGATGGTCTGCCTGTCCTCGGCCTCGGGCGTGCCGGTGCCCGCCAAGTACCGGCGCCAGCGGTCGCAATTGGTGGACGCCATGCTGGACGGCCATTTCTTCTTCGCCGGACGCGCCGTGGCGGTGGCGGGCGAGCCGTCCTTCCTGTGGACCTATGCCAGCCTGTGCGCCGACCTGGGGGCGCGCATCGTCGGCGCCGTTTCTTCCCTGCCCTCGCCCCATCTGTCGCAATTGCCCAGCGAGACCGCCATCATCGGCGATTTCGAGGATCTGGAGGACCAGATCCTGGAAGCGGGCGGCGCCGATCTGATCATCGCCAACGCCAACGCCCGGCTGATCGCCGCGCGCCACGGCATCCCGCTGCACCGCGCCGGTTTTCCGGTGTTCGACCGCCTGGGCGCGGCGCACCAGACCTGCCTGGGCTATCGCGGCACGCGGGATCTGATCTTCACCCTGGGCAACATCCTGATGGAGCACCCCGGCCACGGCCACGGTGCCTCGCTGCCCGTCCAGCATGCGGAGCACGGCCATGGTGACGCGGCGGTTGCGGCTGGTTGATGCCCATTCGGACAGTTCCGGCCCGCCAGGGCCGTTGAAAGGAGGACATATGCGCGTAGCCTTCGCCACCCAGGACCGCCAGACGGTGGACGCCCATTTCGCCAGCGCCCGTACCTTCATGTTCTACGACGTCGGTCCCGACGGCCACACCTTCCTGGAGGCCGTGCAGTTCGACAACGTCAGCAACGAGGAAGGCCAGCACCAGGAGGACGGCGACGACCGTCTGGCCAGCAAGATCAAGGCGCTGGAGGGCTCGGCCCTGCTGTTCGTGCGCGCCATCGGCGGCCCGGCGGCGGCGCGCGTGGTGCGCGCCCGCGTCCACCCCATCAAGCTGCCCGGCGACGAAACCATCGCGGCGGTGATCGACAAGGTGCGCGGCATGCTGAAAAGCAACCCGCCGCCGTGGCTGCGCAAGGTCATCCGCGATTCCGAATCCGGCCCCGACCGCTTCATCGACGACGAGGAGTAAGACCATGACCCCATCCCTGGTTCTGGACGAGGCCGACCGCGCCGCCCTGTCCCGCCCCTTCGTCAAGGCCCTGCTGACCCTGATCCGCGCCCAGGACCGCTCCGGCGCCATGGAGGCCGATGCGGACGAGGAATTGCTGGCCCCGTTCATCGTCACCAAGGTGCAGAAGCGCGACATCCCCATGTTCGGCGATCCCGATCCCGACATCCTGATGCGGGTTGAACAGATCTACATGGCGGTGTGCTGGCTGATCGAACAGGAAACCGGCATGGCCGCCGCCCCCATCCTCAACATCCACCACGAGGGCTGGGGCCGCATCGTCATCATCACCGGCCGTCTGGTGGCGGTGAATTCCCATGTGCGCGAGTTGCACCGCTTCGGCTACGAGAACCTGATCACCATGGAGGCCAAGGCGCTGAAGCTGGTCGAGGAAGGCATCAAGGCCGTTCGCCAGTTCCCCGAAATCGCCGCCGCGTAGGATTCATTATTGCCCCTCGCCGGGCGGGCGCCTCCGCGCCCTTGGCCGCGGCCTCAATGGCCGCAGGATATTTCAAACGAGAGAGGAGAGAACAGCCATGTCGTTGCGCACCTTCAGCACCCGTTCCGGCAAGCCGTGGACGCCCCGCTACCTGTTGTCCATCAGCGACGAGCTGTGCATCGGCTGCGGCCGTTGCTACAAGGTCTGCACCCAGGGCGTGCTGGAACTGAAGGGCATCAACGAGGACGGTGAATTGTGCGACCCGTTCGACGATGGCGAGGACATCGAGCGCAAGGTGATGACCGTCGCCAACGAAGGCGACTGCATCGGCTGCGGTTCGTGCGAAACCGTCTGCGGCACCAAGGCGCAGAAGCACGAAGCCATGGCGGCCTAGGGGGCGTCCGGCCATGGCCGCGCGGGCATATGGCCGTCTGATGGCCGGGGGTGGCGGCGATCCGTTCGACCGCCACCTGTTCGCCTGCGTCACCACCCTGGCGCTGACCGAACGCCGCCCCCTGCCCACCGCCCTGGGCCTGACGGCCGAGGATCTGGCCGCCCTGGTCGGCGAATTCTTTCCCCACGCGCCTGAATTGCTGGTCGGCATCGACCCCGAACGGGATTGCGGCCGGACCCTGACCGCCGGGGAAGAGGCCCTGCGCGACCTGCTGTTGCGCCATCGCGCCCTGGGCAGCATCGAGGAACAATGGCTGGCCCATGTCATCGCCCGCCGCTCGCAATCGGGCCGTCTGCTGTGGCAGGATCTGGGGCTGTCGTGCCGGGGCGACCTCAGCCTGATCCTGGCGACCCATTTCACGGCGCTGGCGGTGCAGAACCATGACGACATGCGGTGGAAACCGTTCCTTCGCCGTCGGCTGGAACTGGAATCCGGCCTGGATTGCCAGCGCGAGACATCCTGCGGCCGGTGCCGCCGCCACGCCCGCTGTTTCGGCCCCGAAGCGGGCACCAGCCTGATCCTTGCCACCCACCTGTCTTGAAAAGGCCATGGGCAACCTGTATGTCACAGGCAAGCCCTGTGGAGAGGTGCGCCATGGCAAACGTCCAGGACCTGAAGACCGGCGCCCAGCCGGGGCTTCGTTTCGCCGCCCTGCTCGACCGTTCCGGTGGTTGCACCGACCTGGATTGGGAGGGAGTCGCCCGCTGGCGGCCCGAGGACGGCTTTTTGTGGATTCACCTGGAACGGGACGACCCCACCGCCGCGCAATGGCTGCGCGAACGCAGCGGCATCGACCCGCTGGTCGGTCTGGCCCTGCTGGCCGAGGAATCGCGGCCGCGCGTCGAGGATGTGGACGACAGCCTGATGGTGGTGCTGCGCGGCGTCAACGTCAACGACGAGAGCGGCGCCCCCGAACTGGTGCCCATCCATGTCTGGGCCGAGCCCAACCGCCTGATTTCGCTGCGCGACAAGGATCACCAACTGAGCGCCCTGCGTTCCATCCGGCTGGCGCTGCTGGGCGGCAAGGGGCCGCGCAGCCCCGGCGGCCTGCTGGCGCAGATCGCCGAACGGGTGGTCGAGCATCTGGAACTGGTCATCGACGGCATGGAGGACAAGGTCGGCGAACTGGAAGACGCCTGTATCCAGCGCACCGCCGACGCCACCCTGCGCGCCGAACTGGCCCAGGTCCGGCGGCAGGCCATCCACCTGCGCCGCTATCTGGGACCGCAACGCGACGCGCTGTACCGCATCCAGCACGACGACGCCACCTGGCTGTCGCGCGACGCCAAGCTGCGCCTGCGCGAAGTCACCGACAAGGTGATCCGCCACATCGAGGATCTGGACGCGCTGCGCGACCGCACCACGGTCTTGCACGAAGACCTGTCCACCCAGATTTCCGAAAAGATCGCCGCCACCTCGAACCGTTTCACCGTGCTGACCGCCCTGTTGCTGCCGCCCAGCCTGCTGGCGGGCATGCTGGGCGCCAATGTGGGCGGCATTCCCGGCCACGACGACCCGCTGGCATTTTGGGAAATGTGCCTGATCATCCTGGGGCTGATGCCGCTGCTGTGGCTGGCGCTGAAGCGGATGAAGTGGTTGTAGGCAATCCGACATTCGTCGCATTGCAGACAGGGCTGAAACAGCAAATCCCTTTTAAATCAAAGAATTAAAAGTTGGCATTCGCCTTGCTAGGTGAAGGGACGGATTGTTCCCTCACCAGGAGGATTGCCATGCTGACTGTCACCGAACGCGCCGTCGCCGCCGTGAAGAGCGTCCGCGAGGACGACACCCAGGGCCTTCGCATCAGTGTTTCCTCGGGCGGCTGTTCCGGCCTGAAATACAATCTGGTGCTGGAAACCGAATCCGAATCCGGCGACGAGATCCTGGAATTCGGCGGCGTGAAGGTGTTCGTCGATTCCGGCTCGGTCATGTGGCTGGCCGGCACGGTGGTGGACTTCGTCAACGCCGGCAACGATTCCGGCTTCATCTTCGAAAACCCCAATGCCGGGGGCAAGTGCTCGTGCAGCGGCGGCAGCTGCTGAGGACCGGGCCATGAGCGGCGCCGCCATCACCGTCAACGACACCACCCTGCGCGACGGCGAACAGACCGCCGGGGTGGCGTTCCGCCTGGCCGAGAAGCTGGCCATCGCCAGCGCGCTGGATCAGGCGGGCGTGCCGGAAATCGAAGTCGGCATCCCGGCCATGGGCGAGGAGGAATGCGCTTCCATCCGCGCCGTGGCCGGGCTTGGCCTCAACGCCCGGCTGATCGCGTGGTGCCGCATGCGCAAGGATGATCTGGACGCCGCGCGGGGCTGCGCCGTGTCCATGGTCAACCTGTCCATTCCGGTTTCCGACCAGCAACTGGCCAAGAAGCTGGACCGCGACCGCGCCTGGGCACTGGCCCACATCCACGACATGGTCAGCCGCGCCCGCGATGCCGGTCTTGAGGTGGCGGTGGGCGGCGAGGATTCGTCGCGCGCCGATCCCGCCTTCCTGCAAGACGTCATCGGCATCTGCGCCCTGGCCGGGGCGCGGCGCTTCCGCTTCGCCGACACCCTGGGCATCATGGACCCGTTCGCCACCTACGATTTGTTCCGCCGCCTGCGCGCCGGAACCGCCATCGAGTTGGAAATCCACGCCCATGACGATCTGGGGCTGGCCACCGCCAATTCCCTGGCGGCGGTCAGGGGCGGCGCCAGCCATGTGTCAACCACTGTCAACGGCCTGGGCGAGCGCGCCGGAAACGCGCCGCTGGAGGAAGTGGTGGTGGCGCTGGACCACCTGTACGGCCTGGAATGCGGCATCGCCAAGACGGCGTTGTCCAAGGTTTCGACCCTGGTGGCCGAGGCGTCGGGCCGTCCGGTGCCGGTGAACAAGAGCATCGTCGGCGACGCCATCTTCACCCATGAAAGCGGCATCCACGTTTCCGGCCTGCTGCGCGACCGCCGCAATTACGAGGCGCTGGACCCGCGCGAACTGGGCCGCAGCCACCGTGTGGTCCTGGGCAAGCATTCCGGCCTGACCTCGGTGTTGCACGCCTGCACCGAACTGGGGCTGACCCCGACGGTGCCGCAGGCCCGCGCCATGCTGGCCCGCGTCCGTTCCCTGGCGGCCGAGAGCAAGCGCCCGCCCTCGCCCGATGATCTGCGCCGCTTCCTGGCCGAAGCCCCCCTGAACTGAGCAAAGGAGAGCCCCCATGTGCACCCCCGCCAAGTGCAAGCCGGAGCCGGGCAGCTTCCTGGCCCGCCTGCAACAATTGTCCGCCGCCGAGCAATTCTTCGAGGCGCTGGACGTGGCCTTCGACCAGCAGGTGGTCAGCGTCCACCGCCTGCATATCCTGAAGCGGTTCAACGCCCTGCTGGACATGGAATCCCTGCGCGGTCTGGAAGACGGCGCCCAGCGTCTGGCCTGCCGCCACGCGCTGGAACTGGCCTATGGCGAGTTCGCCTCGGGCCAGGGCGCCAAGACCTTCAAGGTGTTCCAGGACCACAAGACCGGCTTCGTTCCGCTGTCGTCCCTGGGCGGCTTCCGCTGATCCCTCCGCCCCGGCTGCTCCCCCCACGCGAAAGGCTTCCCATGCATATCGTCGTCTGCATCAAGCAGGTGCCGGACAGCGCCCAGATCCGCGTCCACCCCGTCACCAACACCATCATGCGCCAGGGCGTGCCCACCATCATCAACCCCTACGACCTGTACTCGCTGGAAGAGGCGCTGCGCCTGCGCGACCAGTTCGGCGGCAAGGTCACGGTGCTGACCATGGGGCCGCCCATGGCCGACCAGGCGTTGCGCAAGGCGCTGTCCATCGGCGCCGATGCCGCCGTTCTGCTGTCCGACCGCTTCTTCGCCGGGTCGGACACCTTGGCGACCTCGTTCGCCCTGGCCTCGGCCATCGCCAAGCTGGCCGAGAGCGAGCCGGTGGACATGGTGTTCTGCGGCAAGCAGACCATCGACGGCGACACCGCCCAGGTCGGCCCCGGCATCGCCAAGCGGCTGGAACTGAACCAGTTGACCTATGTGGAGAAGATCCGCGCCGTCGATCCCGTCGCCCGCAAGATCACCGCCGAACGCCGCGCCGAGGGCGGCGTGCAGGTGCTGACCACCGCCCTGCCCTGCATGGTGACGATGCTGGAGCACACCAACACCGTCCGTCGCGGCTCCATGGCCGACATGCTGCGCGCCGGACGCACCGAGATCACCACCTGGAACGCCGCCGCCGCCGGAATCACCGAGATCGGGCTGTGCGGCCTCAAGGGCTCGCCGACCGTGGTGAAAAAGGTGTTCGCCCCGCAACCGCGCAAGGAAAAGGCCAAGCAGATCGAGGCCGGAGAAGGCGGCGACCTTGCCGCCGCCACCCTGAGCGCCCTGTTCGCCGCCGATGCCCGGCTGGAAGAGACGCTCTTCCGCCAGACCGGCGCCTGAGGAGATCCGAGACATGAGCGAAGCCAAGCCCGCCGCCGCCCCCGCGCGCGGCAAGATGAAGGCCGAACTGTCCGACCATTTCAAGACCTACAAGGACGTCTGGGTGTTCGTGGAACTGGAACGCGGCCAGGTCCACCCGGTGTCGTGGGAATTGATGGGCGAAGGCCGCAAGCTGGCCGACAAGCTGGGCGTGGAACTGGCCGGCGTGGTCATGGGCACCAGCGGCGACGGCTGCGACGCCGCCATCGCCGCCGCCTATGAATACGGTGCCGACAAGGTCTACACCATCCAGGACCCGCTGCTGGCCGATTACCGCAACGAGACCTACACCAAGGGCCTGACCGAACTGGTCAACACCTACAAGCCGGAAATCCTGCTGCTGGGCGCCACCAATCTGGGCCGCGATCTGGCCGGATCGGTGGCGACCACGCTGAAGACCGGCCTGACCGCCGATTGCACCGCCCTGGCCATCGACGACGACCGCTCGCTGGGCGCCACCCGCCCGACCTTCGGCGGCTCGCTGCTGTGCACCATCTATACCCTGAACGTGCGGCCGCAGATGGCGACCATCCGGCCGCGCGTCATGGCCATGCCCGACCGCCAGCCCGGCCGCAGCGGCGGCATTGTCCTGCATCCGCTGGGCATGGAAGAGGAAAACGTCGTCACCAAGGTTCTGGACTTCATCGCCGACGCCTCTAAGGACGACGCCCACCTGGCCTATGCCGATGTGGTGGTCGCCGGTGGCATGGGCCTGGGCAAGCCCGATAACTTCAAGCTGGTCAAGGACTTGGCCGCCGTTCTTGGCGCCGAGTACGGCGGCTCGCGGCCGCTGGTGCAAAAGGGCTGGATCGACGGCGCCCGCCAGATCGGCCAGACCGGCAAGACCATCCGGCCGCGCCTGTACATCGCCGCCGGTATCTCGGGCGCCATCCAGCACCGGGTGGGCGTCGAAGGTGCCGACCAGATCCTGGCCATCAACACCGACCCCAACGCCCCCATTTTCGACTTCGCCCATCAGGGCATCGTCGGCGACGCGCTGACCGTGCTGCCCGCCCTGACCGAGGCGTTCCGCCGCCATCTGGCCCGCCAGCAAGCGGCCGAATAAGGAGAGACGACCATGGAGAAGTTCGACGCCATCGTGGTCGGGGCCGGTCCGTCCGGCAATTCCGCCGCCTATGTCATGGCCAAGGCCGGGCTCAAGGTGCTTCAGGTGGAGCGCGGCGAGACTTCGGGCTCCAAGAATGTACAGGGCGCCATCCTGTACGCCACCAGCCTGGAAAAGATCATCCCCGATTTCCGCGAGGAAGCGCCGCTGGAGCGCCACATCGTGGAACAGCGGCTGTGGATGCTGGACGACAAATCCCATTGCGGCACCCATTACCGTTCCGACAAGTTCAACGAGGAACGGCCCAACCGCTACACCATCGTCCGCGCCCAGTTCGACAAGTGGTTCAATTCCAAGGTCCGCGAGGCGGGCGCCCTGGTGGTGTGCGAAACCACCGTCACCGAACTGGCCCGCGACGACAGCGGCCGAGTGGTCGGCATCAAGACCGACCGTGATGATCAGGTGGTCTATGCCGACGTGGTCGTTCTGGCCGACGGCGTCAATTCCCTGGTCGGCCAGCGCTCCGGAATTCGCAATGAAATCAAGCCGGAACACGCCGCTCTTGCGGTGAAGGAAATGCACTTCCTGCCGCGCGAGGTCATCGACCAGCGCTTCAACATCAAGGAAAACGAAGGCGTGGTGATCGAGGCCTTGGGCACCGTCACCATGGGCCTGATGGGCACCGCCTTCCTGTACACCAACGGCGAATCGCTGTCGGTGGGCATCGGCTGTCTGGTGTCCGACTTCCGCGACAGCGGCGTCAGCCCCTATGTCATGCTCGACAAGTTCAAGAAGCACCCCTCCATCGCGCCGCTGCTGGAAGGCTCCGAGATCAAGGAATACGCTGCCCACCTGATCCCCGAGGGCGGCTACAAGGCCATCCCCAAGCTGCACGGCGACGGCTGGCTGATCGTCGGCGATTCGGGCCAGTTCGTGAATTCCATGCACCGCGAGGGCTCGAACCTCGCCATGGAAACCGGCCGCATGGCCGCCGAAACGGTGGTGGCGCTGAAGGCCGAAGGCAAGAAGCCGACCGAAGCCAATCTGGCGCGCTACCGCAAAACGCTGGAAGACAGCTTCGTGATGAAGGATTTGAAGAAATACAAGAACTTGCCGGAAATTCTTCATGAGAACCGGCAATTCGTCACCACCTATCCCAACCTGCTCAGCAAGGCCGCCGAGACGTGGTTCCGCGTCGACGGCATGCCCAAGCTGGACAAGGAAAAGGACATCTTCCGCACCTTCCGTTCCGGGCGCCGTCTGCGCGGCCTGATCGGCGACGCGGTCAAGATCGCCCGCGCGTGGCGCTGAGGAGGACACCGTCATGAAGGTCGAAGAAAAGCTCTACAACAACCGCTACATGGTGGACGAAGGCCGTCCCCATATCGCCATCACCGCCAAGGGCGAACCGTCCGCCGCGCTGAAAAGCCTGGTCACGGTCTGCCCGGCCGGATGCTACGCCGAGGAAGAGGACGGCAGCGTCGCCGTCACCCCCGACGGCTGCCTGGAATGCGGCACCTGCCGGGTGATCTGCGCCGGGACCGGCGAATTGCAATGGGATTACCCGCGCGGCGGCTACGGCATCCTGTTCAAATTCGGCTGATATATTTTCCTGCGGCCATTGAGTGGGCGGATGCCCACGCCCGGCGAGGGGCAATACAACCGGCCAACGGCCGGTTGGTATAAGTCGAGCGGTACATCCCCCTTCCCCCTGTACCGCTCCGCCACCCCGCCCGCGCCGTCCGCTCTCCTCCCTGGCAAAGCGGCGCGGGCGGGGTGATTAGCTTTTCTAACGTAAGAAGCAATCTCTTCTGGTTTGGCGTGGCCATGCCCGCCCCCCTATCCTGAACGGCCGCATGCTGCTGTCAGGAAGGTCGCCGTGGAATCCCAGCCCATACACATCCCCTGTCGTGACGGCTATCGCCTGGGCGGGCATCTGTGGCTGCCGCAGGAGAACCGCCACGGCACGGTGATCGTCAACCCGGCCACTGGCGTTGTTGCCCGCTATTACCACCGCTATGCCCGCTTCCTGACCGGTCAGGGTTTCGCCGTCGTCACCTACGATTATCGCGGTATCGGTGATTCCCGGCCCGAACGGCTGCGCGAGTTGCGCATGGAATGGCGCCATTGGGGCGAACAGGATTTCGACGCGGTGGTGCGCTGGGCGCGGTCACGCGACCCGCAGGGCAAATTGTCGGTTGTCGGACATTCCATCGGCGGCTTCCTGCCCGGCTTCGCCGCCAGCGCGCCGCAGGTGGACCGCATCCTGGCCATCGGCGGCCAATACGCCTTCTGGCGCAATTACCGCTCCACCAAGCGGCTGGGGCTGCTGTGGCGCTGGCATGTGGTCATGCCCGCCTTGACCATGGGCCTGGGCTATTTCCCCGGCAAGCGCCTGGGCTGGCTGGAAGACCTGCCCGCCGGGGTCGCCCTGGAATGGAGCTTCCGCCGCCGCCGCATGGAAAGCAGCTACCCGGCCCATGAACGTGCCGCCATCCTGCACCGCTTCGCGGCGGTGCGGGCGCCGATCCTGTCCATCGCCCTGGCGGACGACGAATACGGCACCCGCGCGGCGGTGCGCGCCGGTCTGGATTATTACACCGGCGCCGAGCGCATCCAGGCGGAAGTGCTGCCCGCCGATCTGGGCTTCGACGCGGTCGGCCATTTCAGCATGTTCCACGACCGCCACGCCGAACGCTTCTGGCCCGACACCGTGCGCTGGCTGCGCGACGGCATCAACCCCTGGCCGCAGCGGGTGGTGTGATGCCGACCGACTTTTGCGGTCGGTATCTTGCCGCCATTGCGGCGGCGGCCAAGCGGCCGGATGGCCGCGCCCGGCGAGGGGCAATACAACCGGCCAATTGATTGGCCGGTTGGTGTAAAAGCTCAGACCGCCCCCTCGAAGCCGAAACCGGCATCGTCCACCGCCTGCTTGACCTGGTCGGCGGTGGCGCCGTCCACGGTGACAGCCTTGGCATCCAGATCGACACTGACGCTGGCCGACGGCGCCAGGGCCTTGATGGCGGTTTCCACCGAACGGGCGCAGCCGCCGCAGCTCATGCCGGTGACGCGGTAGGTGTTGGCCATGGAAGAACTCTCCTGCTCAATGAAGTTCGGCCAGTGTGAACCTTCCAGCGGCCGGAAGGTCAAGGGGCGCCGTGCGCCTTGACGATGGCGCTGACCGGCACCAGCACCAGCCCCTTGGCGTCCAGTCCGGGCAGCCATTGCTGCAACGCCTCGATGGTGGCGTCGTGGGGATGGCCGATGGCGATGGCGGCGCCGTGCTTGCGGGCATAGGCTTCGGCCTTGTGCAACTGGGCCAGCACGGCGGAAACGCTTTGGTCATTGTCGATGAAGACGTTGCGGGCGGCAAAGGGCACGCCGTGGCTGCGGGCCAGTTCGGGACCGACGCTTTTGTCGGTGGTGACGGAATCCAGGAACAGCAGGCCGCGCTTGCGCAATTCCTCCATCACCACCCGCATGCCGGTGCGGTCGCCGGTATAGCGCGAGCCCATGTGGTTGTTGATGCCGACGAAGCCGTCGAAACGGCTGAGTCCCCATTCCAGGCGGCGGCGGTTTTCCTCGGGGTGGACGTCCACCTCCAGCACGTCGGGACCGGGGTTCCAACTGGCGCCCTGGGGCTGCATGGGCACATGCACCAGCAATTCATGACCACGGGCATGGGCGTCGCGGGTCAGGCGCGGCAGATCCTGGGCATAGGTCATCCAGGCCAGGGTCAGGGGCGCCCGCAGCGGAATGACCTTTTCCGAGCGGCGGCGGTCGACGCCCAGATCGTCGATGACCACGGCGATCATCGGCCGCCCGCCGGTCTTGGGCGCGGGCACGGCGTGACGCTGCCACGCCGGGACGCCGGGCGGCGGCGCGACATTGGGCGGCGGCAGGATCAGCGGCGACGGCGTTTCCGATGCCTGCGGCACCGGCGGCACGTCGCGTGGCGAGGGGTCGGCGGCGCCCTCGGCGCCCTCGGGGGCGTCATAGACCATGCCGTCGTCGTTGTCGCCACCGGGGCGCGGACGCGGCAACGGCACGATGGGGGTAAAGGGCGGCGGCGGCGGCTCGCCCTCCACCGCCACCGAACCGTCCTCGCGCCGGGGTGGGCGGTCCACCGCCATCTCGGCCTGTTCCCAGGCGGCCTGGGCCTTGTGCTCGGGTTTTTCCGGCATGACCGAGATGCCGACGCCGACGCCGATGCCGATGCCCGCCAGCAGCACCGCCGCCATCAGCGTCGGCACCACCCACGGCCGGTCCACCAAGCGGTGCTTGGGCTCCATCAACATGCGCCGGATTTCGCGCCGCGACACGGGGGACCTCCTGGGAAACGGAAACAGCGGTTATAACGGCGGCGCCACCGCCGCCGCAACCGTCACCCGCCCTTGCCACCCCCGCCGCAGCAATCATGGGCCAGTCCGTCCAGGATCGGGCAATCGGGCCGGTCGTCGCCGTGGCAGCGTTCGATCAGCGCCTGAAGGGTGCGGCGGATGGCCTCCAGTTCGGCGATCTTGCGCTCGACCTCGGCCACATGGCCCTGGGCGATGCGGCGCACATCGGCGCTGGCGCGGTCGCGGGCGGTCCACAGCGCCAGCAGGTCGCCCACGTCCTTGACCGCGAACCCCAGCGAGCGGGCGCGCTGGATGAATTTCAGCGTCTCGACGTCCTTGTCGGAATAATCCCGATAGCCGCCCTCGGTGCGCCCCGCCTTGGGGATCAGGCCGATTTCCTCGTAATAGCGGATGGTTTTCGCGGGCACGCCCGAGCGTTCCGCCGCCGTGCCGATATTCATCGCGGCGCCCGCCACCGCCGCAACAGCAGCGAGTTGGACACCACCGAGACGCTGGAAAACGCCATGGCCGCCCCGGCGATCACCGGATTGAGCAGCCCCAGCGCGGCGGCGGGCAGCGCCACCACGTTGTAGACGAAGGCCCAGAACAAATTCTGGCGGATCTTGGCATAGGTGGCGCGCGACACCGACAGCGCGGCGGGCAGCAATTCGGGGTCGCCTTTGACCAGGGTGATGCCCGCCGCCTGCATGGCGACGTCGGTGCCGGTGCCCATGGCGATGCCGATGTCGGCGGCGGCCAGGGCCGGGGCGTCGTTGACGCCGTCGCCGACCATGGCCACCACCCGGCCGCCATCGCGCAGCCGCGCCACCTCGGCCGCCTTGTCCTCGGGCAGCACTTCGGCCACCACCCGGTCGACACCCACCTGGGCGGCGACAAAGGCGGCGGCGCGGGCATTGTCGCCGGTCAGCATCACCGTCTCGATGCCCAGCGCCCGCAGCCCGGCCACCGCCCGCGCCGCCCCCGGCTTGACCGGGTCGGCCACGGCGATGAAGCCCAGCACCACACCATCGGCCGCCGCCCACATGATGGTGCGGCCGCGCTGTTCCTCGGCCTCGGCATCGCCCTGCAACACCTTGATGTCCATATTGTTTTCCAGCATCAGCCGGGCCGAACCCACCAGCAGCGCCCGCCCGTCAACCGTGGCTGACAGACCCCGCCCGGGCAAGCCGCGAAAGTCGCCGACCGCCGCCAGCGCCAGTCCCTGTTCCTGGGCGGCGGCCAGCACCGCGCGGGCCAGCGGGTGCTCGCTGCCCTGCTGGGCCGAGGCCACCAGCCGCAACAAATCCGCCCCGCCCCGTTGCGCCACCACCGCCGGACGGCCCTCGGTCAAGGTGCCGGTCTTGTCCAGCACCACCACGTCGGCGCCGTGGGCACGTTCCAGCGCCTGGGCGTCCTTGATCAGAATGCCGTGGCGAGCGGCGGTGCCGGTGCCGACCATGATGGCGGTCGGCGTCGCCAGTCCCAGGGCGCAGGGACAGGCGATGACCAGGACCGAGATGGCGGCCACCGCCGCCTGCCCCCAATCGCCGACCACCAATCCCCAGCCCAGCAGCGCCACCGCCGCCAGCGCCACCACCACCGGCACGAACACCGCCGAGATGCGGTCCACCAGCTTCTGTACCGGCGCCTTGGACGCCTGGGCGCCCTGCACCATGCGAATGATGCGGTTGATGGTGCTTTCGCCGCCGACCCGGGTGGCGCGGATGCGCAACAGACCGTCGCCGTTGACCGATCCGGCCACCACCTCGGCCCCCGCCTCCTTGGCCACCGGCAGGCTTTCGCCGGTGATCAGCGATTCGTCAACCTGGCTGACGCCGTCGGCCACCACGCCGTCCACCGGCAGGCTTTCGCCCGGCCGCACCAGAACGATGGCCCCCACCGGCACCATGTCGGCGGGCAATTCGATCACCGTGCCGTCGCGTTCCACCCGTGCCACGTCGGGGCGCAGCTTCATCAGGGCACGGATGGCCCCGGCCGCCGAACGCTTGGCCCGAATCTCCAGCATCTTGCCCAACAGAACCAGGGTGATGACCACGGCGGCGCCTTCGAAATACAGCACGTCGTGATGGGCATGGCCCTGGGCCACATGCCACGCCGACAGGCCATAGGCGGCCGAGGTGCCCAGCGCCACCAGCACGTCCATGTTGCCGACACCGCCGCGCAGCGACGCCCAGGCCCCGGCATAGAAGCGGGCGCCGATCCAGAATTGCACCGGCGCCGCCAGCAGCATCTGCGCCCAGCCGGGCAGTGCCAGGGCGGGCACGAACATTCCGGCCATCAGCGGCAGGGTCAGCACGGCCGACACCGCCAGCCGCAGCATCTGCCGCCGCAGGTCGCGGGCGTGTTCCTCTTCCTCGCGGGCCAATTGGTCGCCGCCGCCGCCGACCGGTCGGGCGCCGAACCCGGCCTTGCCCACCGCCACCACCAGATCGGCCACGGTGGCGATTCCGGGCAACAAGGTGATGGCGGCCCGCTCGGTCGCCAGATTGACCTCGGCCCGCCGCACCCCCGGCAGCTTCCCCAGCACCCGCTCCAGCCGCGTCGAGCAGGCGGCGCAGGTCATGCCGGTGATGGTCAGTTCCACGCGGTCCTCGGGCACCGAGAACCCGGCCTTGACCACCGCCTCGGCCACCTGTTCCGGCCCGGTCAGCGCCGGGTCGTACACAAGGTCGGCGGTTTCCGCCGCCAGCGACACACTGGCCGCCTGGATGCCGGGCAGCTTGCCCAGCACCCGCTCTAGGCGGGTCGAGCAGGCGGCGCAGGTCATGCCGCGCACGGGCAGATTCAGGGGAACGGAGGTCATGTCAGGGGCTCCTTGATCCGACCCTGACGAGAATTGACCTTCCAGTCACTGGAAGGTCAAGCACGTTCTCAGGACGCCACCGCCACCGGCGCCGACACGCTCGTCTCGGTCGGGCGATCGACGGTGAACAGGCGGCGTGGATCGGCATGCAGCCACGCCGCCACCACCCGCTGCTGCGCCGCCGGGACCGGCGTGGTTTCCGCCGCCCAGTCCGCCACCTCCTCGGGCAGCACGCCGATGCCCCGCGCCAGGGTGGCGGCATCCACCCGGGCCTCGCGCATGGCCTGGGCCAGACCGATAGCCCAGCGATCGCTCGCGTCGTCCCCGGCCGGGATCAGCGACGCCCCGGCCCGCTGCACCAGCCGATAGGCGTCGGGCGACAGCAAGCCCGACACCGTGCCGACAAAGGCGATGAAATAGGGATTCAAGGTATCGTTGTCCGCCGCCCCCATGGTCAGTTGTCCGGCCTTCAGCAGCACGAACACCACCAGCGCCATCAGCACGCCCTGGCAGGGGCGGAACAGATACCACAGGCCCGGCGGCATCTCGTCGCCGTCGATCGTCACCTTGGTCATGTGCAGGGTGCCGCCCAGCGCCCCCAGCACCAAGGCAAGAATCAGGGTCAGCACCTCGGCCGGGATGGCGAACAGCCAGGCATAGCCAAAGGCCCGCAGCCCGGCGGCGGTGGCGGCGGCGGTCTGGAACTGGGTTTCGCTGAGCCCGAACACCTTGCCATCCCGGGGATCGTCGCCCACCAGCGCCGCCAGCCCGCCGCGCAGGATTTCCATCAGATGGTCGCGGCGATTCTTCGCCAATTCGTTCAGCAGGTTCTGGCGGTAATATTCCGCCACGGCGGTATCCCACACCTTGTTGGTGTCGGCATCGGCCTTGACCCCCAGATCGGCCAGCCGCACCGATTGCTCGGGGTCGTCCAGCGCCTTGCGCAGCCGCGCCTGCGACACCCCCAGCCGCTCGCTATGCACCGCCAGTTCCACCAGTGCGCCGTCCCGCGCCATGCGGGTCTGCTCGAAGATGGTTTCCGCCTCGATCATCTGGGTGGTGCGCACCCGCCGCTGCTGGTCGGCCAGATCGGCGACGTGGAAGATGATCGCCGCCTGATCGCCGAAGCGGGAATTGATCTGGCTGACGCTGATGGTGCCGACCGCCAGATAGGTCAGCCCCACATATAAGGTCAACAGCCACACCAGGATTCCCGCGCGCGACACGGCCAATCCCCGCCCCTCGTTGCCCTGCATGGCGCACCCATCCGTTTTCCGTGTATTTCAATCATTGTTATGCCACCTTTCGGGACAACATCAAGCGGAGTTCCGCGCGATTCCGCGCGTTGCCGCGCTTGACGCCCAAGGGCCGCCCCTGCATTCTTCGCCCCTGATCCATTTCCGGGGCGATTCACGCCATGTTCCTGCTGATCGACAATTACGACAGCTTCACCTACAACCTGTGGCACTACCTGGGCGAGCTTGGCGCCGAGGTGAAGGTGGTGCGCAACGACGCCCTGACCGTCGAGGAAGCGCTGGCGCTGAAGCCGGAAGGCATCGTGATTTCGCCCGGCCCGTGCGACCCGGACAAGGCGGGCATCTGCCTGGATTTGATCAAGGCCGCCGCGGGCAAGGTGCCCATGTTCGGCGTCTGCCTGGGCGAGCAATCCATGGGCCAGGCGTTCGGCGGCAAGGTGATCCGCGCGCCGCAGCCCATGCACGGCAAGGTGGACGAGATTTTCCACGACGGCACCGGCATCTTCGCCGGTCTGCCGTCGCCGTTCCGCGCCACCCGCTACCACTCGCTGGTGGTCGAGCGCGACAGCCTGCCCGCCACGCTGACCGTCACCGCCTGGACCAAGGACAACCTGATCATGGGGCTGGCCGGGCGCGGCATTCCGGTGTGGGGCGTGCAGTTCCATCCCGAAAGCATCGAGACCGAGCACGGCCACAAGATGCTGCAAAACTTCCTCGACCTGTGCCGCATGTACAAGGGAACCGTCGCCTGATGTCCACGCCCGTCGCCCCCGCCCCCGTCCCCGCCTCGTTGGCCTTGATGAAGGAAGTCCTGGGCCGTGTCGCCATCGGCCACATGCTGTCCGAGGATCAGGCCGAAGAGGTGTTCGAGGTCATCATGTCCGGCGACGCCACCCCGGCCCAGATCGGCGGGCTGCTGATGGCGCTGCGGGTGCGCGGCGAGACGGTGGACGAAATCACCGGCGCCGCCCGCATCATGCGCGCCAAGGCCCTGCCGGTCGAGGCGCCCGACGGCGCCATCGACACCTGCGGCACCGGCGGCGACGGCTCGGGCACCTACAACATTTCCACCGCCGCCGCCTTCGTGGTGGCGGGCGCCGGTGTGCCGGTGGCCAAGCACGGCAACCGGGCGCTGTCGTCCAAATCGGGCTCGGCCGACGTGCTGAGCGCGCTGGGCATCAAGATCGATGCCGACATGGCGCTGGTGAAGGAAAGCCTGTGGGACAACAACATCGGCTTCCTGATGGCGCCGCGCCATCATAACGCCATGCGCCATGTGGCCGGTCCGCGCGTCGAGCTGGGCACCCGCACCATCTTCAACCTGCTGGGGCCGCTGGCCAACCCGGCCCGCACCCGGCGGCAGGTGATGGGCGTGTTCGCCAGCCAGTGGGTCGAGCCCATGGCCAACGTGCTGGGCCGCCTGGGCGCCGAGCGCGCCTGGGTGGTGCACGGTTCCGATGGCCTGGACGAACTGACCACCACCGGCCCGACCCTGGTGGGCGAGTGGAAGGACGGCAAGGTGACGCTGTTCGAGGTGCGGCCCGAGGATTGCGGCCTGCCGCGCGCCCCGGCCTCGGCGTTGAAGGGCGGCGACGCCACTGTCAACGCCGCCGCCCTGCGCGCCCTGTTGGGCGGCGAAAAGGGCGCCTATCGTGACATCGTTGTCCTGAACGCCGCCGCCGCCCTGGTGGTGGCCGACAAGGTGGCCGACCTCAAGGAAGGCGCCGCCCTGGCCGCCGATTGCATCGATTCGGGCAAGGCCCTGGCCGCCCTGGACCGCATGGTCGCCATCACCAACCGGGAGATCTGACGTGGCCGCAACCATTCTTGACCGCATCTGCGACGAAAAGCGCCGTCAGGTCGCCGAGAACAAGAGCCGCCGTCCCATCCAGGAATTGCTGAAGCGCGCCCAGGATCAGGCGCCGCCGCGCGGCTTCGCCGCCGCCCTGACCCACAAGGTGGAAACCACCGGCCTGGGCCTGATCGCCGAGATCAAGAAGGCGTCGCCCTCGGCCGGTCTGATCCGTCCCGACTTCAAGCCGTCGCAACTGGCCCGCGCCTATGCCCATGGCGGCGCCGCCTGTCTGTCGGTGCTGACCGACCAGAAATTCTTCCAGGGCTCCGACGCCGATCTGGGCGAGGCCCGCTCGGCCTGCGACCTGCCGGTGATCCGCAAGGATTTCATGGTGGACCCCTATCAGGTGGTCGAGGCCCGCGCGCTCGGCGCCGATTGCATCCTGCTGATCGTCGGCGCGCTGGACGACGTCGAACTGGCCAACATGGAAAGCATCGCGCTGGGCTACGGCATGGACGTGCTGATCGAAGTCCATGACGAAGCCGAGATGGAGCGCGCCCTCAAGCTCAAATCGCCGCTGATCGGCATCAACAACCGCGACCTCAAGATCATGAAGACCGACCTCGGCACCACCGAGCGTCTGGCCCCCATGGTCCCCGCCGACCGCCACATCGTGTGCGAAAGCGGCATCGAAAGCCCGGTGGACATCAAGCGCATGGTCGCGGCGGGCGCCAAGCGCTTCCTGATCGGCGAATCGCTGATGAAGCGCCCCGACGTGGAAATGGCCACCCGCATCCTGCTGGTGGGCGGCGGCGCCCATATGGAAAAGGCTTGATGGCCGACCTGACCCATTTCGACACCGACGGCAACGCGGTGATGGTGGACGTCTCGGACAAGTCCGAGACGACGCGGGTGGCGGTGGCGCGCGGCCGCGTGGTGATGGCGCCGGAAACCATGGCGTTGATCCAGTCGCGCGGCTTGAAAAAGGGCGATGTGCTGGCGGTGGCGCAATTGGCGGGCATCATGGGCGCCAAGCGCACCCCCGATCTGATTCCGCTGTGCCACCCGCTGGCCTTGACCTCGGTGAAGGTGGATCTGGCGCTGGACCCCGACAATGACGCCGTCACCATCGAGGCGACCTGCAAGCTCAAGGGCCAGACGGGCGTCGAGATGGAGGCGCTGACCGCCGTCTCGGTGGCGGCGCTGACCGTCTATGACATGGTCAAGGCGGTGGACAAGTCCATGCGCATCACCGACATCCATCTGGTGCACAAATCGGGCGGCAAGTCGGGAGTTTACGAGGTCCGCTGACATGATTTCCGTCGATGTGGCGCTGGAGCGCGTGCTGGCCGGATGCAAACCGGTCGCGGCCGAGATGGTGGCGCTGCCCGCCGCCCTGGGTCGGGTGCTGGCCCAGGACGTGGCCGCCCGCGTCGCCCATCCGCCGCTGGACGTGTCGTCCATGGACGGCTATGCCGTGCGATCCGCCGACACCCGATCCATTCCCGCCGAACTGACGGTGATCGGCCAATCGGCGGCCGGTCATCCCTTTGACGGCACCGTCGGCCCCGGTCAGGCGGTCCGCATCTTCACCGGCGCCGCCCTTCCGGCGGGTGCCGACGGCGTCATCATGCAGGAGGAAACCGAGCGCGAAGGCGACATGGTCCGCCTGCTGGAAACGATCAGGCCAGACCAGTTCGTCCGCCCGCGCGGCCTGGATTTCATGCCCGGACAGGTGGGATTGGCGGCGGGCACAATCATGGGGCCGCGCCAGATCGCCCTGGCGGCGGCCATGAACGTGCCGTGGCTGAGCGTGCGCCGCCGCCCGCGCGTCGCCGTGCTGTCCACCGGCGACGAGATCGCCATGCCCGGCGAGCCCATGGGACCGGCGCAACTGGCCTCCTCCAACGGCCCCGGCCTTGCCGCCCTGATCGCCGCGTCGGGCGGTGAACCGGTGCAGTTGGGCATCGCCCGCGACAGCCATGACTCCCTGTCGACCATGGTCGCCGCCGCTTCCGGCTGCGACTTGCTGGTGACGTCCGGCGGCGCCTCGGTCGGCGATTACGATCTGGTGCAGGACGTGCTGGTCGCGCACGGCATGAAGCTGGATTTCTGGAAGATCGCCATGCGCCCCGGCAAGCCGCTGATGTTCGGCGCCTTGCGGAACGTTCCGGTTCTGGGGCTGCCCGGCAACCCGGTCGCCGCCATGATGTGCGCCTATATTTTCCTGGTGCCCATGTTGCGCGCCCTGCGGGGCCTGTCCGGCGGCCTGACGGTGGTTCCGGCGGTTCTTGCGGCCGAGTTGCGCGCCAACGACGCCCGCCAGGATTACCTGCGCGCCGATTTGCGCCGCGCCGCCGACGGCACCCTGCGCGCCACTCCGTTGTCGCGCCAGGATTCGGCGGTGGTGTCGGGGCTGGCCGCCGCCACCGGCCTGATCATCCGCCCGCCCCATGCCCCGGCGGCGAAGGCGGGTGAAACGGTTCCCGCCATGGTGTTTCCCGAAGGATTTTGATCCCGTCACAAATCCGCTTGACGGATTTTGGGAACAGGCATAGAACGTGAACAACAGTTTCATCTTTGTTCCGTGTTCCTGCCCGGGGGAGATCCCGCCATGTTGACCCGCAAGCAGTATGAACTGCTGATGTTCATCGACCAGCGCCTGCGCGCCACCGGTATCTCGCCGTCCTTTGACGAGATGAAGGACGCCCTGGACCTCAAGTCGAAATCGGGTATCCACCGGCTGATCACCGGGCTCGAGGAACGGGGCTTCATCCGCCGTCTGGCCCATCGCGCCCGCGCGCTGGAAGTGGTCAAGCTGCCGGAAAACATCGACGCCCTGCCCGCGCCCTCGGCCAAGTTCTCGCCGACGGTGATCCCCGGCAGCTTCACCATGGCCGGTGCCGCCCCGGTAGCGTCCAACGCCGACGCGGTGTCGCTGCCGCTATACGGCAAGATCGCCGCCGGTACGCCCATCGAGGCGTTGCGCGACCACGCCGCCTCGGTCGAGGTTCCCGCCGCCATGCTGGGCGCCGGTGCCCATTACGCCCTGACCGTCGAGGGCGATTCCATGGTCGAGGCCGGTATCCTGGACGGCGACGTGGTGTTGATCCGCAGTTGCGACAGCGCCGAGGCCGGAACCATCGTCGTCGCCCTGGTGGACGAACAGGAAGCCACCCTGAAGCGGCTGCGCCGCAAGGGCGCCTCCATCGCCCTGGAACCGGCCAACAAGAATTACGAAACCCGGATTTTCCCGCCGGACCGTGTCAAGGTGCAGGGCCGTCTGGTCGGCCTGCTGCGTCACTACTGAAACACCCCAGCCCAGGAGGTTCCGCCATGCCCATGAGCGCCCCCCTTCGCTTCGCCTTCTCAGCCGATGGCCGTCTTGCCGACGGCCCGGCCGAGATGAGCATCACCTATGTCGGCCGCGTCAACCGCAAGAACGCCGAAGCCGACGCCCGCCGCCGTTTCGAGGAATGGTGCCGCCTGCCCAACGCCCTGTCCCGGCGCTGGAGCAAGGATCAGGTGGTGTTGAGTTAAGAACAAAACGTAAATATCTGTAACAGGATGTGACGAAAAGGTAATCAGTTCGCAACCGTCGCCACGATTGCGGAAAAGCGCGGATCGCCGCGTGCAGCGGTACGGCGGCTGTCCGTCAATCCGGAGGAAAAAGCCGGGAAAACCGGCCCTGGCCGGGCATTTCGGCGCCCCCCTTTCGAGGGGACGGCAACGGGCGAAATCCGGCTGGAAGCTTCTCCATATTGCCCGGCGCCTCCGCGTTTCAGCGACGGAACCTTTCCCGCTATTCCCCGACCGTGCGCTCCGGCGGAAAGGTCAGGGTGATGCGGGTGCCCTGGCCCACTTCGGATTCCAGGCCCAGGGTGCCGCCGTGCAGTTCCATGAACCCCTTGGCCAGCGGCAGGCCCAGGCCGGTGCCTTCGTGCTTGGGGGTCAGGGTGTTCTCCGCCTGACCAAAGGGTTGCAGCACCAGCGGAATGTCGTGCGGCGCGATGCCGACGCCGTCATCCTCGACCGCGATGATCACGGCGCCGTCCCGAAGCTCGGCGCTGACCGTCACATGGCCACCCTCGGGGGTGAATTTGGTGGCGTTGGACACGATGTTCAGCAACACCTGCTTCAGCAGGCGTTCGTCGGCATGCAGGCGCGGGAAGGTGTCGGCCATGTGCAACGCCAGGGTCTGATGCTTGGCCCCCGCCACATGCCCGGCCAGCCGCATGGCGGATTGGATGACCTCGGCCACGTCCACCTCCTCCTCGCGCAGCGTCACCTTGCCGACCTCGATGCGCGACACGTCCAGGATGTCGGTGATCACCCGCAGCAAATGGTGGGCGGATTCGGTGATGTTGCCCAGATAGCCCGCGAAACGTTCGCTTTCCCGTTCGTCCATCAGGGTTTCCGCCAGTTCTGCGAAACCGATGATGGCGTTCAGCGGCGTGCGCAATTCGTGGCTCATGTTGGCCAGAAAGATGGTCTTGGCGCGGCTGGCGGCCTCGGCGGCGTCGCGGGCGGCGCGGGCCTGATCCTCGGCCTGGGAACGGCGGCGGATTTCCTGGCGCAGCCAGCGCGTCCGCTCTTCCACCGCCTTTTGCAATTCCTCGTGGGCGCGGCGCAGGTAATCCTCGGCCTGCTTGCGTTTGGTGATGTCGCGGGCGATGCCGACCAGCCCCACCACCTGATCCTTGTCGCGGATGGGAACCTTGGTGATGGACAGCCAGGTGACGTTGCCGTCGGAATCCACCACCGATTCGACGCGGTCCACCATGGCGGCGCCGCGTTCGACCACGTCGCGTTCCTGTTCCTCGATCAGCGCGGCGCATTCCGGCGCCACCAGATCGCCCAGCATGTGGCCGACCACTTCGTGCGAGCCCTCGACCCCCAGCAGATGGGCCTGGGCCGGATTGACCCGGGTGAAATGCAGGGTGCGATCCTTGAAGAAGATGGCGTCGGGCACGTTGTCCATCAACGAACGCAACAGATTGCGTTCGTGTTCCAAGGTACGGCCCAGGCGCCAGCGGTCGGCGGCGGTACGCACCACCACCTTCAGTTCCAGCGGGTTCCACGGCTTGGACAGATAGGCGTGAATCTGCCCCAGGTTGACCGCCTTGACCAAAGCGTCCAGGTCGGAATAGCCGGTGACGAGAACGCGGGTGGCGTCGGACATCTCGCGCGCGGCGCCCAGGAATTCGGCGCCCGACATGCCGGGCATGCGCTGGTCCGACAGGATCACCGCCATTTCCTGCAATTCCAGGATCTTCAGGGCGGTATCGCCGTCGCTGGCGGTCCAGACGGCGAATTCGTCTTCCAGCAGGTCGGTGATGGCGGTCAGAATCTGCGGTTCGTCATCGACCACCAGAACATTCAACTTGCCCGGCTTCACGGCCATGGTCTTGTTTCCTCCCTATGCCCGTTCAGGGCTTGAGCCCCAACGGGATCACAACCCGCATCTCGGTGCCTTCGCCCGGCTGGCTGCGCACGTCGATGCGGCCCTGATGGGCCTGGACGATCTTGTAGCTGATGGCCAGCCCCAGGCCGGTCCCCTGCCCCACCGGCTTGGTGGTGAAGAAGGGATCGAAGATGCGTTCCAGCGTTCCCGCCGGAATGCCGCAACCGCTGTCGCGCACCGAGATCAGGAAATTCCCGTCCTCGACGGCGGTGTGCACGGTGATGGTGCCCTTGCCGTCGATGGCGTCCACGGCGTTGGCGACGATGTTCATCAGCACCTGATTGAGCTGACCGGCGAAACAGGCCAGATCGTTGCGCGGACCGTAATCGCGCACCACCTCGATGCGGTCGCTGGTCTTGTGGCGCAGGAACAGCAGCACCGATTCGATGGCCTCGCGCACGTCGATGGTCTTGAACTCGCCTTCGTCCAGGCGCGAGAAGGTGCGCAGCTTGACCACCAGTTCGCGCACCCGTTCCAGCCCCTGGCCAGTGTCGGCGATGCGGGCGGCGGCCTTGTCCAGCCGCGCCAGCGTCTCGGGCGCCAGGGCGCCCTCGGCCTCGTCGCGGGCGTCGGCCAGCCAGCCCTGGATGGTGAAGACGTTGGACAGGGCAAAGGACAGCGGGTTGTTGATCTCGTGCGCGATGCCCGCCACCAACTGGCCCAGCGACGCCATCTTTTCCGATTGGATCAGGTGCACCTGGGTTTCGCGCAGCTTGGCGTTGGCCTCTTCCAGTTCGGCATTGGCGCGGGCCAGGCCCTCGGCCAAGGCGGCGCGGGCCTCGGCCGCTTCCTTTTCCGCCTTGGCGCGCAGGGTTTCCATCTCGCGCAGGCGGAATTCCTCGATGATGCGCTGGTTCTGCTCCAGCAGGAACTTGCGGCGCAGCAGGGCGCGCAGGCGGGCGCGCAGCACGCTCATCTCGGTTGACTTGCCGATGAAATCGTCGGCCCCGGCCTCCAGCGCGCGGGTGACGTTCTCCTTGTTCTCGTAGGCCGACAGCATCAGCACCACCAGCGGCGCGTCGTTCTCGCTGCGCCGCGCCGCCAGTTCCTGGCACACGGCGATACCGTCCATTTCCGGCATCACCATGTCGACCATGACGCAGTCGTAATCGCTTTCGCGCAGACGGCTCAGCCCCTCGGGACCGCTGGTGACGAGCACCACCTCGCACCCTTCCTCGCGCAGTTCCTGGGCCAGCGTCTCGCGGTAGGTGGCGCTGTCGTCGATGATCAGCACGCGGGCGCGGCGGAACAGCGAGCGCGCCACGTCCAGCACCGCCGAATCCTGGCGCGACTTGCGCAGCAGGTTGTGCACGCGCAGCAGCAGGATGCCCACGTCCTCGGACTTGGCGACGAAATCGTCGGCGCCGGATTCCAGGCCGTGCAACTCGGTGGCCTGGGTTTCGTCGGCGGTCAGCATCAGGATCGGGATGGACCGGGTGGTCAGGTCCATGTGCACCTGACGGCACAATTCGTCGCCCTGGATGCCCGGCAGGTGATAATCGACGATCATCAGATTGGGCAGGGTGCGGTTCAACTGCTCCAGCGCCTCTTCGCCGGTATAGGCGCAGATGGTGCGAAAGCCCTCGCTTTCCAACACGTGTTGCAGCTTCAGCGCCTGGGTGGCGGAATCCTCGACGATCAGGATCAGGGAATCGGACGGGTCCGCCATCACTTGCCCTCCGCCAGTTGCCGCAGGCGCGGGGCGATGCCGGGCAACGGCAGCATCTCGCGCACCGCCCCCAGCTTGGCCGCCGCCGCCGGCATGCCGAACACCACGCAGGTGCTTTCATCCTCGGCGATGGTGTGGCCGCCCGCCTTGTGCAATTCGGCCAGACCGTCGGCGCCGTCGCTGCCCATGCCGGTCAGCACCACGCCGATGGAGCGGCGCCCCATGTCGCGGGCCATGGACGACAGCAGCACCGAGCCGGACGGCTTCTGGCTGCACAAGGGCGGCGTGTCCAGCAGCACCAGCGAGCCGTCCTTCAGCGCCAGATGGCGATCGGCGGGCGGCACCAGCACGGTGCCGGGCTCGGGTGTCTCGCCCTCCTGCGCGATGCGCACCTTGAACGGCGTCACCCCGGCCAGCCACGACACGAAGCCATCCAGGAAACTGGCGGTGATATGCTGCACCAGCAGCACCGGCAGCGGAAAGTCGCCGCCCAGCCCGCCCAGCAACTGCACCAGCGCCTGCGGCCCGCCGGTCGAGGAAACGATGCCGACCAGCCCGTACCCCTGTCCCGGGCGGCGCGGCGCCACCGCCGGTCCGGCGGTGCCGAAGCGCAGACCTCGGTCGATGCCCTGGCGCACCACCTTGACCTGACTCATGATCGCCAATTGGGTGCACAGGTGGCGGGCCATGGATTCGAAGGCGGCGTTGGTGACGCCCACCGGCTTTTCCACCACCGCCAGCGCCCCGGCGCGCAGGGCGTTCATGGCGATGTTCAGTTCGTCGTCGTCCACGTTGGCCGCCACCACCACGATGGGGGTCGGCCGCTTGGCCATGACCTGCAAGGTGGCGTCCAGGCCGTTCATGCCCGGCAGGCGGATGTCCAGCGAGATGACGTCGGGCTGCACCACGTCCAGCAGCGCCAGCCCTTCCTCGGCGCTTTCCACCGCCGCGACCACGTCGAAACGGTCGTCGCTGCCGATGATGTGCTTGAGCAGTTCGCGCACCACCAGCGAGTCTTCGACGATGAGGACCCGGATCTTCTTGCTCATAGAATCTGCCCGATGGTTTCCAGGAGTTCCTTTTGGTCGAACTTGCGTTTGACCACATAGGCGTCGGCGCCCAGCGCCAGACCGCGTTCGCGGTCCTCGCGCGCTTCCAGCGACGTGACCAGGATGACCGGCACCGCCTTCAGCGCCTGATCGTTCTTGATGGCCTGCAACAGACCGAAACCGTCCAGGCGCGGCATCTGGATGTCGGAAATGACCAGATCCACGTGCTCGGCCCGCAATTTGGACAACGCCTCGATACCGTCCACCGCCAGCCGCACCACATAACCGTGGGCTTCCAGGATGGATTTCTCCAGCGTGCGGGTGGTCAGCGAATCGTCCACCACCAGGATCACCGGCACCCGGCGTTCGGCCGGTTTCTCGACGGTGGTCAGCACGCGGATCGAGCCGGACTTGCGGAAGGTTTCGACGATCTCGAACGGATTCAGCACCAGCGCCACGCCGCCATCCTCCAGCAGCATGCCGCCCGCCACCATGGTGCCCATGGCGGCCGGAACCCCGATATCCTTGACCAGCGCCTCGCGGATGGACAGGAATTCGTCCACCGCCACGCCCACCCGGCGGTCGCCGTTCTTCAGCACCAGCAGCGGCACCACGTTGCGGCTGACCTTGACCGCCGTCTCGCCCAGGGCCAGCAGATGGGCCAGCGACAGCAGCGGCACCTGCTGGTCGCCCAGATAAACCACCGACTTGCCCTCGACCGTGCGCACCGCCTCGGCCGGAACGCGGTGCAGGCGGTCGATGCCCTCGGTCGGCACCGCGTAGGTGTGGCCGTGACAGCCCACCAGGAACAGGCGCTGGGTGGACACCGACAGCGGCACCGACAGGCGGAAGCGGGTGCCGAAGGGATCGCGCGGCAGCACCTCGACCGTGCCGTTCATCATGGTGGCGGCCTCGCGCACCACCGACAGGCCCATGCCGCGCCCCGAAAGGTCGTCCACCGCGCGGTTGGTGGAAAAGCCGGGATCGAAGATCAGATCGACCAGGGTCTGGCGCGACAGTTCGGCCGCTTCCTCGGGGGTGAACAGGCCCAGTTCCACCGCCTTGGCGCGGATGCCGTCATAGTTCAGGCCGCGCCCGTCATCCTCGACCGACATCACCAGCCGCCCGTCGCTGACCGCGAAGCCCAGCGCCACCAGGGCCGAGGCGGGCTTGCCCGCCGCCAGCCGCTCGGCCGGGGCCTCGACGCCGTGCGCCAGGGCGTTGCGCAGCAGGTGCATGACGGGGTCCTTCAGCCCCTGCAACACCATGCGGTCGGCCTCGACTTCCAGGCCGCCGACCTGGACTTCCACCTGCTTGCCGGATTCGCGGGCGATGTCGCGCACCATCTTGCGGAACCCGGCGAACACGCTTTCGGCCGGGACCATGCGGGCGTCGCGCACTTCCTGTTGCAGATCGGTGGCCAATTGCCGCAGCGTCCAGCCGGTCCGCTGTTGCAGGCGGCGCGACAGCCGCGCCTGCCGCGACACCGCGCGCAATTGCTGGTCCAGCGCCTCGCCGTGGCGTTCCACGGCGGCGGCGCGGTCGCCGTCGCCCAGATCGCGCAGGGCGGTGGCCGCCAGCTTGCGCAGACGGCGCCATTGCTTGTCCATCTCGCTCAGGCGGCGGTCGATGTCCAACAGGCCGTCGGTGACGTTGCGCTGGTTCATGGTTTCGGTCATCAGCTCGTTCGAGCTGCGCAGCAGGCGGTCCAGATGCTCGGCGCGCACCCGCACCGTCTCTTCGGCCTGGACCGGGCTTTTGGGCGGCTCGGGCAGGCAGGGCGGCTCGGGCGCCGGAATGGCGGCCAGCAATTCCGCCGGGATCTCGATCGCCACCGGAACCGGAGCCGGAGCCGATACCGGCGCCACCATGGGCGGCGGCGGGCGCTCGCCCTCCAGCCAGCTTTCCAGCAACGCCACGGTTTCGGCGGTATCGGGCGGGGTTTGGCCGCCGACGAAGGCCGTCACCCAATCCTCGACCACGTCCAGGACATGGGCGATGACGACGGACAATTCCTTGTCCAGCCGCGTCTGGCCGCCGCGCACCCGGGCGAACAGGGTTTCCAGACGGTGGGCCAGTTGCTCCACCGGTTGCAGATCGACGGCGCGGGCCGCGCCCTTCAGCGAGTGGGCGCGGCGAAAAGTCTCATCCAACTGGGCGATGCCGCTGCCTTCCGTCCGCCGTACCAGGTCGTCGACCAGTTTGCGGATGGCTTCCAGGTGTTCCCGATACTCCACCTGGAAGGCGGCCAGCAGCCTTTCGCGGATGCCGATCAAAGTTTGTATTTCTCCAGCGTCTTGGCCAATTGCTCGCCCAGCCGGGTCAGTTCCACCGCCGCCTTCTCCAACTGGCCGGTGGTGGCGGCGGTCTGCTGGCTGGCCTGCCGGATTTCATGCAACGCCTGCGTCACCTGTTCCAGACCGATCTGCTGCTGGTTGGTGGCGCCGACGATTTGCTGGAACGCCTGAACGCTTTCCTGGATGTTGTTGGCCATCTGGCGGATGACCTGTTCCGAGACGTTGGTGCGCTCGCGCCCCGATTCCACGCGCTTCAGCGCCTCCTCGGTCAGCATGACCGAGGTGTTGATGCCCTTTTGCGTCTGTTCCAGGATGCCGCGCACCTGGGCGGTGGCTTCCTTGGACTGGTCGGCCAGGTTCTTGATCTCATTGGCGACCACCGAGAAGCGGCGGCCGGATTCGCGGGCGTCGGCGGCTTCGATGGCGGCGTTCAGCGCCACCAGATTGGATTGTTCGGCGATGTCGTTGACGGTGGCGATGACCTCGCCCACCGCCTGGGTGCGTTCCGACAGGGCGATGATGTTCTCGGCGACGCTTTCCGCCTGTTCGCGGATGGCCTCCATGCCGACGCTGGCCTCGTGCACCGCTTGCAGGCCGGCATGGCCGGACTGGGCGACGGCGTCGGCGGTGCCCGCCACCTGGCGCGAGCGTTCCGCCACCTGCTTGGACGACAGGTTGATCTGTTCGACGGTGGTGGTGATTTCCTGCACCGCCGCCGCCTGCTGCTTGGTGCCCGCCGCCTGTTCCTGGGTCGAGGTCAGGATCTGCGCCGCCGCCAGGGTCAGGTTCTCGCACACCGAACGCGATTGCAGCGCGATCTCGCGCAAGCTGGTCAGCATTTCGTTGAAGGATTGCTGAAGCACGCCCAATTCGTCGGCCGACGTCACCTTCAGCAGGTTCTGGCGCAGGTTGCCGCGGGCGATTTCGCGCGCCGCGTCGGCACAGGCGGCCAGCGGGTCGGCAATCTGGCGGCTGATCAGCAACGAGATGGTCATGCCCGCCAGGGCGGCGGCGACCCCGCCCAGCACCTGCCAGAAGATGGCCTGATTGAGCCGGGTTTCGCGGTCGCGGGCGTACAGCCGCATCAGATGGTCGGCCGATTGTTGCAGCGCCAGCAGCGCGGCCTGGGTGTCGCGCAGCTTTTCCGCCCGGCGGCCGTCATTGGCGGCCAGGGCGAGATAGCGCGTGGCCTCGACCTCGACGGCGCGGATCAGGGTCAATTGCTCGGACAGCTTGGCGCGGATCTCGCCGTCGCGGGTGGCGGGCATCTCGCCTTGCAGGCCGGTGGTTTCCGCCCCCGGCACCGGGCCGCCATCCAACAGCACCGTCGCCGAATCCTTGAGCAGCCGCAGGGTGGCCTCGTGCTCGCTGGGCTGGGCCATGCCCGCCAGCAGCACGTCCTTCATGTAGCGCTGGGTCAGGGTGCGCTGGCGCGCCGCCAGCCCGCCCACCGTCCCCAGATCCTTCTGGGCGTTCAGGACGGCGGCGTTGAACACGATCAACCCGCCCAGGACCATGGTGAACAGCACGGCGACGATGATCAGCTTCCGGCGCAGTGTGATCTTCTTCCACACGGAAAACTCGGCGGTCTGCATGCTGGTCATTTCCTTCAGGTGGCTCGGCGATACTCGGCGCGGCGGTCCTGGAGCACGTCGAGCGCCAGGATTTGCCGCGAATCGAGCAGGATGAGGGTTTCCGGGGTGATTCCGGCGACAAAACGTTGCGGCAGGCCGTTGGCCGCCTCGTGCGGGATGGTCAGGGTGTCGGGATCGATGAAGCGGATGCGGCTGAGCCCGTCCACCCGCAGGCCGACCGCGCGGCCGGGACGGCGCAGGAACACCACGTAACCACGCGCCGCCGCCTCGGGCTCGGGCAGGGTCAGCATGGCATGCAGGTTCAGCACCGGATGGATTTCGCCGCGCACGTTGGTGACGCCCAGCAGGTGCTGGGCCAGACCGGGCACCGGGGTCCATTGCGCCAGCGGCATGACCTCGGCCATGTCGGCCAGCGGCAGGGCGTAATCCTCGGCGCCGATGGCGAAACACAGCACCGGCAGACCCTGGGGCTTTTCCTCGGCGCCGCCGCGCGCCGCCGCCAGACGGCGGGCCCGCAATTTCAGCACCTGTTCGACGAAAACCGGATCGTCGGCGGTGAAACCCGCCGCCAGCCGCCGGTGCAGCCGCTCCACCAATCCCGCGTTGTCCGCCGCCCCGCTCATGACGCCCCGATCACATCAAGATGCATGCCGACCGTTTCGCGCAACTGCTCCACCGTGATGGAATCGCCGTCTTCCAGCGCGTGGGTGTCGGGCAATTGCCGCAACAGGGCCAGAACGTTGCGGAACGACCGCCCCGCCCCCACGGCATCGTCGCGGCGCCACAGGAACAGCCCCAGGTGATAATGGGGCAGAACGAAATGACGGTCGAGATAAATGGCCCGCCGCAGGAATGTTTCGCAGCCCTCCAGGTCGCCCAATTGCTCGGACACCAATGCCCGGTAGAAATGGGCGCGGGAATCCAGCGCGTCGGCGGCGATCAGGCCGTCGCAGGCGGCCAGCGCCTCGGCCCAGCGGCCCTGGTCGGCCAGGGCGCGGATGGCGGCGATCCCCTGGGACGGTGGCGCCGGGCGCGGCGGCTCCGGCCGTCGGAGCGCCGGACGCGGTGCCGGTTTGGGCGGCATCGGACGGCGCAACGGCGCCGGGGACGGCAGCACCACCTTGGGCGGCGGCGCCACCACCGGTTCGGGCCGGTCGCTGCGCTGGTACAGCACCGCCCCCGGCGTGGTCACGGTGCGGAAGTCGCGGAACAATTCCATGTTGGGTTCGGCATGGCCCATGACCAGCCAGCCGCCGTCCACCAGGCTTTCATGAAAGCACGGCACCAGTTGCGCCACCGTCTCGCGGCTGAAATAGATCACCACGTTGCGGCAGATGATGACGTCCAGCCCGGCCAGATTGTCCAGCAGCGACGGAAAGCGGTTGCGGATCAGGTTGTGGTACTGAAAGCTGACGCAGTTGCGGTATTCCGGCTTGATCTGCCATTGCTTGCCCACCGGCACGAAGCAGTCGCGGCGCACGTCGTCGGGGGTGGCGCGAAAGGCCCATTCGTCGTAACGGCCGTCGCGGGCGCGGGCCAGGAATTTCTGGTTGATGTCGGTGCCGATGATGCTGACATGCCAGTCGGCGATGCGCGGCCCGAAATCGCGCTTCAGCATGATGGCCACCGAATAGGGTTCGGGGCCGGTGGCGCAGCCCGCGCTCCAGATGCGCAGGCGGCGGTGCGGTTCGTTGCGCGCCAGCACCTCGGGCAAAATGATGTCGCGCAGGGCGTCGAACTGTTCCTTGTGGCGGAAGAAATAGGTTTCGCCGATGGTCAGTTCCGCCACCAGCGCGTCCATTTCGTCACGGCCCAGCACCGGGTCGGAGATCAGTTCCAGATAGCGGGCACAGCCGGACAAGCCGGTTTCCGCCAGACGGGCGGCGACGATGCGGGCCAGATCCTCGTCCTTGTCGGCGTAAAAGGCCATGCCGGTGCTGTCGATCACCAGGGATTTCAGCCTTTGGAAGAACGGATCGCCGACCACGGCGGCGGGCGCCTGCACGCTCAGGGCTCGTCCTCCGCCAATCGGGCCAGCCGTTCTGCGGCGTCGGCCTGGAACTGCGCCAGCCGCGCCCGTTCCTCCGCCAGCAGCACCCGCCGCCATGACAGCAGATGCGCCGCCCCTTGCGGCCCGTGCAACTGGCCGCCGACGCAGCCCTGAAAGGACTGCTCCTCCTCCAGCGGCGCCAGTTGGCAGGCGCCAGCGTCGCGCACGCCCTCCACATGATCCACCAGCAGGGCCAGCGGCGCGTCGTTGCGCATGATCAGCATCGAGGCTTCAAGGCCGGGATCCCCCGCCGATGGCAGCCCCAGCAGATGATCCAGGCGCAGCACCGGCACCGCGTCGCCGCCCAGGTTCAGGACGCCTTGCAGGAAAGCGGGCATGCGCGGCGGCCGTTCCAGCCAGCAATAGGGCACCACTTCACGCACATCGGCCACCGGGATGGCGAAACCTTGCCCGGCCAGACGGAAAAACACCAGTGAATGAAGATCAGTTCCGTCCGCGGCCAATGCTTTACCCCCAAATTTTCGGGGCATTTAAGCAAACGCCCCGAAATCGCACAATCAGGTAAAGACAGGCATACTAAACGCCTATGAGAAGCCCATGGTGGTGGCGAGCATACGCACGCCCTCGACCCCCACACCCACCAGCGTCACCACCGCCGCCAGCACCACCAGCAGGAACGCCACCAGCGACATGCGGTTTTCGATGAAGAAGTGGATGACGCCCAGATGCAGCCGCTCCAACGGCGTGCGGTCGCCATACAGCATGCGGTCCAACTGGGTCTTGCGCTGACGCACGCCACTGTCGTCGGCATGCCCCAATTGCTGGGCATGCTCGCTTTGCCAGGCCAGCAGGCGGTTCAGGGCGTCGTCGCGGCGCGGCGGCGGCGGCACCACCACACCGGCCTTGGCGGCGATCTTCTGGTGGCGGTCCAGGAATTCCGAGGTGAAATCCAGATGGGCCTGTCCGGCGGGCGAACGCGGCGCATAGACGCAGACCGGCATGCGGGCGGTGGCCGCCTCGATCACCATGGTGTCGCGGGGGATTTCCGCGCCGTACACGGTGCCGCCCAGGCGCGAGCGGATCAGTTCGCTGATCTTGCGCGCCGTCTTGTTGCGGTCATGGATGGTGAACAGCACGCCCTGCAACAGCAGCGACTTGTTCAGCCCTTCCTGGACGTACTTGATGGACGGCAGCGTGCGCATCAGGCCGTCATTGGCATAGGGAGTCGCCGTCACCGGAATGATCACCGCATGGGCCGAGGCCAGGGCGTTGATGGGCAGGATGCCCAAGGCGGGCGGGCAGTCGATGATGACGTAATCGCAATCCAGCGAGGTATGACTGATGATGTTGGTCAGCGTGCGCTGGGAATCCTTCAGTTCCGACAGCCGGATTTCGATCCCCGCCAGGGAGTAGGTCGAGGGAATCACCCGCACGCCGTCGAAATCGGTCGGCAGAATGACCTCGTCCACCTCGGCCGCGCCGACGAACAGGTCGTACACCCCCCGCTTGACGTTGGGGTCGACGCCCAGGCTCTTGGTGGAATCCCCCTGGGAATCCAGATCGATCACCACAACCGATTTGCCATATGCCGCAAGACAGACGGCAAGGTTGGTGCTGGTCGTGGTCTTGGAGATTCCGCCCTTCTGATTGAAGATGGCAACGATATACGGTTTCATCGCCGTTGATGGCCCATGCTGTTCGCCCGCCGTTATTTCCCCATTCACCAATCGTTTACATGTGCGCATGTGCGCATCAAGACGATTGATGTACCCCCGCCTAAATCATCACTTCGGACTGAAGCGGTTTCTCCATTCACGATGCGAACAGCTTAAGCATACACGGCAATTGAACGCAACCTTCGCCACCCTGAACCTTCGATACATTCCTATGCCCGGCCCATACCCGCCCCCCCAAACCCGGCTTTGATTGACCAGACGCCACGGAACGCACAAAAAAAGGTTCATCCCGGAATTGCGGGGCCGCTGGCCCTGATGAAGTCCACGGAACTGATCCCGATCAAAAAAGCACGACCGGCGCAGCATCAGCATCGTCGTTCTTCTTGCCGCGCTTGACGTAAGGCTTCACCTGCGCCGGTGGCAGTCCCCGCCCAGTGACGAGAAGTCGCACACGCCTCCACCCCATCAAAAAGAAGGCCCGCCGCAGCGAGCCCCCTTCCCCGTCACATATTGGGATAATTCGGCCCGCCGCCGCCCCCGCCGCCGAGCCGATGGCTTGGCGGCATCTTGCGTTTAATGAAGGCGGCGGCCCGGCCACTTGTCACATATTGGGATAATTCGGCCCGCCGCCGCCTTCGGGCACCACCCAGTTGATGTTCTGGGTCGGGTCCTTGATGTCGCAGGTCTTGCAGTGCAGGCAGTTCTGGGCGTTGATCTGAAGCCGGGGGCCTTCGACGATCTCGTACA
>JAEXAH010000005.1 GCA_023458315.1 Pseudomonadota bacterium
ACGCCGCTGGCGCCGCCGTTGCATCCCGGCACCATGCAGCCGGTCGGTCCGGCCGACCTGGAGCCCATCTTCCCGCGCGCGGTCATCGAACAGGAAATGACCACCGAGCGCTGGGTGGACATCCCCGAGCCGGTGCGCGAGGTCTATCGCCTGTGGCGCCCGGCGCCCATGATCCGCGCCCGCCGTCTGGAAAAGGCGCTGGATACCCCGGCCCGCATCTATTTCAAGTACGAGGGCGTGTCGCCCGCCGGCAGCCACAAGCCCAATTCGGCGGTGCCGCAGGCGTTCTACAACAAGCAGGAAGGCGTCAAGAAGCTGGCGACCGAAACCGGTGCCGGGCAATGGGGCAGCTCGCTGGCCTTTGCGGGCTCGCTGTTCGGCCTGGAAGTCGAGATCTACATGGTCAAGATCTCGTACAACCAAAAGCCCTATCGCCGTGCGCTGATGGAAACCTACGGCGCCCGCTGCATCGCCAGCCCGTCCAACCTGACCAATGCCGGCCGCGCCATCCTGGAGAAATTCCCGGATTCCAACGGTTCGCTGGGCATCGCCATTTCCGAGGCGGTGGAAGTCGCCGCCGCCAACGCCGACACCAAGTATGCGCTGGGCAGCGTGCTGAACCATGTCTGTCTGCACCAGACCATCATCGGCGAGGAAGCCATGCTGCAAATGGAGATGGCCGACGACAGCCCCGACGTGGTCATCGCCTGCACCGGCGGCGGTTCCAATTTCGCCGGTCTGGCCTTTCCCTATATCCGCGAAAACCTGAAGAATGGCGGCAAGACCCGCGTCATCGGCGTCGAGCCCGCGTCGTGCCCGACCCTGACCCGTGGCAAGTACGCCTATGATTTCGGCGACACCGGCCGCCTGACGCCCCTGACCAAGATGCACACCCTGGGCAGCACCTTCATGCCGCCGGGCAGCCATTCCGGCGGTCTGCGCTATCACGGCATGTCGGCCATGGTCAGCCATGTCAAGGAACTGGGCCTGATGGAAGCGCGGTCCTATTGGCAGACCGAATGCTTTGCCGCCGCCGTGCAATTCGCCCGCGCCGAAGGCATCGTGCCCGCCCCGGAATCGTCGCACGCCATCAAGGGCGCCATCGACGAGGCCCTGCGCTGCAAGGCCGAGGGCAAGACCGAGACCATCCTGTTCAACCTGTCGGGCCACGGCCATTTCGACATGCAGGCCTATACCGATTATTTCGGCGGCAAGCTGGTCGACACGCCCTTCGAGGAAGAAGACCTTGAGGCGGCGCTGGCGGTGTTGCCGAAGGTCTGACGCCGAACTCTCCTCCCCTCGCCGCAGGTGGGGGGAGGTCGGGAGGGGCGCTTTGCGCCCGTCCATCCCATCAATAAAATGCGGCGGCGCCGTTTCCGGGGCCGCCGCGTTCAGGTTTACCGCCTCAGCAGCACTTGATGGTGCCGCTGCCGACGCCATAGCGGGCGTCCTGGCGGTTCTTGAAGAACTCCTCGTAGGTCATGATCGGCTCGTCCGGGTGCTGGACGAAACGGTGCGCCACATAGGCGTCGTAGTCCGGGATGCCCACCATCAGGCGGCTCATCTGCACCAGGCGGTCCTTGATCAGCTTGAGGTCGTTAAGCATGGCTGGCTTTCCCCGCCGGAACGGTGGCCGCCGGGCCGTCCACTTCGTGGGCGGTGGGCTTGTCGCTGGCCAGGGCGCGGCGGATGGCCAACGCGCCATAGACCACCATGGACACCACCACCATCACGAACATGATGGCCAGGACGCCGTCCAGCATGTTGTTGTGCACCACCTGCGCCATCTGATCCATGTTCTTGGCCGGGGCCAGGATCTTGTCCTGGGCCATGGCGTCGCGGAACTTGTTGGCCAGGGCGAAGAAGCCGATGGCCGGGTCCGGCGACAGGATCTTCAGCAGGCCGGCATAGGTGGTGCAGACCAGCAGGAACAGGGCCGGCGCGGCGCTGACCCAGGCCCAGCGCTGCCGCTTCATCTTGAACAGGATCACCGTGACCATGATCAGGGCGACGCCCGCCAGCATCTGGTTCGAGATGCCGAACAGCGGCCACAGGCTGTTGATGCCACCGAACGGGTCGATGACGCCCGCGTACAGGATATAGCCCCACAGCGCCACGGAAATGGCGGTGGCGATCAGGTTGTTGAACCACGAATGGGTGGCGCGGAACGGTTCGTACACCGACCCGATCATGTCCTGGACCATGAAACGGCAGGCACGGGTGCCCGCGTCCACGGCGGTCAGGATGAACAGCGCTTCGAACAGGATGGCGAAATGGTACCAAAAGCCCATCATCGCCTTGCCGCCGATCACGTTCGAGAAGATGTAGGCCATGCCCACCGCCAGGGTCGGCGCGCCGCCGGTGCGCGACAGGATGGTGGTTTCCCCCACGTCCTTGGCCATTTCGGTCAGCATCTCGGGGGTGACGATGAAGCCCCACGACGAGATCTTGGCCGCCGCCGAGGCGACGTCGCTGCCGATCACCGCGCCGGGGCTGTTCATGGCGAAGTAGATGCCGGGCTCGATCACGCTGGCCGCCACCATGGCCATGGCGGCCACGAAGGATTCCATCAGCATGCCGCCATAGCCGATGAAGGCCACCTGACGCTCGTTCTCGATCATCTTGGGCGTGGTGCCCGAGCTGATCAGCGCATGGAAGCCCGACACCGCGCCGCAGGCGATGGTGATGAACAGGAACGGCCACCAATTGCCCTTGAACACCGGGCCGGTACCGTCGATGAACTGGGTGATGGCGGGCATCTTCAGCGGCGGCATGACGATGGCGATGCCCAGCGCCAGCGCGATGATGGCGCCGATCTTCAGGAAGGTCGAAAGATAGTCGCGCGGCGCCAGCAGCAGCCACACCGGCAATACCGAGGCGACGAAGCCGTAGCCGATGATGATCAGCGCCAGCTTTTCGCCGTTGAAGGTGAACAGCGGCGCCAGGGTGGCGCTTTCGGCCACGTCGCGGCCGAAGATCAGGGCGGCCATCAGCAGGATGAAGCCGATGACGCTCATCTCGCCGATGCGGCCGGGCCGCAGGATGCGGCTGTAGACGCCCATCAGCAGCGCGATGGGAATGGTGGCGAACACCGTGAAGGTGCCCCACGGGCTGCCCGCCAGCGCCTTGACCACCACCAGCGCCAGGATGGCCAGGATGATGATCATGATCAGCAGCACGCCCAACAGCGCGATGCCGCCGGCCACCGGCCCCATTTCCGAACGGATCATGTCGCCGAGCGAGCGGCCGTCGCGGCGCATGGAGCAGAACAGCACCATGCTGTCCTGGACCGCGCCCGCGAACACCACGCCCGCGATGATCCACAGCGTGCCGGGCAGATAGCCCATCTGCGCCGCCAGCACCGGGCCGACCAGCGGACCGGCACCGGCGATGGCCGCGAAATGGTGGCCGTACAGCACGTATTTGTTGGTCGGTACGTAATCCAGGCCGTCATTGCGCCGCACCGCCGGGGTGGGGCGGCTGCCATCGGCGCCCAGCACCGTGTTGGCGATGAACAGGCCGTAGAAACGGAAGGCGATGAAATAGGTGCACACCGCCGCGACCACCAGCCACAGCGCGTTGATGCTTTCGCCGCGCTTCAGCGCGATGACGCCCAGCGCCGCCGCGCCCAGCGTGGCGACCGCCAGCCATCCTAGCTTTTTCATGGGATTGGGCATGGGACTGCTCCCCCGCATTTTCAATTGGATGTTCAGTTGTAATACCAGCGGGTCAAGGCCAGTAACCGATCCATCACGCGGCAGCCCTTCGGCGTAATCATTTGACAATGGAAGTTTTCCGGAGATCGGAAAAATACGTATCCGCTCATGGGTGGAGGCCGTTGCGACTGTGGTCGGAAGGGGATGATCCGGCCTGTTTCCTGTACCTGGAGTTGGGCTAGGCTTTCTGAAAAGGTTATCGGGAAGGGGGGCGTGCCATGGCGCAACGGCACTTCTTCACGCTGAAACAGGCGTTCACCTTGCCCCTGGTGTTGATCCCACTGGTGCTGGCGGCGGTGTTCCTGTTGTTGTTCCGGCAATATTCGGTGGGGGCTGCCGACACTGCCGCCAACCGGGTGCTGGAGGTATGGTCCCATTCGGTGGGCAGTCACCTGGACAATTTCCTGGGCTCGTCCTTCAAGCTCAGCGGCCATCTGGCCGAGGAGATCGACGCCCAATCCCTGTACGCGGGCGGCGACGACGGGGTCGAGGCGGTGGAAGCCTATGTGCGGCGGTTGATGCCGCGGGTGGTGCGTGACATTCCCGCCGTGACCTATGTGGCGTTCGGCGCGGTGAACGGCGACTTCGTCGGCGTGCGGCGCATCCCCGACGGCAACCGTCTGACGCTGATGCTGCGCGACCAGCGCACCCATGGACACCTGCTGGCTTTCGAGGGCGAGGATTTCGCGCGGCAGGTGGGGGATTTCGGTGCCTATGACGCCCGTATCCGGCCGTGGTACCGGGCGGCGCTGGAGACGGGCGGTCCGGTCTGGTCGCCCATCTACGCCAATTGGGACGAACGGGCCGACCTGACCATTTCGGCGGTGCAACCGGTGCGGCTGGCCTCGGGGCTGCTGGTCGGCGTCACCGACATCGACACCAGCCTGTCCCATCTGTCGGATTATCTGCGCCAGCTCAAGGGCGACAGCGGCGGCGACATCGCCGTCATCGACGCCGACGGCTGCCTGGTGGCCCATTCCCGGCCCGAGCCGGTGGCGGCGACGGGCGAGGCGGGGTGCGGCACCGCCGCCGCCCGCCGTCTGGCGCTGACCGACAGCCCCAGTTCGTTGCTGCGGGCGGTGTCCGCCCTGGTGGCGGGCAGCGAACGTCAGCGCATCCGCGCCGCCGACGGCCACGGCACGCTGTTCGCCGAGGTGGTGCCCTATGCCGCCCCCGGCCTGGCCTGGCGGATCGTGGTCGCCCTGCCGGAAGCCGAGGTTCTGGGCGACATCCGCGCCAGTCAGCGCGGTGTCACCATCATGACCATGGTGGTGCTGGTGTTCGGGGTGCTGTTCGGGCTGTGGCTGGTCAACCATCTGTCCCACCCCATCCGCACCGCCGCCCGCGCCGCCAAGGAACTGGCGCGCGGCGAATGGCCCAGCCCGCTGACCGGCACCCACATGTTGTCCGAGGCCGAGGAACTGGTCAGCGCCTTCAACGTCATGGTCGGGCGCCTGGAACAATCCTTCGGCCGCCTGCGCCAGCAGATTTGCGTGGATTCCCTGACCGGCGTGCTGACCCGCGCCGGCTTCACCGAGGAATTCGACCGGCTGGCCGCCCAGGGCGGCGGCGGCGCCCTGTTCCGGCTGGGCCTGGACCGTTTCCGCACCATCAACGACGGTGTCGGCTATCACACCGGCGACGTGCTGCTGGCGGCGGTGGCCGAGCGCATCAGCCGCGAGGCGGGCGACGGCGCGCTGGTCGGCCGTTTCGCCGGTGACGAATTCGTCACCCTGATCACCACCGACGACCCGGAAACGGTACAGATGCTGGGGCGGCGGCTGCTGGCGGCGTTCTCGGCGCCGTTCCCGCTGGGCGGCGACGAATTGCGGCTGTCGGTGTGCGTCGGCCATGTCAGCGGCGAAATGGAGCCGGGATGCCGCGACCTGTGGATCGGCCGCGCCGGTCTGGCCATGACCGAGGCCAAGCGGCGCGGTCCCGGCACCCTGTTGGCCTTCGCCCCCGAGATGGAATTGCAGGTGGGCGACACCGTGCGGCTGATCGGCGATTTGGGCCGGGCGGTCGAGGCCGGGGAATTGCGGGTGCATTATCAGCCCATTTGCCGCCTGTCCGACCGCGCCCTGGTGGGCTGCGAGGCGCTGGTCCGTTGGAACCATCCCCGGCGCGGCTGGATTTCGCCCGCCCAGTTCATTCCGTTGGCCGAGGAATCGCCGCTGATCCTGTCGCTGGGGCATTTCGTGCTGGAAACCGCCTGCCGCCAGATGCGGCAATGGCTGGATGACGGGGTGATGCCGCCCGACGCCGACGTGCATGTCAACGTCTCGGGCCGCCAGCTCATGCAATCGGACTACCTGGAACAACTGGAGGCGGTGCTGCGCCGCACCGGCCTGCCGCCGCACAATCTGGCGGTCGAGGTCACGGAATCCTGCCTGCTGCCCCAGGGGGTGATGGGCACCAGCCGTCTGGCCGAATTGCGCGGCCTGGGCACCAAGATCGCCATCGATGATTTCGGCACCGGCTATTCCTCGCTGGCCTATCTGCATCAGGTGCCGTTCACCTGCCTCAAGCTGGACCAGTCCTTCGTCCGCCGTCTGGCCGACGACGAAACCAGCCGTTCCATCGTCGGCGCCGTCACCAATTTGTCGCGCGCCTTCTCGGCCGAGGTGGTGGCCGAGGGCATCGAGACGGAGATACAGCTTTCGTTGCTGCGCCGCATGGGCTGTGGTCTGGGCCAGGGCTACCTGCTGGGACGGCCCATGGCGGCCGAGGATTTCGGTCGCGCGGCGGCGGAAAGGGTGGGGTAGGGGGCTGCGGAAAAAACCTCGAACAGCCCACTTTTCCCGTCACCCCCGCGAAGGCGGGGGTCCATGTTGGGGAAAGATACTGACTTCACCGCAATATCTGGAATGCGGACACATGGATTCCCGCTTTCGCGGGAATGACGCTCTTTTTTCGCAGCCGATCAGCGCGCGGTGGCGGCGTCCTCGATCACCAATTGCACCGAGGTCGAGCCCTGCCAGGTGTCGGCGCGCAAGGTTCCGGCCAGGTGAAAGGCTTCGCCGCGGCTGGCCAGCAGCGCCTGGCCCATGTCGCTGTCGGCGGCGCGGAAGGCGATGGCCTTCAGGCTGGTGCCGCTGGCGCCCTTCAGGATCACCCGCACATGGCCGTTGCCGACCACGTCGGCCTTGATGATGCGGGCGTTGGTGACGGCAAAGCGCGGTTCCGGGTTGCCCGCGCCGAACGGCCCCAATTGCTTGAGGGTATCGATCAGATCGGTGGTGCAGCCCGCGCAATCCAGCGCGCCGTCCAGTTCCAGGATGGGCACCAATTCGCCGGTCAACTGGGCTTGCAGGCGATCGGCCAGGAAGGTGCGGAACGCGTCCAGCTTGTCGCGCAGCACGGTGAAGCCCGCCGCCATGGCGTGGCCGCCCCCGGCCTTGAGCACCCCCGCCTGACGGGCGGCGATGATGGCGGCGCCCAGATCCAGCCCGGGGACCGAGCGGCCCGAGCCCTTGCCCTCGGCGCCGTCCAGCGCCACCACGCAGGCCGGGCGGTTATAGCGTTCCTTCAGCCGTCCGGCGACGATGCCGATGACGCCGGGATGCCAGTCCTCGCCCGCCGCCAGCACCAGCGGCAGGCCGTCATCGCTCTGGCCTTCCACCTGCTCCATGGCCTGTTGCAGCACGGCGGCCTCGATCTCCTGGCGGTCCTTGTTGTAGCCGTCCAGCAGTTTGGCGATCTCGGCGGCCTCGGCCGGGTCGTCGCTGGCCAGCAGGCGGGTGCCCAATTCGGCCTCGCCGACGCGGCCGCCCGCGTTGACGCGCGGCCCCAGCACATAGCCCAGGTGATAGGCGTCGGGCCGTTCCTTGACTCCGGCCACGTCGGCCAACGCCGACAGGCCCACATTGGCGCGGCGCGCCATGACCTTCAGCCCCTGCGTCACCAGGGCGCGGTTGACGCCCTTCAGCGGCACCACGTCGCACACCGTGCCCAGCGCCACGATATCCAGCCATTGCAGCAGATCGGGGGCCTGGCGGTTCTGGTACCAGCCCTGTTGCTTGAGCACCCTATTGACCGCCACCGCCACCAGGAAGGCGACGCCGACGGCGGCCAGATGGCCGTGCGGGCTGCTTTCGTCCAGGCGGTTGGGGTTGACCAGGGCATAACAGCGCGGCAGTTCCGGCTCGGCCTCGTGGTGGTCGACCACGATGACGTCCAGGCCGGATTCGGCGGCGGCGGCCAGCGGCGCATAGGCGGTGGTGCCGCAATCCACCGTCACCACCACGCCCACCCCTTCGGCTTGCAGGCGCAGCAGGGCCGGGGCGTTGGGGCCGTAGCCTTCGGTGATGCGGTCGGGGATATGGACGCGGACCCGGGCGTCCACCGATTCCAGGAACACCCGCAACAGCGCCGACGAGGTGGCGCCGTCCACGTCGTAATCGCCGAAGATGCCGATGGTTTCGCCGCCCATGACGGCGCGGGCCAGCCGCTCGGCGGCGCGGTCCATGTCCTTCAGGTGGAAGGGATCGGGCAGCAGATGCTTGAGGGTGGGGGCCAGGAACAGTTCGGCGTCGTCCAGGCCGATGCCGCGCGCCGCCAGGGCGCGGCCCACCACTTCCGGGATGCCCAGCCGCTGGGCCAGGGTCATGGCCAGCCGGGGGTCGCCCGGCGCCGCCTGCCAGCGCCGACCGGTCAGCGACCGTTCGACGCCCAGATAGGCGTCTGCGGTCAAGGCGGGGGCGCTGGCGGGGCCGCTCATCGGTCGTGCAGCTTGACGTGCCGGTCGAAATCGTGGCGCGCGGTCAGCGTGCGGATGGTGCCGGTCATGGAGCGCATGACCATGGAATGGCTGATGGCGCCGCCCTTGTGGAAGCGCACGCCCTTCAGCAGATGGCCATCGGTGATGCCGGTGGCGGCGAACATGACGTCGCCGCGCACCATCTGGTCCACGTCCCACTTGGCGTTCAGGTCGTCGATACCGGCGCGGCGGGCGCGCTGTCTTTCGTCCTCGCCGCGCAGCATCAGACGGCACTGCATCTGGCCGCCCAGGCACTTGAGGCCGGCGGCGGCCAGCACGCCCTCGGCGGCACCGCCCGAACCCATATAGAGGTCTATACCGGTTTCCGGCAGGCCGACGGCGATGGCGCCCGAGACGTCGCCGTCCTCGATCAGCACCACGCGGGCACCCGCATCATAGATGCGGCCCAGCAATTCGGCGTGGCGCGGGCGGTCCAGCATGCACACCGTCAAATCGGTGACGGCCATGCCCTTGGCGGCGGCGACGCGGGCCAGGTTTTCCTCGGGCTCGCGGTCCAGGTCGATGATGCCCTTGGGCAGATGGCCGCCGACCGCGATCTTTTCCATGTACACGCCCTTGGGCACATGCAGGAACGAGCCGGAATCGGTGGCGGCCACCACCGACAGGGCGTTGTGGCTGGCCTTGGCGCAGATGGTGACGCCTTCGATGGCGGTCAGGGCGATATCGACGCGCGGTCCCTTGTCGGTGCCCACATGCTCGCCGTCATGCAGCGGCTGCGCCGTGTCCTCGGCATCGCCGTTGACGATGATTCCGTCCATGGCCAGGCTGTTCAGGGCCTCGCGCATGGCGGCCGAGGCGGCCTCGTCCGCCGCCTTCTCGTCGCCGCGTCCGACCCAGCGTCCGGCGGCCAGGGCGCTGGCCTCGGTGACGCGCACCACCTCCAGCGCCAGATTGCGGTCCAACGCCTGCGGCGGCGGCACGAAGAACTTGTTGGGCATGCGGGGCGCCCCCTTACATGTGCTCGATGCGGATGATGCGCGGCGGCTCGACCACCGCCTGCAAGGCGCCGATGCGGGCCACGGCGCGTTCCATGGCGGCCTCGTCGGTGTCGTGCAGGGTCATGACCATGGGCACGGTTTCGCCCGGGGCGCGGCCCGGCTGGATCATCTGCTCCACCGACACCTGCTCGTCGCGCAGGGCGGCGGACACGTCGGCCAGCACGCCGGGGCGGTCCACCACCGTCAGCCGCATGTAATAGGCGCCCTGGCGGGCGGCCAGCGGCGCGGCGGGCAGCGCCTTCAGCGCGCCGACCGGCACGCCGAAGGTGGGGGTGCGGCAGCCGCGGGCGATGTCCACCAGATCGGCGGCCACCGCCGAGGCGGTGGGACCGGCACCGGCGCCACGGCCTTCATAGATGGAGCGGCCGACGAAATCGCCCTCGGCCACCACGGCGTTGAACACGCCGTCGACACGGGCGATGGCGGCCTTGACCGGCACCATGCAGGGATGGACCCGCTGTTCGATGCCGGTGTCGGTCTTGCGGGCGATGCCCAGCAGCTTGATGCGATAGCCCAGTTTTTCCGCGAAATCGATGTCCACCGCCGAAACGTGGCGGATACCCTCGATATGCATGGCCTGGAAATCCACCGGGGTGGCAAAGGCCAGGCTGGTCAGGATGCACAGCTTGTGGGCGGCGTCGACGCCGTCGATGTCGAAGCTGGGATCGGCCTCGGCATAGCCCAGGGCCTGCGCCTCGGCCAGCACGTCGCCAAAATCGCGGCCGGTTTCGCGCATGGTGGTCAGGATGTAGTTGCAGGTGCCGTTCAGGATGCCCGTCACCTGGCTGAAGGTGTTGCCCGCCAGCCCTTCCTTCAGCGCCTTGATGATCGGGATGCCGCCCGCCACCGCCGCCTCGAAGGCCAGGGCGACGCCCTTGCCTTCGGCCAGGGTGGCGAGTTGGGTGCCGTGATGGGCCAGCAGCGCCTTGTTGGCGGTGACGACGTGCAGGCCACGGCCCAGGGCGGTTTCCACCACCTGCTTGGCGATGCCGTCCGAGCCGCCGATCACTTCGACGATGACGTCGGCGTCGGCCTCGGCGGCCATCTTGGCGGCGTCCTCGTACCACGCCACGTCGGCGGCGATGGCGACGCCGCGATCCTTGGACCGGTCACGGGCCGACACCGCCACCACCTTGAGCGGACGGCCCGAGCGGGCGGCGATCACCTCGGCATTGTCGTTCAACAGCTTGACCAGACCGGCACCGACGGTGCCCAGGCCGGCGATTGCAATCTTCAACGGGTTCATCAGCCAGCCACCGCGCGTTGTTTTTCGGATTCTTCCAGGACCTTGTCGTAATTGCCCAGGAAGGACTTGATGTTGCGCACCGCCTGACGGGTGCGCTGGGTGTTCTCCACCAGGCCGATACGGACGTAATTGTCGCCGTATTCGCCGAAGCCGATGCCCGGCGCCACCGCCACCTGCGCCTCGCGCATCAGCAGCTTGGAGAATTCCAGCGAGCCGAGATGGGCGAAGGGCTTGGGGATGGGCGCCCAGGCGAACATGGTGGCGGGCGGGCTGGGCACATCCCAACCGGCGGCGTGCAGACCCTCGATCAGCACGTCGCGCCGCGCCTTGTAAAGCTGGCGGATGTCCTCGACGCAATCCTGCGGCCCGTTCAGGGCGGCGGTGGCCGCCACCTGGATCGGGGTGAAGGCGCCGTAATCCAGGTACGACTTGATGCGGCCCAGGGCGGCGATCAGCTTCTTGTTGCCCGCCGCGAAGCCGATGCGCCAGCCCGGCATGTTGTAGGTCTTGGACATGGAGGTGAATTCCACCGCGATATCCTTGGCGCCGGGCACCTGAAGGATCGACGGCGGCGGCGCCACGTCGAAATAGATTTCCGAATAGGCCAGATCGGACAGAATCCAGATGCCGTGATGGCGGCAGAAATCCACCACCTGACCATAGAAATCCAGATCGGCCAGCAGCGCCGTCGGGTTGCTGGGATAGTTCAGCACCAGGGCGATGGGCTTGGGCACCGAATGGCGCACCGCGCGGTCAAGGGCGCGCAGGAAATCGGCATCCGGCGTCACCGGCACGTAGCGGCAGGAACCGCCCGCGATGATGAAGCCATAGGGATGGATCGGGTAGCTGGGGTTGGGCACCAGCACCACGTCGCCGGGGCTGGTGATGGCGTTGGCGAGGTTCGCCAGACCTTCCTTGGAGCCCAGGGTGACGATGCATTCGCTTTCCTGGTCCAGCGAAACGCCGAAGCGGCGCTGATAGTAATTGACCAGGGCCTTGCGCAATCCGGGGATGCCGCGGCTCATGGAATAGCGGTGGGCGCGCGGGTTGCGCGCCGCCTCGACCAGCTTGTCGACGATGTGGTCGGGGGTGGGCTGGTCGGGATTGCCCATGCCGAAATCGATGATGTCGTCGCCGGAAGCTCGGGCTCGGGCCTTCATTGCGTTCACCTCGGCGAACACATAGGGGGGAAGGCGCTTGATCCGATGGAATTCTTGTTCCGTGCTCATGGTGACGACTCTTTCATCCGCCAATCCGGCCTCGGCAAGACAAGGCCGGAAAAGCCCTTATGCGAGGATTGGGAAGGGGCCAGTTCTAGCGCGCCCCCGGTCAAGAATCGACATCTTTTTGAAGGGTTCAGCCGCCGTCCAGCGGGTGGCGGCAGCCCCAGGCGGCCAGGATGCGCTCCATCTCCGGGCGCACGAAATGGCGGGCGGCGTCGGCGTCGTAGCCTTCGGCCAGCAGCGCGTCGTAATCGGTCAGTTCATGACGGACATAGGCGGTCAGCGCCGCCCAGGCGGCGGCCTGGGCCGAAGCCGGGCGCAGACCCGGCGAATCCATGGCGTGATCCAGGATGGCGGCGCGCTCGAACCGTGGCACGCCGGGGGCGATCACCGCCAGCGCCTGGGCGACGCGGTCGCGGCGGCCGCCCGGCGGCCGGTCAGATGACGTCGATATAGACCTTGGCCCCGGCCTCGGTCACGGCGGTGACGGGTTCGCCGCCCACCATGATCTTGCCCGCGGGCACGCCGCGCCGGGTCAGTTCGCGGGCCACCGCGTCGGCCCGCTTCATGGCGGTATCCAGGCCGCCCATGACCTGGGCCACGGCATCGCCGCCGAACACCGGCGGCGGGGCATAGCCGACCACCCGCACCACGCCGCCGGTCTGGCGGTACAGGCGGGCGACCTCGGCCACGGCGGCGCGGTCGGCGCTGCTCAGCTTGCTGCCGCTGTCGAAATCCAGGGTCGCCACCTGGAAGCTGGCCGAAGGCTCGGGGATCGGGGCGGGCGCCGCCAGGCCCTTGCCGCCACCCTTCGAACGGCGCGACGACGGCGGCACCAGATGGATGGGTTCCTCTTCGCGCAGGCCATAGCCGCCGCCCGAACCGTAAGAGGCGGGCATGGCGACCAGACCGGGAGTGACGGTCTGCGACGCCGATTCGGCCAGACGGCGCTGGAACTGTTCCTGCAACGGACGGCGGCCGCGCACCGGCACGGTTTCCGGAATGTCGGCGGCGGCGGGCGGAACCATGTTGACGCTGCCGGGCGGGGCGTTGGGGCCTTCGTCGCGGGCGGCCAGCGCTTGCGAGGTGACGACGGGCTTGGGCGGCACCGCGCCTTCGGGCAACTGCGCCACCTGGGCGTCGGTCGCGGGCTGGGTGCGGCGGGCCAGTTGCTTGGTCGGCGCGATCTCGCGCCGCACCGGCTCGGCGTATTTGGAATTGTTCTTGTCGGCGGGCAGGCCCTTGGCCAGATCCTTGCGGGAATCGGCCGATTGCTTGGCGTCGCCCGGCTTGCCGACCGGGGAGGCCACGGCCGGTTCGTCGCTTTCGAACCAACTGACCGGATTGACGTAATCGGGGACCGAGGAACAGCCCGTCAGCATGGTCACGGCGAAAACAACCTTAACGGCCGTCAGCGCGCGCTTGCGGCTGAAACCGGTCTTCAGATCGATGCGACCCAACATGGTATGACCACCACCCCAGAATGACGTAGAAAATGGACGCTCAGCCAACTTTTACGGCATCTTCACGTTTATCAGGCTGGCGTTCGAAAGTATATAGGCCAAGAAGGGCGCCGCGAAGGGGGATGGCCGTTGTTCGGGCTTCGGTGTTATGCTCTCCTGGGATTGCCGCCAAATGTTTGATCGCCTTCCGTAAAAGCTTCAGACGAGGACACATATGGCTGAGGAAAAGGGTGCCGAAATCAAGATGGTCGACCCTGCTGAACTGTCCAAGGCGATGTCCAATATCGCCGAGCGAAGCCAGCGCATAGTGGCGGACTTTCTCAGTCGTCAATCGGCTGAACCGGCCAATTTCAACTTTGATCCACTGAATATCGGCAATGCGTTTCTAGAGATGACCGCAAAGCTGATGACCGATCCTGCGAAATTGGTCGAGGCCAATTTCAACCTGTGGCAGGATTACATGGCGCTGTGGCAGAACACGGCCCTGCGCTTCATGGGCGAGCATGCCGATCCGGTGGCCAAGCCCGATGCCGCCGACCGTCGTTTCAAGGACGAGATGTGGGAGGAGAACGAAGTCTTCGACTTCATCAAGCAATCCTACCTGCTGTCCGCCCGCTACATGAACGGCGTGGTGCACGGGGTCGAGGGACTGGACGAGCACACGGCGCAGAAGCTGGATTTCTATACCCGGCAGTTCGTGGATGCCATGGCGCCGTCCAACTTCGTGCTGACCAACCCCGAGGTGCTGCGCGCCACCGTGGAATCCGGCGGCGAGAATTTGCTGAAGGGCCTCAACAATCTGCTTGAGGATCTGGAACGCGGCCACGGCAAGCTCAGCATCAAGATGACCGATTACGACGCCTTCAAGGTGGGCGAGAACATCGCCGTCACCCCGGGCAAGGTGGTCTATCAGAACGACCTGATGCAGTTGGTCCAGTACACCCCCACCACCGACAAGGCGCTGAAGGCGCCGCTGCTGGTGGTGCCGCCGTGGATCAACAAGTTCTACATCCTCGATCTGCGCGCCAAGAACAGCTACATCAAATGGGCGGTGGATCAGGGCCACACGGTGTTCGTGATCTCGTGGGTCAATCCCGACGAGGCGCTGGCCGCCAAGGGCTTCGAGGATTACATGCTGGAAGGCCCGCTGGCGGCGCTGGACGCCATCGAACAGGCCACCGGCGAGCGTCAGGCCAACATCGTCGGCTATTGCCTGGGCGGCACCCTGACCGTGTGCACCCTGGCCTACATGGCCGCCAAGGGCGACGACCGCATCCTGTCGGCCACGCTGTTCACCACCATGACCGACTTCAAGGAGCCGGGCGAACTGGGGGTGTTCATCGACGAGGAGCAGCTCAGCAACATCGAAAACATGATGAGCGAGCACGGCTACCTGGATGGCCGCGACATGGCCATGACCTTCAACATGTTGCGGGCCAACGACCTGATCTGGTCGTTCGTGGTCAACAATTACCTGTTGGGCAAGGATCCGTTCCCGTTCGATCTGCTGTACTGGAACTCGGATTCCACCCGCATGCCCGCCGCCATGCACAGCTTCTACCTGCGCAAGATGTACCAGGAAAACCAGTTGGTGGTTCCGGGCGGCATCACCCTGGCGGGCGTGCCGATCGAACTGTCGAAGATCAAGACCCCCATCTACATGCTGTCCACGCGTGAGGATCATATCGCGCCGTGGAAGAGCACGTTCTCGCTGACCCAGAACACCTCGGGCCCGGTCAAGTTCGTGCTGGCCGCCTCGGGCCACATCGCGGGCGTGGTCAACCCGCCCGCCGCCAACAAGTACTGCTATTGGACCAACGCCAAGAAGGTGAAGAACCCCGACACCTGGCTGAACGGCGCCAAGCAGGAAGAAGGCTCGTGGTGGCCCGACTGGCATGCCTGGGCGTCCAAGTTCGCCGGTCCCCAGGTCGCCGCCCGCGTGCCGGGCGACGGCAAGCTGAAGGCGTTGGACGACGCTCCGGGCTCCTACGTCAAGGCCCGCGCGGTCTAGATTTAAGGTCTTTTTTCCTGAATGCGGCGGCATCGGTTTCAACCGGTGCCGTCGTTTCTTTTTGGGTATGTCAGCGGGACCTGTTGGTGGTCCGGGACCGTTTGGCTTTCGTCATGGCCGGGCTTGACCCGGCCATCCACGTTTTCCCGGCCGCACCATGCTGGACGGCACCGCGTGGATGCGCGGATCAAGTCCGCGCATGACGGCTGTATTGTGCTGCAAAGTCCCGCGAAACGTCGCTGGTGGTGCCCCACATGAACCACCAACAGCCTGCGCAGACATGGCCTTCATTTTGCGTCCTGGGATTGTGTTCCTTGACGGCGATGGTAATTTTTTGATAAGAACATACAAGGAACATTTTCGCGGGAGAATTCAAAATGGGTGCGTTCGAGGCGGCGAGCTTGGGCTTGCAGGGCTTATCGATGGTTGCCGGGCATCAGCAGGCGTCCAAGGCGGCGAAGGCCCAGGCGGCGCAGATCGAGGCGCAGAATGCCTATGCGCAGCAGCAGCAGAACATCAAGGCCAAGCAGCAGCGGGATCTGCTCAACCGGCAATTGGCCTCGACCCGGGCGCGGCTGGCGGCGGGCGGTATCGGCATGGGCTCCGGGTCCGGTCAGGCGCTGATGTCGGGCATGGTGCGTGACAGCGAAGAACAATTGACCGACCAGCAGGCGCTTCTGGATGCCCGCGCCAGCAACGCCGCCGACCAGGGATCGTCCGGCGACGGGTTGATGCAGGGGCTGGCGCTGGCCCGCCAGGGGCTCAACCTGTTCGAGAAGGCGTGGGGCAAGTAGGGAAGGAAGGCTCAGCGCAGAGTGTTGTTGATCAGATAGGCGGCGATGTCGGCGGGCTTGGCCTTGCCCTTGGGCGGGGCCTTGCCTTCCAGCGCCAGGGCGACCAGCCGGGCGTTTTCCATGGCCGTCAGGTTGATCTTGACGATGCCCGGGGCGCCGCGCAGCTTTGGGTAGTAATTGGGGTCGACCAGCTTTTCCTTGCGGCCCAGCCGGGCCAGCGCCTCGTCCTCGGTCAGATCCGTCTCGGCGGTCTTCAGGATTTTCCAGTCGTCCTGTCCGCCCATTCCGGCCACCGCCTGTTCCGGGGTCTGGCCGTCGGCGATGCCCATCTTGAACAGGTTCTTGCCCAGGCCGACATCGGCGCCCCATTCCTGCATGGTCTTGCTGATGGCGACGTAAAGGATGGGCATGGGACGGACTCCAACGGGATGGGTGATCATAAACGGGAAGAGGGCCGCCGGCGAACCGGCGACCCTCTTGAACCATACACCAAATTCCCTGAACGCGATTAGCGCTTGGAGAACTGGGTGGAACGGCGAGCCTTGTGCTTACCGTACTTCTTACGCTCGACCACGCGCGGATCGCGGGTGAGGAAGCCGCCAGCCTTCAGCGCCGGGCGGGTGGCCGGGTCGAAGAAGGTCAGGGCACGGCTGATGCCGTGGCGCAGGGCGCCGGCCTGGCCCGACAGACCACCACCGGTGACGGTGGCGACGATGTCGAACTGGCCTTCGACGCGGGCGGTCTCGAACGGCTGGTTGATCAGCATGCGCAGCACCGGACGGGCGAAGTACGTGGTGACGTCGCGACCGTTGACGGTGATCTTGCCGGAACCGGGCTTGACCCACACGCGGGCAATGGCGTTCTTGCGCTTGCCGGTGGCATAGGAACGGCCCTGGGCGTCAACCTTGCGCTCGTGCACGGGCTGGGCCTGCGGAGCGGCGGCCTTGAGGTCGGCCAGGCTGGAGAGATCGGCCATGGGACTTACCTCTTGTTCTTCGGGTTCATCGAGGCGACGTCAACCACCGCCGGGGCCTGGGCCTCGTGCGGGTGGCTGGGGCCGGCGTAGACGCGCAGGTTCTTCATCTGCGCGCGGCCGAGCGGACCACGGGTGATCATGCGCTCGACGGCCTTGATGATGACGCGCTCGGGGAAACGACCGCTCAGCAGCTGGCCCATGGTACGGCCCTTGATGCCGCCCGGATGGCCGGTGTGCCAATAGAAGGTCTTGTCGGCCAGCTTGTTGCCGGTCAGCTTGACCTTCTCGGCGTTGATCACGATCACGTTGTCGCCCATGTCCATGTGCGGCGTGAAGGTGGGCAGGTGCTTGCCACGCAGGCGCATCGCGATGATGCTGGCGAGGCGGCCCAGAACGACGCCGTCCGCGTCGATCACAACCCACTTCTTCTCAATTTCGGACGGTTTGACGTTATAGGTCTTCATGGCACCCACGGCAAAACCAGTTGAGGAGTCCGGACAAATCCGGCCTCCGAAGGTCGCGGAGTATGGCCAGCGGCGCCCTCAGAGTCAATGGAAAATAAATCGTTTAAAATCAATGCGTTACGATTGAGGTATCCTGATACCGCTCTCGGAAGCCGCTCTGGCGGCCGTTCGTGATGGGGTGGCGATTTGGGCGTCACCGGGTGTGGGCAAAACAACGTTATACATGTGTAATATAATGCCGATCTAATAAATGTGTCGTTAAATGTGTGGGAAATTCCGCCGGGCTGTGGCATGTCAGGGGAATGCCGACCCTTGCCCTGTTCCTTCTTCATGCCGGATTGGTGATCGGACTGCCCTTCGCCCTGTGGCGGCTGGGCGGTGTCCGGCGTTGGGTGCCGCTGGTGGTGGTGCAGATCGCCGTCGGGCTGGCGCTGGGGCCAAGTCTGCTGGGGCGGGTGGCGCCGGGGCTGTGGGCGGTGGCTTTTCCGCCCGGGGCGCTGGCGGCGCTGGATGGGCTGGTGTGGCTGGGGGTGTGCTATTTCGCCTTCGCCACCGGTCTGCATTTCGACCTGACCGAGTTTTCCGGGCGCGGCCGCGCCTTTGCCGTCAACGCCCTGTCCACTTTCGCCGTGCCCACCTTCGTCGGCTGCGGTGTGGGGGTGCTGCTGTTGCATGTGGCGCCGCAGGCGGTGGGGGCGGCGGCTTCGCCCTGGGCCTTCGTGCTGGGGGTCGGCGTGGCGGTGGGGGTGACGGCGCTGCCGGTGCTGGCGGCCATCTTGCGCGAGATGGGGCTGACCAACACCCGCCTGGGCGCCGAGGCGCTGGGCTGCGCCGCCGCCAACGACGCGGCGCTGTGGCTGATGGTGGCGGTGCTGCTGGTGGGCGCCCAGGGCGGCCCGGCGTGGCGGCTGGCGGTGATCGCGGGCGGCGCCGTGGCCTTCGCGCTGGTGCTGGCGCTGGCGGTGCGGCCGCTGCTGGCGCGGCTGGTGCGCCATGCCGACGGCGTGGTGTCGGAACGCGAGGTGGTGCTGCTGTCGGTGGGGCTGCTGGCCTCGGCCCTGGCCACCGAGCTTCTGGGGCTGCACGCGGTGGTCGGCGCCTTCGCCTTCGGCGCGGTGGTGCCCAAGGCCCTGGCCCGCGATCTGCTGGCCAAGTTCGAATCGTTCCTGATGGTGGTGCTGCTGCCGTTCTTCTTCATCGCCACCGGGCTGAAGACCCAGTTGGGTGGGCTGGACGGCGGCTGGCTGGTCTTCGTCCTGACCAGCGTCGCGGCGGTGGCGGCCAAGCTGGTGTCGGCGGCGATTCCGGCGCTGGTCCAGGGCTGGAACCGCCGCGAGGCGTGGGCGCTGGGCGCCCTGGTCGGCTGCAAGGGATTGATGGAGCTGGTGGTTCTGACCTTGCTGCTGGATCGCGGCATCCTGTCGGCCGCCGGTTTTTCCGGCATGGTGATGATGGCGCTGGTGACGACCGCGCTGACCCGTCCCTTGGCGGGCGTATTACTCGGGCGATGAATGTTGATTCCGCGGGCGGGCTGGGCGAACCTAGATCGGGGGTTCGCCTGTACGGGGGTGTCATGAAAACCGTTGCCGCCATATCCTTCCGCGACAACCACAGCCTCAGCATGGACGTGGACGCGGTCAGTCGCATCGAAGTCTCCCGCGCCACCCAGATCGAGGACGATCTATGGTGTTGCGAATTGCTGATCCGCAGCGCCAACGGCACCATTGCCTTGCAATTGCTGTCCGACGCGCCGGAAAAGCTGACGGTGGCCACGGTGGGGCCGGAATAGCAACGACCATCAATAACAAAGATCATTCGTTCCTTGCGCAAAGTCGCTTACCCTGTCGGGCGGAACGCAACGACGTTCCGCCCGAAGCAATAAGCGACCCCACGCAAGGGAGGAAACATGACCACCGGTTCCGAGCCCATCCTGCTGACCGATGTCCGGGATGGCGTCGCCACCATCACCCTGAACCGCCCGCAGGCCCGCAACGCCCTGTCCATCGAACTGATGACCGAGGTCGAGGCGGCCCTGGCCCGTCTGGCCGCCGACGGGTCGGTCAAGGCGCTGATCCTGGCCGCCAACGGTCCGGCCTTTTGCGCCGGTCACGACCTCAAGCAGATGCGCGGCCTGGATGCCGCCGGGGTTGAGGCGGTGTTCACCCAATGCTCGCGCATGATGAAGGCCATCGTGCGCTTTCCCCGTCCGGTGATCGCCCGCGTCCACGCCATGGCCACCGCCGCCGGGTGCCAGTTGGTGGCGTCGTGCGATCTGGCCTATGCCGCCGACACCGCGCAATTCGCCACGCCCGGCGTCAATATCGGCCTGTTCTGTTCCACGCCCATGGTGGCGCTGGCCCGCAATGTCGGGCGCAAGCAGGCCATGGAATTGCTGCTGCTGGGCAAGCCGGTGGATGCGGCGCGGGCCGAATCCTGGGGCCTGATCAACCGCGCGCTGCCCGCCGCCGAACTGGACGGCGTGGTGGCCGAGGCCGCCGCCACCCTGGCCGCCAAGTCGCCCTATACCCTGCGCATCGGCAAGGAGGCGTTCTATCGTCAGGCCGAGATGGGGCTGGACGACGCCTATGACTACGCCACCCGCGTCATGGTCGAGAACATGCGGGCCAAGGACGCGGCCGAGGGTATCGACGCCTTTCTGGGCAAGCGCCACCCGGTGTGGTGCGGGGCGTGATTCCGTCGCGGGCGGAATTGCTTTAAGGTAGCGCGATCAACGCGTGTTCCTTGGGGGAAGAATGCCCGTCACCCGTCGTCGTCTGCTGCTGACCGGCCTTGCCGGTCTTGGTACCGCCGCCACCCTGCCTGCCTGGGCCCAGGCCATCGGAGCGCAAAGCGATCCCTGGGCCCAGGTCGATCCCTATGACGACCCGCGCAACGGCTTTCCGTCGCAGCGCGCCGCCCCCCAGGCGGCGGGTGCCGGAGGAGGGGGCGGCGCCGGTGCCGGTGGTGGCGGCGGTGGCGACGGCGTGTTCCGCCAGGGCCCCCGCCGTCAGGTGACGCCCGAGGAGGAACGGCAGGAAATCGCCTTGGGCAGCCGGGATTATCTGGAAACCATCAACCAGGAGAGCGGCGGGCTGGTGTCCGACGCCCGGATCCAGCAGGCCATGCAAAGCTTCATCACGCCGCTGGCGCGCGTGACCGATCGCCGCAACCTGCCGTGGGAGGCCAGGGTGGGCCGCGACACCACCATCAACGCCTGGGCGCTGGGCGGCGGCAAGATGGCGTTCAATGCCGGACTGATCGCCGCCTGCGACCATCCCGGCGAATTGATGGCGGTGGTGGCGCACGAGATGGGACACGTGGATTGCATGCATTCCCTGCTGCGCCAGCGATGGGTCGACACCTTGCGGCACGCGGACCAGCACGGCATGCTGGACATGGCGAAGATGTCGGCCGAAGGACTGGTGTCCGGCGGCGCCCAGGGCGCCAGCGTGTTCGATCTGCTGATCACCGGCTTCTCGCGCGAGAACGAGTACGAGGCGGATGAACATTCCGTCGAACTGATGCGCCGGGCGGGCATGGACCCGTCGTGGACGGTGTCGCTGATGCGCAAGCTGGAGCGGCAGGACCGGCAATACGGCCATCACACGATGAATGAATTGTTGTCGAGCCATCCCAAATCGTCGGAACGGGCGGCCAATCTGGAAAGCCGCACCCGCCTTTCCCCCAAGCCCAAGGGCGACATGGTCGTGCCGGGCTGGGACGTGCTGAAGGCGGCGTATCCTACACTCGCCGAATGGCGGAACACCTGAGGAGAATCCCCGATGCCCGAACTTTCCACCTCCTCTCTGGCGCAGGTGACGGACCTCGCCATCCATTGGGGTGCCAACGGCGCCTGGGCGCTGGTCACGCTGGTGGTCGGCTGGGTGCTGGCCGGCTGGGCCGAGCGCGCGGTCAAGGGCGGTCTGGCCCGGGTGCGCGTCGCCGACCAGATGCTGCGCGGCTTCTTCGGCTCGCTGGCCCGCTGGGCGCTGCTGGCGGTGACGGGCATCGCCGTGCTGGAACGGTTGGGCGTGCAGACCACTTCGGTCGTCGCCATCCTGGGCGCCGCCGGTCTGGCGGTCGGTCTGGCGTTGCAGGGCACCCTGTCCAACCTGGCGGCGGGCGTCATGCTGCTGCTGTTCCGTCCGTTCAAGGTGGGCGACGGCATCGAGGGCGGCGGTCTGGCCGGAACGGTCAAGGATGTGTCGCTGTTCCACACCCATCTGGTGACGGGTGACAACATCCAGGTGATCGCCCCCAACGCGACGCTGTGGAACGCCGCGCTGCGCAACCTGTCCTTCTATCCCACCCGCAAGGTCGAGATCGTGGCGCCGGTGCCCTATGGCGCCGGGGCCGACCGCACGCTGGACACCATCCGCGCGCTGATCAAGGCCGATCCCCGCGTGGCGGCGGAACCGGCGCCCGCGGTGTCCCTGGGCAAGTTCGGTGAAAAGACCGTGGACGTGTCGGTGACGGTGTGGTGCGCCACCGGCGATGCCGGATCGGTGAAATCCGATCTGATGGTCGCCATCTGGCGGGAATGCAGTCTGGGGGCGCAGTAAGCTCGCCGGGTCTGTGGGGAAAGGCTATTTCAGCACTTTCTCCCACAGGCTCAGCACGATCTCGAAGACGATCAGCAGCACGATGTACCACTCCACCCGCAACGAGCGGGTGGTGTGGACCAGATCCAGCAGGGTTTCGGCGGTGTCGCCGATCACCTCCAGCTTGTTGTCCAGGGCGCGGGACCGCTCGCGCACCTCGTATTCCCGTTCCAGGCGCCCGAACAGACCTTCCAGTTCGGGCGTGTACCACAGCACCTCGGGCTTCTCCAGCACCTCGGCGCGGCCGACCATGCGGTGCTGGGTCAGCAGCACGTCGCCGATCTGGCTCAGCAATTCCCGGATCTTGAAATTGCGGCTGCCGTGCTTTTTCAGGCGGGCGGCCAGCGGCTCGACCCGGTCGAAGACGTCGGCCACCTTGACCTCGAAATGGTCCAGCATGACGTCCTTGGCCAGCACGTCGGCGACGATCTGCATGCGCTCGGGCGTCAGTTCCGACAGCACGATGTTGCCGTCGGGGTCCACGTGCTCGGTGCTGCCGGGCACGATGTCCACATGGGCCTGGTCGCGGCCGGGGGTGGGCAGGGGGTCGGACACCAGCCGCGCCACGTCGGCCAGGAAGTGGGCTTCCTCTTCGGCGGTGACGTCGAACAGCACCACGGCGCCATAGCGGAACAGCACGGCATGGCCGTCGCGGCCCATGCGCACGGTCAGGGGCGTGGTGGCCAGCGCCTGCTTCTGCTCGAAGCCGCGAATGTCCAGGCGGTCGCCCAGCAGGAAGGCGCGGGCGATGACGGAACGCCGCGCGGGTGGCGGCGGGGATTGGTCGGGTGTGGTCATGGGGGGCGATGCTGGCGCGAAGCGGCGGCCGAATCAAGTGAACCCTGTGCGGCGATGTTTCGCTTGAAGCCCTTTCGGGGCGCCCCTATCCTTTCGGGGTGGTGGACGAACGAGGTGGGAACAGTGCCTGGGGAGCCGAGTCGCCCTGAATCCCGTGCGCTGCTGGGCCTGACCGCGCTGTACAAGGGCGGGCTCGAGGTGGGATTCGCCGTGGCGCCGCTGCTGCTGGTCGGCTATCTGCACTTCTTCCAGACCCCGGCCCTGGTGTTCCACCACCACCTGTTCCATGAAATCGCCATCGGCCTGTCCATCCTGCTGTCGCTGTTCGCGGGGTGGGTGGCGTGGCGCTGTTTCCGGGCCAGCGGCGAACCGGCCCTGCGCTATGTGGCGCTGGCCTTTGTCGGTTTCGCCCTGGTCTACGCGCCGCACGGCGCCCTGACCCGGCAGGACGACCACAACATGTGGCTGTTCATCCTGTTCGGCCCGGCGTCGCGGGTGGTGATGGCCGCCTTTCTGCTGGAGGCGCTGCTGCGCTATGGCGAGGCGGTCGAGCCCCCGGCGCGGCGGCGCGATCCCGCCACCTGGATCGGCTGGCTGGCGGCGGTGGTGGCGCTGGACGTGGCGGTGGCCGGTCTGGCGCATTTGCCGGCGGCCAGCGACCCGCGCGTCCGCCTGATCCTGGAGGGCATGTCCATCGCACTGGCGCTGGGCGGCGTCGCGGTCATCCGCTGGCGGCGGCTGCGGTCGGGGCTGATGGGGGCCTATCAGGCGGCGCTGGTGGCCTTCGCCATTTCGTCGGTGGCGTTCCTGCTGGCGGCGCCGTGGACCCATCTGTGGTGGCTGGCCCACGCCATCTTCGCCGCCGGTTTCTTCATCCTCAGCCACGGTCTGGCCCGCGCGCTGCTGACCAGCCGCTCCATCGTCGGCATCTATTCCGAGGCCGAGATGGTGGCCCGCCTGTCCGCCGCCGAGGCCGCCGCCGCCGCCTCGCACGAGGCCGAGGCGCGGTTGAAGGCGCTGCTGGAGGGAAGCCCGGTGGGCGTGCTGGTCACGGCCCCGGACGGCCGGGTGCTGTTCTGCAACCGCCGTCACGCCGAGATCCTGGGCCTGCCGTCCGATCAGGTGCTGGGGCAGGATGCCAACCGCTTTCACGCCGATCCCGGCCTGCGCCGCCTCAAGGTGGCCGAGGCGCTGGCCAGCGGCCAGACGGTGACGGCCGAGATCGAATGCGTTCCCGAAAGCGGGCCGCGCCGCTGGTACATGGTCAGTTGGACCCCCGTCGCCTTCGAGGGGCGGCAGGCGCTGGTGGCCTGGGGGCTGGACGTCACCGACCGTCACGCCGCCGCCGAGGCGCTGCTGCACGCCAAGCAGGCGGCCGAACTGGCCAATCGCGCCAAGACCCAGTTCCTGGCGGCCATGAGCCACGAATTGCGCACGCCGCTGAACGCCATCACCGGTTTCGCCGAAACCATGCAGGCGGAAATCCTGGGGGCGCTGGGCAACGACCGCTACCGCGATTATTGCGGCCATATCGTCGAGGCCGCCCACCACCTGACCGGATTGATCAACGACGTGCTGGACGTGTCGCGGGTGGAAAGCGGCCGGTTGGCGTTGCGCGACGAACGGGTGTCGGTGGCGGCCCTGGTGGCCTCGACCCTGGTGATGGTGGGCGATCGGGCGCGGGCGGCGGATCTGCGGCTGGCGCAGGATCTGGCCGCCGACCTGCCCGACCTGCATGGCGACGCCCTGCGGCTCAAGCAGGTGTTGCTCAACCTGTTGTCCAATGCCGTCAAGTTCACCCCCGCCGGGGGATCGGTGACGGTGCGCGGCCGCCGTGCCGCCGATGGCGGCATCGAACTGGAGGTCGAGGATACCGGCATCGGCATCGCCCCCCAGGACCAGGAACGGGTTCTGTCGGCGTTTTCCCAGGTGGACGGGCGGCTGGAGCGCCGCTACCAGGGCATGGGGCTGGGCCTGTCGCTGTCGCGCAGCCTGATGGAATTGCACGGCGGCACGCTGAGCCTGGACAGCGCGCCGGGGCGCGGCACCCGGGTCCGCCTGCGCTTTCCCGCCGACCGCGCCCTGCCGCTTATGCCGCTGCCCGGTTCGGTCGCCGGCTGAAGGCGTCGGCCAGGATCGTCGCCGCCTCGGTGACGGCGGCGTCGGCCGGGGGCAGATGGGCGCTCATCTGCATGAAGGAATGGGGCACCCCGGCCTGGACCGACAGCCGTGCCGCGTTGCCCGCCGCCCGCAGCCGTGCCGCCAGCCGCAGCGAATCGTCCAGCAGACAGTCCAGCCCGGCGCCGATCACCAGTTGCGGCGCCAGACCGCGCAAATCGGCCAGCAACGGTGCCGCCGCCGGGTTGTCGCGCTGGGCGCGGTCGGCCAGGTATTGCGACCAGAACCAGTCCATGCGCTCGGTGGTCAGGCCAAAGCCGCCGCCGCCAAAAGCCAGATGGGACGGGGTGTCCAGGTCGGCCGAGAACATGCCGTAGAACAGCACTCCCTGCACCGGCGCCGCCAGGCCGCGATCGCGCAGCGCCAGTTGGGTGGACAGCGCCAGATTGGCGCCCGCCGAATCGCCGCCCAGCGCCAGGCGCGCCGCGTCCAGGCCATGGGTGGCGCCGTGCTGCCGCACCCAGGCCACCGCCGCCAGGGCTTCGTGGATCTGGCCGGGAAAGCGCAGTTCGGGCGCCAGGGTGTACCCGACCCCGATTACCGCCGCGCCCGAACGCCGGGCCAGCAGCCGCATCAGCCGTTCGTGGGTGTCGATGCCGTTCAGCACGAAGCCGCCGCCATGGAAATACAGCAGCACCGGCACGCCGTCGCGGCGCTGGTCGGGATAGTGGATACGCAGGCGCACCGCCGTGCCGCGCGGGCTGACGGTCGCCGTCTCGACCACGCCGCCGATTTCGGGCAGGGGGGTGTTCCACACCATTTGGTAGTCCCAGGCGCGCTGCCGCGCCTCGGCCAGGGGCTGGCGCACCGGGTCGGCCGGGCTCAGCCCCGCCCGGCGGGCGATGGCGGCGATGGTGTCCAGGTGGCGGGTATCGGGCATGGGGGCTCTCCGGGAACGATAGGGCGAATGTAATTCACACAAACGTTTGCGTCAACCGACATTTATTAGTCTACTATATTTATGGATTATAAGGTCGGCGCCAACCCTGGACCCGGCGGTTTTCCTTCGGGCGCAAATATTTGCATTTTGCCGTGGGCATAGGCATCCTCTCGCGGGGGATGCAAGTTCCTGGGGCGTCATCCACGCCGTCAGGACAGTTTTCCCGGGTTTTCGTCACTTTCCGCGCGGATGTTCTGCTGCCGTGGAACATGCGGAACGGTGTTTTCTTCCGGATCGGAACGCCGCGATGGGGCGCGGCTGTTGTCCGTGACAGAATTTGCAAGGTATTCGCGAAGCCTGGGCCGCCTTCGCCGATGCCGTGATCTTCCTGGCGGCCCGATACAAGCGCGACAAAAGCGCGAGGAGATGTGGCGGCCATGGGTGAGACGACGATCGTGCGTGGCGAGGAAGAGCAGGGCCTGGACGCCCTCGTCGAAGCGGTGTCCGGCAAGAAATCCGCGCCGCCGCTGCCGCAGCTCTCGGCCGAGCCGCCGCTGTCGCCGCCGGTCCGCTCCAAGTCCCGCGCCAAGGCGGGCGGTTCGGGCGGCGCCCTGGCCCTGGCGGTCAACGCCGTCGGTCTGGCCGCCACCGTGGCGTGGCTGGCCTTTTGCGCCTCTTACGTTTCCAACAGCATCGGCTGGGAAAACGTCATGGTCCTGCAACCGCAGGAACTGGGCGGTATCGTCGGCGCCGCCCTGGTGCCCGCCGCCTTCCTGTGGCTGGTGCTGGCCTGGGCCGACCGTGGCCGCGCCGTGCGCGCCGTCGCCGCCCAATTGTCCGACGAACTCTCGCGCCTGACCTATCCGGCCGAGGGCGCCGAGACCCGTGTCAAGCAGGTGGCCGATTCCCTGCGCGCCCAGGCCCGCGAATTGTCCGAGGCGTCCGCGACCGCGCTGGCCGAGGCCGAGGCGGTGCGCAAGGTGATGGCCGGGCAGGTCGAGGCCATGAGCGGTCTGGTCGGCCGCATCAACACCGAGGCCCGCACCGCGCTCGACGCCCTGCGCGGCGAGGTCGAGCGGCTGACCCAGGCCGCCGATTCCGCCAGCAGCCGGGCGCGCGAGGTCGAGCACATGCTGCGCCTGCAAACCCAGGAAATGTCCACCGCCACCGACAACGCCGCCATCAAGGCGCGCGAGTTCGGCGAGGTGATGCAGGCCCAGGTCGCCGCCATCGAGGATGCGTCGTCCCGCGCCGCCGAGCGGGCGGAAACCCTGTCCGGCCAGATCCGCAAGCATGCCGAGGGACTGGATCAGGTGTCGCGCGCCGCCGTGGACCGCGCCGCCCAGGTGTCCGAGGTCTTCACCACCCAGACCGCCCGCCTGCAAGAGGTGTCCGACGCCACCTCGGGCCGGGTCGAGGACGTGGCCGCCACCCTGGCGGGCCGGGTCGAGGCGCTGGAATCCCTGTTCAGCCGCCAGAATGCCGAACTGGACGGTTCGGCCGAACGTCTGGCCGAACAGACCGGCCGCATCTCGGCGTCGTTGCAGACCCAGGCCACCAGCCTGGACCAGACCACCGAACGCGTGCTGTCGCGCATCAAGATCGTCGAGGAATCCATCGGCGTGCAGACCCGCGAGCTGTCCTCTGCCTCGGATCAGGCCATGAGCCGCTTCCGCGAGATGGAGGAGGTGCTGGCCCGCCACGCCGAGCACCTGCGCGGCACCGCCGACGAGGCCAGCGTCCAGTTGGGCCAGGTGGGCGAGGTCTTCACCCAGCGCAAGGACGACGTGGACGCGGCGGTGGAACGCGCCCTGGCCCGCGTGCGCGAGGTGGGCGACGCCTTCCAGGGCCAGACCCGCGCCCTGTCCGCCGCCTCGGATCTGATGCAGGCCCGCGCCCGCGAAGTGTCGGAAACCCTGCGCCTGCATATCGAGGATCTGGGCAAGGGCGCCGAGAAATCGGCCGGTCAGGCCGAGGCCATCCGCCAGACCCTGCGCAAGCAGGCCGACGAACTGGCCGACGCCGCCAACGTGGTTTCGACCCAGGCCCGCCTGTCCGAAGCCTCGCTGAACCAGCAGTCGCGCCACCTGATGTCCACCGCCGATCAGGTGATGGCCAAGGTGAAGACCATCGCCGACACCCTGCGCCAGAACACCAACGACCTGATCTCGGTGTCGTCGCGCGTCGGCGTCGAACTGGAAGCGGTGGGCGAGGGCCTGCGCCAGCGCACCACCGAAGTGGGCGTCGCCGCCACCCGCGCCACCGCCGAAACCGGCAACGTCTCGGACCTGCTGGAACGCGCCACCGGCGCCCTGGCCGTGGCCTCCGAGGACGCCACCGGCCGCGTCAAATCCATGGCCGAGGTGCTGCGCCGCCAGACCGAGCAGGTGGTGGCCGCCGCCGACCAGACCCAGGCCAGCGTCGGCGCGGTGGGCGAAAAGCTGGGCGACCAATCCGCCGCCCTGGCCCGTGTCGCCGACGATTCCTCGGAAGTGCTGAAGGCGTTCGGTCAGGCCATCGCCAAGCACGCCGCCGAAGTGGGCGAGGCCGCCCAGCGCGTCTTCCACAATTCGCAGACGGCGGGCGACGCCCTGCGCCAGATCAGCCGCGATTTCGAGGAAACCTCGAACAAGACCGCCGCCCAGGTCGGCGCCGCGGGCGACATGCTGCGCGCCGGTATCCGCGACCTGACCCAATCGTCGGAACGCATCACCGCCTCGGTCCGCAACGCCGGCGACAGCATGCGCCGCCAGGGCCAGGAACTGGAAGAAGCCACCGAACGCACCGGCGCCAAGCTGGAAAGCGCCTTCGAGATGATCCGCCAGAAGTCCAACGATCTGGGCATCACCGGCGACCGGCTGGCGCAGCAGGCCGAAAGCATGGCCGCCACCTTCGCCCGCCAGTCCAGCGATCTGGTCAATTCGTCCAAGCTGGCCGAGGTCCGCGCCCAGCAACTGGAAGAACGCCGCGCCAGCGCCTCGGTCGAGCATTTCCTGCAAAACGCCGCGTTCATCGTGGAAAAGCTGCAATCGCTGTCGGTGGACATCGGCCGCATCTTCTCGACCAATATCGACGAGAAGGCGTGGAAGGAATTCCATGCTGGCGACCAAAGCGTGTTCGTCCGCAAGATCCTCAAGAATCTGGACAAGCACCAGATCGCGTCCATGAAGAACAAGTACGAGGACGACGGCGAGTTCCGCGAATACGTCACCCGCTATCTGACCGAGTTCGAGGCCCTGCTGAACCAGGCCCGCCAGTCCGATTACGCCGACGTGCTGACCGGAACCTTCACCTCGTCCGAGGTCGGCAAGCTCTATCTGGTCCTGGCCCGCGCCCTGGGCCGCCTGGAATAACCCGGGCCATCATGCTCTGATACCGGCCAACCTTTGATTTGTTGGCCGGTATCCAGCCGCCATTGCGGCGGCGGCCAAGCCCGCGCATGCGGGCGCCCGGCGAGGGACAATACAACCGGTCAATTCATTGGCCGGTTGGTATGAAATGTGAAAAGGGCGTTTCGCGTAAGCGAAACGCCCTTTGTATTTGCTGGGATTATCACCGGTTCACGGGGGGACTGGCCGATCAGTTCCCGACGGTCAGCTTGTCGGGGTCCAGCTTGATGTCGCGGCGGACCTGACCGGAATTGCCCAGGGGGGCGGCTTTCTTGCCGTCCACCGTGACCTCCAGCGCCCCGGCATTGCCGACCATCAGGGTCAGGCCGGGCCGGTTGGGCACCATGTAGCTGTCGCCCCGGCGCAGCAGGCGCGACAGCAGCAACTGGCCGTCCAGTTCGCGCACCTGAACCCAGCAATCATCACTGACCGCCTTGAGCTGGACGCGGGAATCGCTGTGTTCCTGGCCGATGACCTTGCCGTCGGGCACGGTGACGGCGGGAGCGGCGGGGGCCGGAACCGGAGTCGGAGTGGTGGTTGCCGGAGTGGCGGGAGTGGCGGCGGCCTGCTGCTGCTGCTGCTGTTGCGGCGCCGCCGGGG
>JAEXAH010000006.1 GCA_023458315.1 Pseudomonadota bacterium
GTTGGGAGTCGGTAGGGAAACCACGGCCCTGATGGAATTCGACGGCACCGGCCGCGAAGCCTACCAGTTGGGAGTCGGTAGGGAAACCACGGCAATGGCGCTGGCCACTGCCCAATATGTGGAAGCCTACCAGTTGGGAGTCGGTAGGGAAACCACGGCACCGATGCGCCTGGGCGGGCGAGGATTTCTAGCCTACCAGTTGGGAGTCGGTAGGGAAACCACGGCGATGTCCAGGCTGTGGGCCTGCCGGGCGGATGCTCTATCAGTTGATGACAGGAATGAAAACCGCCCCAAGGTTGTGGCACCGGCAGCCCCATGCGAAGCCATGGGGGCGAAAACGGCAAGAATCCGCGACACAACCCGTGCCTTTCCTGGGGCAGAAACCAATGTCATAGTCCGACAGTACATGTCGGTCAGGGAGAGCGCCCATGGACACGCCGCAATGGACGCCCGCGCTGAGTGTCGGCCACGAGATGCTGGACGAGCACCACCGCATCCTGTTCCGTCTGCTGGCCGAGATCGGCCGCGGTATCGATGGCGACGACGGCGAGGCATGGGCGCGCGACATCGGCGCGCAATTGCTGTCCTACATGGATTACCACTTCCAGGCCGAGGAAACCCTGCTGTCCGTGGCGGGCTATCCGTTCCTGCCGCTGCACCACGCCTCGCATCAGGCCATCGCGCTGCGGGTGCAGGCGCTGTTGCAGCCGCTGGGCCGCCATCCCGTGCGCGACGTGATGGTGGCGGTGCATGATTTCCTGTGCGACTGGCTGTCGCACCACATCGAGATCGAGGATTTCGAGTACCGGCCCTATCTGGCCGCCGAAGCCTGAACGCCGCCGCGCCCCGGCCGCCGTCTCAACCACAGGGCTTGCATGGCCCCATGCGCATGCAGCCCCTTGACGTGTCCGGCGCGACATCGTTCCCTGACCATCCAACGATAACGAGGAGCGACTCCATGCCGACCTTTGCCGCCCCCGTCCGCGACATGACCTTCGTCATCGAGCATCTGGCCGGGCTGTCCGACATCATCCAACTGCCCGGCTTCGAAGAAACCGACGGCGATCTGGTGGCGGCGGTCCTGGAGGAAGCCGCGCGTTTCGGCGGCGAGGTGCTGGCGCCGCTGAACCCGGTGGGCGACCACGAGGGCTGCAAGCTGGAAAACGGCCGCGTGGTGGTGCCGACCGGCTTTGCCGCCGCCTACAAGCAATTCGTCGAGGGCGGCTGGAACGCCGTGCCGTTCGAGCCGGAATGGGGCGGCCAGGGACTGCCCCAGGTGGTGGCGACCGCCGTGCAGGAAATCTGGCACGCCGCCAACATGAGCTTCGCCCTGACCCCCATGCTGACCCAGGGCGCGGTCGAGGCGTTGTCGGTGCACGGTTCCGACGACCTCAAGCAGACCTATCTGGCCAAGCTGGTGTCGGGCGAATGGACCGGCACCATGAACCTGACCGAGCCCTCGGCCGGGTCCGACGTCGGCGCCCTGCGCAGCAAGGCGGTCAAGCAGGCCGACGGCAGCTATCGCATCACCGGCCAGAAGATCTTCATCACCTCGGGCGATCACGAGATGGCCGAGAACATCGTCCATCTGGTGCTGGCCCGCCTGCCCGACGCGCCGCCCGGCGTCAAGGGCATCAGCCTGTTCGTGGTGCCCAAGTATCTGGTCAACCCCGACGGTTCGCTGGGCAAGCGCAATGACGTCGCCTGCATCAAGCTCGAGGAAAAGCTGGGCATCCACGGCAGCCCGACCTGCGTCATGGCCTTCGGCGAAACCGAAGGCGCCATCGGCTGGCTGGTGGGCGAGGAGAACAAGGGCCTGGCCCTGATGTTCACCATGATGAACAACGCCCGCCTGTCGGTCGGCCTGGAGGGCGTCGCCCAGTGCGAACGCGCCACCCAGAAGGCCGTGGCCTATGCCAAGGAACGCGTGCAGGGCGGCGGCCCCATCATCATCCACCCCGACGTGCGCCGCATGCTGCTGACCAGCAAGGCGCTGACCGAGGCGACCCGCGCCCTGGCCTATTACGCCGCCAGCCGCCTGGACATCGCCCGCCACCACCCCGACGCGGCCATCCGCGCCGAGGCCCAGGCCCTGGTCGACCTGCTGATCCCGGTGGTCAAGGCGTGGAGCACCGATACCGGTCTGGCCGTGGCCTCGACCGCCATCCAGGTGTTCGGCGGCATGGGCTTCGTCGAGGAAACCGGCGTCGCCCAGCACATGCGCGACGCCCGCATCGCCCAGATCTACGAAGGCACCAACGGCATCCAGGCCATGGACCTGGCGGGCCGCAAGGTGGTGCGCGACGGCGGCAAGGCGTTCGGCCTGCTGCTGGACCAGATCCGCGCGGTGGATGCCGAACTGGCCCAGGCGGGCGAAGGCTGGACCGCGCTGAAGCGCCGTCTGGGCGCCGCCGTCGCCGCCTGCGACCAGGCCGCCAGGTTCCTGATCGACAACAGCGCCAAGGACCCGGCGCTGCTGGGCGCCGTGGCGGTGCCGTTCCTGGAGCTGGTGGGCATCACCGTCGGCGGCTGGCTGATGGCCCAAGCGGGCCTGAAGGCCGAAGCCCTGCTGGCGGCGGGTGCCGACGGGTCCGACTATCTGACCGCCAAGGTCGCCACCGCCCGCCACTACGCCGATGCGGTGCTGACCCGGGCCGGTGGATTGCTGGCCCAGGTCGAGGCCGGAACGGGCCAGATCGCCAGCTTGCCCGCCGATCTGTTCTAAGGTTGCTTCCCGGCGCCGAATCCGTTTGGTCGGCGCCGGGTGGCTGTCTATAATCCCGCCGCCATGACGGGGATCACGCGTTACGTACTGCGCCAGTTGACGGTGGGGATGATCTTCGTCTCCGCCGCGCTGGCCTGCGTCCTGTGGCTGACGCAATCCCTGCGCTTCGTCGAGATGATCGTCACCAAGGGCATCTCGACCCTGACCTTCCTGGGGCTGACCCTGCTGCTGATGCCCACCTTCCTGGTGGTCATCATCCCCATCTCGCTGTTCGCGGTGGTGCTGTTCACTTACAACAAGCTGAACGCCGACCGCGAATTGGTGGTGATGCGCGCCGCCGGTCTGTCGCACTGGATGCTGGCGCGGCCGGGCCTGATCCTGGGCGCGGCGGCCACCGTGATCGGCTGGGTGCTGTCGCTGTGGCTGATCCCGCTCAGCGTCGGCACCTTCCGCGACATGCAATGGGGCATCCGCAACGACCTGACCAGCGTGCTGTTGCAGGAAGGCGCCTTCAACAAGTTCGGCGAGGGGCTGACCATCTATGTCCGCACCCGCAACGCCGAGGGCGAATTGCTGGGCATCCTGGTGCACGACAAGCGCGCCAAGGACAAGCCCGTCACCCTGATGGCCGAACGCGGCTCGCTGATCAGCACCCCCACCGGCCCGCGCGTGCTGATGATCAACGGCAACCGCCAGCAATTGCCGCGCGGCACCGGCCAATTGTCGCTGCTGCATTTCGACAGTTACATCGTCGATCTGACCACCGCCACCGGCGGCGACCAGTCGCGCACCCGCGACGCCCGCGAACGCAGTGTCTGGGAACTGGTCAACGCCGACGCCAAGGAACTGGGCACCGCCGATTACCGCCGTTTCCAGGTCGAATTGCACCAGCGTTTCACCTCGCCGCTGTACGCCCTGGGCTTCGCGGTGGTGGCGCTGGCGGTGCTGCTGACCGCCGGGTTCGACCGGCGCGGCCAGACCGTCACCATCCTCAAGGCCATCGGCGCCATGGTCGCCATGCAGGCCCTGGCCCTGGGCAGCAACAATTTGGCCACGGCCAACTTGGCGTTTGTCCCCATCATGTATATGGTCGCCCTAGCCCCCATCGCCGGAGGCTGCTGGATGCTGATCAAGCCGCCCTACCGCAAGCGACGCGGCAAGGCCGCGATCCCAGCCTGATCGTCGGAGGTCGAGCCCTTTGCGCGCCCGTCGCCTGTTCCTTCTTGCCGGTATCGCCGGCGGCGCCCTGATCGGCGCCATGACCTGCCACGGCACCCCGGCCCGGGCGGCCCCGTCCGACGTGGGCTCGTGGGGGCAAGCCTGGGGCGACGACAGCGCCGAACCCGCCCCGGCGTCGGCCCCGGCGCCGCGCCAGCGTACCCAGGTGCCGGT
>JAEXAH010000007.1 GCA_023458315.1 Pseudomonadota bacterium
GTTGCGGCGCCGGGGCGGCGACTGGCGGCGGCGCCGGTTCCGGCTTGGGCTCGACCTTGGCCACCGGCAGCGGCGGCGGGGTCAGCGCGGTCGGCGGCAGGGCCGGGACTTCGGCCTTGGGAACTTCGACCTTGGGCGGCTCCACCTTGGGCAACTCGGCCACCTTGGGTGCCTCGACCTTGGGGGCGGGCGGCGGTTCCGGGGCCTTGGCCTGCTGCACCGGGGCGGCGGCGGGCTTGGGCAGTTCCGGCAGGGCCACCTGCGGTCCGGCCACCGCCGGAGCGGCGGGCTTGGCGATTTCCGTCACCGGGCTCAGCTCCGGCTTGGGCGGCACCGCCGGAGCGGCGGCCTTGCGCGGCGCCTCGGCCTTGGGCTCGGCGCGGTTGGACTGCACCAGATCGGCCATGTGGTCGGCCTTGGTGCTGGCCGGAACCACCTTGGCCTTCTGCACCGGCTTGGACTTGGCGACCGGGGGTTTGGCGGCGGGGGCCTTGGCGGTCTTGGCATAGGGCTGGGCGCCCGCCTTGTACGGGCGGTACTGCACACCCTGGCCCTGGACTTGAGCAGCACGGCCGCGCGGCTGGACAAGCTGGCTGTCGCCGGATTGTGGATCCTTCAGCATGTCGGCCAGATTGGGCTGACGGCCGAGATTGTCGAGCACCGACCAATTGACCTCGACATTGGGGGCGGAACCGCCGCCGATCACCACCTGCGCCGAGGCGGGCAGCGCCACCGAAGCCAAAAGGGCGCCGAACGCCAGAACTCGCCAACTCGACCGCGTCATGGGATGGAATCCCCCATCAAAATCCTTGGTGGCGGCAAGACTACCCGATGCCCCCGCCCGTCACAACATCATGTTGGAAAAACAGCACAGGCGTTGCTGTCCGGCCACAGTTTCGGCGAAGAATAAGCAAAAACCGCAAGTCCACAAAAACAACGGGCGGGACCATCGGCCCCGCCCGCCATCTTGGAAATGCTGTAAGGATCAGCCCTCGGCCCGCGCCTTCTTGAGCAGCGACACCAGCTTGGACTGAAGGTGATCATTGGCCGCCACCACATCGCAGGTGGCCAGCACGTCGGCCTTGCCGTCCAGGTCGGTGACATAGCCGCCCGCCTCGCGCACCAGCACCACGCCGGCGGCGATGTCCCACGGCTTCAGGCCGTGTTCCCAATAGCCGTCGCAGCGCCCGGCGGCCACATAGGCCAGATCCAGCGCGGCCGAGCCGAAGCGGCGCACGCCCGCGCAATTGTCCATGACCGACACCAGTTCCTTCATGAACGGCTCGCGCCCGGCGCGGCCGCGATGGGGAATGCCGGTGGTGACGACCGCCTCTTCCAGCTTGCGGCGGGCCGACACGCGCAGGCGCCAGTCGTTCAGATAGGCGCCGCCGCCCTTCTCGCCATGGAACATGGAATCCGAGATGGGTTCGTACACCACGCCCGCGACCAGTTCGCCGTCACGCTCCAGACCGATGGAGATGGCGAAATGCGGGATGCCGTGGATGAAATTGGTGGTGCCGTCGATGGGGTCGATGATCCAGCGGTGCGACTTGTCCTCGCCCGCGATCTCGCCGCCCTCTTCCAACAGGAAGCCAAAGGCCGGACGGGCCTTCTTGAGTTCCTGGCGCAGCACCTTTTCCGCCTGAATGTCGGCCGAGGTGACGAAATCGGCGGTGCCCTTCATGGACACCTGCAACTTCTCGACCTCGCCGAAGTCGCGCACCATGCCGCGGCCGGCCTTGCGGGCGGCGCCCATCATCACGTTGAGAATGGCGGAACGGACGATCACGGCAAAAACTCCTCGAACCTGAAAAAGACGTGGCCGCTCCCAGAGCCCGATGCCCCGGAAGCGGCCATTTCACCACAAAAAAGCTTACTTGGCGCGCTCGACGTAAGAGCAATCGCCGGTATTGACGATGATCTTCTCGCCTTCGGCGATGAACGGCGGCACCAGGATCTTGAGGCCGTTTTCCAGCTTGGCGGGCTTGTAGGACGAGGACGCGGTCTGGCCCTTGACCACCGGGTCGGCCTCGACCACCAGCATGACCACCTTTTCCGGCAGCGCCACCGACACCGGCGAGCCTTCGATGAAGTCAACGGCGACCTGCATGCCGTCTTGCAGGAAGGCGGCGCTTTCGCCCAGCACATCCTTGGACAGATTGAACTGCTCGAAGTTCTCCTGGTCCATGAAGGTCAGCGCCTCGCCGTCGGCGAACAGGAAGGTGCAGTCCTTTTCCTCGACGTTGCACTTCTCGACGGTGTCGGCGGTGCGCCAGCGCTCGTTGGTCTTGGTGCCGGTGCGGATGTCGCGCATTTCGACGGTGATGAAGGCGCCACCCTTGCCAGGCTGCACGATCTGGGTCTTGAGCACGGCCCACTGGCGGCTGTTGTGCTCGATGATATTGCCGACACGAATCAGGTTGGCATTGATCTTCATGGGAGATTTCTCGAAAGGGCTGAACGGAAATTGGCGCGGAACCTAGCAGGTTGCCCGCCATAAGGCAACCGCCGCCGCAGCCGACGCGGCATGCAAGCCGCCCTTTCCCCGAACGCCCGCGACGCGTACAATCGATTCCGAGTTGAGCAAGGGATAAGCGGCTTATGAAACGTGTGCTGTTCGGCCTGGCCTGCCTGCTGGCGGCCTGGACTCCGACCGCCGGGGCGGAAGAAATCCGCGCCTGGGACATCGCAGGCACCCGCGTCAGCATCGACCCACTCCCCGAGGGCGGCGCGCGGGCGACCATCAGCCGCGACGGCGCCCAGCCCCTGACCCTGGACGCCCGGGGCCTGCGCCTGCGCGAACCGGCGGACGACAACCTTACCGGCACCGGCACGCCCCTTCTGGCGCTGACCGCCTGGTCGGGCGGCGACCATTGCTGCTACACCACCCACATCGTCGCGCTGGAGCCGCAGCCGCGCCTGATCCAGTCGCTGGACACCGGCCCGGTGGACGTGGATCTGTTCAACCAGTTCGACGCCCCCCCCGCCCTGGAAATCGGCCTGCCCGACACCAGCTTCATCGGCTGGCCGGGCGCCGGCGCGCCGTGGC
>JAEXAH010000008.1 GCA_023458315.1 Pseudomonadota bacterium
TCCTACGACCAGATCGTCGCCCTCTGCTGCCATGCCTGGAACCGCCTCGTGGACCAACCGTGGAAGATCATGTCCATCGGCCGTCGCCAGTGGGCTCATGGGTTCTGATCAATGCAGGTTGGTATTACGTCATGCCCGGACTTGATCCGGGCATCCGCGCGGCGCCGCCTCCACCTTCTTTCCGATGAGCTGCCTGCGGACAAACGTGGATGGCCGGGTCAAGCCCGGCCATGACGAGCAGATCCCCGCAATTCCGCGAAGACCCAATAAAAAGCCCCTCTTCCGCCGGGCGGAAGAGGGGCTTTGCGAAAGCCGGGATGCTTAGTCGAACAGGCTCGACACCGAGCGTTCCTCGGAAATGCGCTGGATGGATTCGGCCATCAAGGGCGCGATGGTGATCTGGCGGATATTGGGGGCGGCCTTGACCGCCTCGGTCGCCGGGATGGAATCGGTGATCACCAATTCTTCCAGCGGGCTCGAGGTGACGCGGGCCACCGCGCCGCCCGACAGCACGCCATGGGTGACATAGGCCGACACCGACACCGCGCCCGCGTTCATCAGGGCGGTGGCGGCGTTGCACAGGGTACCGGCGGAATCGACGATGTCGTCGACCATGATGCAGCGGCGGCCCTTGACGTCGCCGATGATGTTCATGACCTCGGACACGCCCGCGCGCTCGCGGCGCTTGTCGATGATGGCCAGATCGGCGTCGATGCGGCTGGCGATGGCGCGGGCACGCACCACGCCGCCCACGTCGGGCGACACGATCATGACGTTCTCGTAGCGGGCGCGGATGTCGTTGGTGAACACCGGCGCGGCGTACAGGTTATCCAGCGGAATGTCGAAGAAGCCCTGGATCTGGCCGGAATGCAGGTCCAGCGTGACCACGCGGTCGGCACCGGCGGTGGTGATCAGGTTGGCGACCAGCTTGGCCGAGATCGGGGTGCGGGGGCCGGACTTGCGGTCCTGGCGGGCATAGCCGAAATACGGGATCACCGCGGTGACGCGCCGGGCAGAGCCGCGCTTCAACGCGTCCAGCGTGATCAGCAGCTCCATCAGGTTGTCGTTGGTGGGATAGCAGGTGGACTGGATGACGAAGACGTCCTCGCCACGGACGTTCTCGTGGATTTCGACGAACACCTCCAGGTCGGAGAACCGGCGGATCGACCCCTTGGTGATGCCGATATTGAGGTATTCGGCAATCGCTTCCGCGAGCGGACGATTGCTGTTGCAGGCGAGGATCTTCATGGTGTTGCTACCCGTGCGCGCGAGAATTCGAGACAATCGGCCGCTCAATCGGCCAGAACCTTGATAATGCGCGATTTTTTCTGGTCCGCGTCCCCGATGGACGACCATTTCGCGCCTTGATTTTTCAGCTTTCTCGAACGGGCCTTCGTATATCAGCCAGTCTCAATTCTGTAAACCGGATTACGGATTCTTGCGCTTGCCGGTGCCGCCGGTGTCGGCCAGCACCACCTGGGCCACGCCGGCCGCGCCGCCTTCGGCGATGTCGCGGGCCATGCTGCCCCAATTCTGCGACAGACGGCCGCGCGGCACCGCGCCATCCTGGTTGATGCGTCCCAGTTCCGGATTTCCGGCACTGCCGTCGCGCACGATCCATACCACGCCGACCATGTCCTCGCCGGGGCGGCCGGGGGTGACGCTGACGCGGCCTTCGACCACGTAATCGCCGCCATCGTCCTTGACGCGCAGCCCGGCGCGGCCCAGCGCCCGCTTCAGCGCCTCGGTCAACGCCTTGTCGCCGTCGCCGGGCAGGCCGCGCAGCGGCAGGATGCTGGCGGTGGGGCGTTTGTCCTCGACCGTCGCCGCCGGGGCGGCATGGGCGGGCATTGCGTCGGGATCGTCCAGCGGCCGCGCCAGCAGGGCGGCGGCGGGCAGGGCGGCGCGTTTCATCAGCACCGGGGCGTCGCGTCCGGGCGGCGGGGCCACCACCGGCTGGTCGGCGCGGGCGGCCTCGGTGCCGTCGGGGGCCTTCAGGGTCCAGCGCACCAGCGCCCCCTTGGGGCCGTCGGCCAACTCGCCCTCGACCACATAGCCGAAGGCGTGGGCGTCGCTGACCAGGGCGGGGACTTCCTGCTCTTCCAGGGCGCGCACCAGGGCTTCGGCCAGGGCACGGCCTTCGGGCGTCGGTTCGGGCGGGCGGATGGTGACGCCGCGCGTCATCTTGGGCCGCGCCAGACGCGGCACCCCGTCGTCATCGTGGCGGAACGGCTGGGGAATGTCGCCGCAGGCGGCGACCAGCGCCGCCCCCAGCACCGCCCCCAGGATCGCCCGTTGCCTCACGACGCCACCATGGCGACGCATGTCACCAGCGTGCCGATGGCGATGAAGGCGAACAGCATCAGCAGATGGGGCATGGTCAGCGGTCCACCAGGATGGCCGAAAGCTGGCGGCCGTAATCGCCGCCGCCGCGCAGGGTGGTGCGGCGATAGCTGAAGAAGCGGGATTCGTCGCGGCAGGTGTCGGTGGGTACGCGGGTGACGTCCACCACGCCCAGCCGCGCCAGCTTGCGCGACACATAGCCCGGCAGGTCGAACAGGAAATGGCCCTCGCGCCGTCCAGGGGCGAAGAAGTCCTTGTTCTCGGCGGCTTCGGCCAGGAACGGCGCCGGGAATTCCGGTCCGACCTCGTAAGAGCGGTGGCCGATGCACGGGCCGATGGCGGCGACGATGCTTTTCTTCTTGGCGCCCAGGGCGACCATCTTGTCCAGCGTGCTGTCCAGCACCCCGCCCAGCGCGCCCTTCCACCCGGCATGGGCGGCGCCGACCACGGTGCCGCGGCGGTCGGCCAGCAGCACCGGCGCGCAATCGGCGGTCAGGATGCCCAGCGCCAGACCCGGCGTGGCCGTGACCATGGCGTCGGCCACCGGGCGCTGGCCGTCGGGCCACGGCGCGTCCACCACCACCGCCTCGGCGGTGTGCTGCTGGTGCACGGTGATCAGGGCTTCGGCGGGCAGGTCCAGCATGGCCATGGCCCGCGCCCGGTTCTCGGCCACCGCCGCCGGGTCGTCGGCCGAGCCCGGCCCGCAATTCAGCGAGGCGTACACCCCCTGCGACACCCCGCCTTCACGGGTGAAGAACCCGTGGCGGATGCGATTGATCTCGTTCAGGGCGGACAGGGTGATCATGGAAAACCTTTTTACGACACGAATCCGATGGGCGCCGGCAGCATGGGGCTTGCCAGCGCCAGGACTTTGAACAGGGTGCCCATTTCGTCGGGATCGATCAAGCGCCGCATCTGGGCGGCGATGTCGGCCGCCACCTTGGGGCCGCCCGCCTGGGCCAGCAGCCCGGCGCGGGCCTGGATGCCCAGGGCGGTCAGGAAATGGCCCTGCGGCACCGGCCCCCAGGCGCGGGCGGGCACGGCGGCGGCGGCCAGGGCCTCGAAATCCACATGGGCGGTCAGATCGGCGGTGCCCGGCGCCGCCAGCACCGGGTGGAAGGCGTGGCGCCTGACCGCCTGCAAGGTGTCGCCCGCCGCCGAGCGGGCATGGCCGTAATCGACGATCAGCGCCGCGCCGGGCTGGCGGTTCAGGCGACGGCCGATGGCGGCGGCCAGGGCGCGGCCCTGGGGGCAGGTTTCGACGATGGCGCCGTCCTCGGCCGCCAGCACGTCGGGCGGCAGTTCGGGCGCCGCCTCGGGGCCGGGGACGAAGGCCAGACGGTCGTCCTCCAGTCCGACCATGCGCTCGCGCCATGTTCCGCCGCTCTTCTCGAACTGGCGGATGGGCAGGGCGTCGAACAATTCGTTGGCGACCACGATCAGCGGCCCGTCGGGCAATTCGGCGAAATCGTCGGCCCAGCGCACGGCGTGGTCGCCAAGGGTCCGGCGCTGCACCGCGCGCAGACGCGGGCTGGTTTCCACCAGCCAGATTTCCGCCGCCGCCAGGAAGGGCGGCACCAGCGCCGCCGCCCGCAGCAGATCGGCCATCAGCGTGCCGCGTCCCGGCCCCAGTTCGGCCAGCACCACCCGGCCGGGGCTGCCCAGGGATTGCCACGTCACAGCCGCCCACAGCCCGATCAGTTCGCCGAACATCTGGCTGATCTCGGGGGCGGTGGTGAAATCGCCCGCCGCGCCGAACGGTTCCCGCCCGGTGTAATAGCCGTGTTCGGGGTGGCCCAGGGCCTGGGCCATGAACTCGGCCACCGGGATCGGGCCGTCGCGGCGGATGCGGTCGGCCAGCAGCGCGGCCAGCGGGCTGTCCATCAAGGACGGTGGCCGTATTTCTGTGCCCACCACACCACCCCGGCCCCGGCCAGGATCAGCGGAACGGACAGCAATTGCCCCATGGTGGCGCCACCGGCCAGGAAGCCCAGATGGGCATCGGGCTGGCGGAAGAACTCGCCGATGATGCGGGCGATGCCATAGCCCATCAGGAACACTCCGGCGATGGTGCCGCGCTGTTCGCGGATGTGGCGCTGCCGCCACAGCAGGTACAGCACCAGCCCCACGGCCAACCCCTCCAGCCCGGCCTGGTACAACTGGCTGGGATGGCGGGGGGTGGGGCCGCCGCCGGGAAACACCATGGCCCACGGCACGTCGGGGGCGACGCGGCCGAACAGCTCGCCGTTGATGAAATTGGCGATGCGGCCGAAGAACAGGCCGATGGGCACGGCGCAGCACACCGCGTCGCCGATGGCGAACAGGTTCAGCCCGCGCCGCCGCGCGAACAGGATGATGGCGACGATGACGCCCAGCGCCCCGCCGTGAAAGGCCATGCCGCCATGCCACAGCATGAAGATCTCGGACGGATGGCTCAGGTAATAGCCGGGCTTGTAGAACAGCACATAGCCCAGCCGCCCGCCCAGCACCACGCCCAGCGTCGCCCACACCAGGAAATCGTCGACGTCGGTGTCGCGCATGGCGTGGGGCGGCTTGGACACCAGCCATTTGACGTAGCGCCAGCCCAGCATCAGCCCGGCGATATAGGCGATGGCGTACCAGCGGATGGCGAACGGCCCCAGTTCGATGGCGATGGGGTCGATGTGGGGATAGGCGATGGCCAGCATCAGCGGTACCGGTCGGCGTGGTCGAGGAAGTCCTGCACGTACTGGCGGACGCCGTCCTCCAGCGCGGTGAAGGGCTTGTCGTAGCCCGCCGCGCGCAGGCGGCTCATGTTGGCCTCGGTGAAGTACTGGTACTTGTCGCGGATGGCGATCGGGGTGTCCTGGAACTTGATCTTGGGTTCCTTGCCCAAGGCCGCGTACACCGCCGAGGCCAGGTCGATGAACGGCCGCGCCGTGCCGGTGCCGACGTTGAAGATGCCGCTGACCTGGGGATTGTCCAGCAGCCACATCATGACGTCGACCACGTCGCCGACCCAGATGAAGTCCCGCATCTGGCCGCCATCCTTGTATTTCGGATTGTGCGAGCGGAACAGTTGATAGGCGGCATCCTGCTTGGCGTGCGGATAGACCTGGGCGACCACGCTTTGCTGGCCGCCCTTGTGGTATTCGTTGGGGCCGTAGACGTTGAAGAATTTCAGCCCGGCGAATTGCGGCGGCCTGCGCGAGCCTTCCTTGATCTTGCGCGCCACCCGGCGGTCGAACAGATGCTTGGACCAGCCATAGGCGTTCAGCGGATGCAGCCTGGACAGGTGTTCGATGGACCAGTCATCGTCGAACCCGGCGGTGCCGTCGCCATAGGTGGCGGCGCTGGAGGCGTAGATGAAGCGCACGTTGGACAGCGCGCACCACTTCCACAGCGCCAGCGACAGCGAGAAATTGTTGGCGGCGATCTTGTCGGCGTCCGTCTCGGTGGTGGCCGAGATGGCGCCCATGTGGAAGATCACCTGCACATGCTTGCGGTTGGCTTCCAGGAAGTCGAACAATTGCTCGGGATGCACGATGTCGGCGATCTCGCGCTTGGCGATGTTCTTCCACTTGTCGTTGGAGCGCAGGCGGTCGCACACCACCAGTTTGCCCGCGCCGCGCGCTTCCAGCGCGGCCAGGATGTTGGATCCGATGAAACCGGCACCACCGGTGACGACGATCATGCTCGACAGCTCCTAAGGACAGCCCTGGCCCGTTATAGGCCCGGGGGCGGGGCGGGGCAAGCCGCGCCGCTTTCTTGCATTCCCCGGCCCCGTTCCCGTAATGTCGGGCGACGCTTCATTGAACGAGTACGGACCATGCAGACCCAGAACCCCTTTTTCGACGACATCGCCCGCATGGCCGGGGGCGCGCTGGGGGCGTTGTCGGGGCTGAAGGCCGAGATCGAGACGCTGGTGCGCCAGCAATTCGAGCGCGTCATGGCGGGCGCCGACATGGTGCCGCGCGACGAGTTCGAGGCGGTGCGCGCCCTGGCCATCAAGGCCCGCACCGAGCAGGAAGACCTGGCCGAGCGCGTCGCCGCGCTGGAGGCCAAGCTGGCCGAGCTGACCGCCGACAAGTAAACTATTCGCCACAATAACGCCGCCGTCCCGCCGCCCTGTTCTTGTTATCCACAAGAAAGGCAACGGGCGCGGCCATATTGTCTTGCGCCGCGGTGTGGCCTATGCCTAGGCTAAACCTAGCGCGCGGGCGGTATCGCGGCCACCATAGCTTGGCCCGACCGCCGTGCCCGGCCTGAAGGAGGGCTCACGGCATGTCCATTTCCCTCGCCCACGAGGACGAGAGCGCGTTCAATCCCCTCGACCTGGTCGAGCAATTCGTCGTCGCCAACGACTGGGCCTTCGACCGCCGTTCCGACGAGGAACTGGCGGCGGAAGTGCCCGGCAAATGGTGCAATTACTCGCTTTACTTCGCCTGGCGCGAGGATATGGGCGGCATGCACTTCACCTGCGCCTTCGACATGAAGGTGCCCGAGGCCAAGCGCCCCGCCATCTGCGAACTGCTGGCTCTGGTCAATGAAAAGCTGTGGCTGGGGCATTTCGGCCTGTGGGAGGAAGAGGGCGTGCCCATGTTCCGCCACACCTCGCTGTTGCGCGGCGCGGCGGGCTGCACGCCCGATCAGGTCGAGGACCTGATGGACATCGCCGTCACCGAGTGCGAACGCTTCTATCCCGCCTTCCAGTTCGTCATCTGGGGCGGCAAGACCGCGCGCGAGGCGGTGGCCGCCTCGCTGCTGGAGACGGTGGGCGAAGCCTGAACGCTTTCGCATTCCCGGCATGATCGGGCGCGAGGGGCATTCCCTTCGCGCCCGTTCGCGTTTAAAGCTGTGGCCTTGTTCTGGAACCCTGAAGGGGACGCGCCGTGACCCGAGTGTTGTTGGTTGGCTGTGGCAAGATGGGCTCCGCCATGCTGGCGGGCTGGCTGGAACGGGGCGTCGACCCCGCCGGAATCGTGGTGGTCGAGCCGGGCGACGCCGCCCGCGCCGCCTTTGGCCCCAAGGGGGTGGCGGTGGTGGACAGCGCCGAGGCCATCGCCGCCGATTACCGTCCCGACGTGGTGGTGATGGCGGTCAAGCCGCAGGTGATGGCCGCCGTGGCGCCGTCCTATGCCCGCTTCGCCGACGGCGTGTTCCTGTCCATCGCGGCGGGCAAGACCCTGGCTTTCTTCCAGTCCATGCTGGGCGACGTCGCCATCGTGCGTGCCATGCCCAACACCCCGGCCGCCGTGCGCGCGGGCATCACCGTCTGCGTCGCCAACGCCCGGGTCGATGCCGCCCGCCGCGCCGTGTGCCAGTCGCTGCTGGAAGCGGTGGGCGAGGTGGCGTGGATCGAGGACGAAAGCCAGATGGATGCCGTTACCGCCGTGTCCGGCTCGGGTCCCGCTTATGTCTTCCTGCTGGCCGAGGTGATGGCCCAGGCGGGCGCCGCCGCCGGTCTGCCGCCCGATCTGGCGACCCGGCTGGCGCGGGCCACCGTGTGGGGCTCGGGCCAGTTGCTTGCCCAATCGCCGGACAGCAGCGCGCAGTTGCGCATCAACGTCACCAGCCCCGGCGGCACCACCGCCGCCGCCCTGGCGGTGCTGATGCGGGACGGTTCGGGCTTTGCCGAACTGATGGACGAAGCGGTGGCGGCAGCGACCCGGCGCGGCAAGGAACTGGCGGGGTAATCTTCAATCCGGCTGGCCGCCGATGCGGCGGCAGGAATCCGCCTCGACCTGCACCACCGTTCCGGCGGCGGTGCGGCAGGGGCGGGCGCCGCCATGTCCCAGCGGCTGGCCGCCGATACGGGCGCAGACCGACGGCTCCATCATGCTCAGGGCGCCGGTCGAGGTGCGGCAATTGCCGCCCGCCGTGCCCGGTTCGGCCTCGACCGTCAGCGACGGGATGATGTTGTGGCTGCCGATCCAGGTCAGGGCGCAGGGGGCGGGCGACGCCGTCATCACCGCCTCGCGGCTGACCAGGATGGTGCGCCCCGCCGGGTCCACCAGATCGAAATCGCCGGGCAGCGTCTGGCCGCTGGCCGTGGTCAGGTGGATGGTGTGGGGCAGGGTCGCCCAGGTGCGGGTGTCCACCTGGGTTTCCATGGATTTCGACGCGGCATAGGCCAGCAGGCCGATCAGCGCCACCGCCGCTCCCGCCGCCGCCGCGTTGTTGTTCTGGCGGTTGCTGTCGTGGGAATGCATGGAGGAATAGGCCATGGTGCCGATGCCCGCCGCCATGGCGGCGCGGCCGAAATCGGCGGTGCCTTCCTTGATGCTCAGCTTTTCCGCCATGATGCCGTCGGCGGCGCGGCCGCCGCGCGTGGTCGCCTGATAGAAGATGTCCTCGGCCGGGACCAGTCTTTGCTGCTGGCCGCCCAGGCGGGCGATGACCGCCTGGTTGCCGACGAACCCTTCGCGCACGCCCAGGGTCTGGCCGCCGCGCCCGGCGGCGAACTTGGCCGGACCCTGGCCGGTTTCGGCGACGATCAGCAGGTTCTGGTCGGCGGGTGGCGCCGCCAGCCGCGAATTCAGCCCCTTGGCTTCGGCGAACAGTTCCTCGGCGCGCGGGGTGTTGCCCCGGCACCGGCTGGCCCAGCCTTGCAGCCATACCAGCGAGGCAACGTCGGCACGGTGGCGTTCCTTGTCGGCGAAGGTGTCCTGAAGGATGCCGCCCTGGAACGCCGCCTGGGCGTTGTCCCAATCGCCTTCCGCCAGGTACAGCAGGCCCCGGTAGTAATAGGCCATCATGCGTTCGTGGGGCTCGCCCTTGAAATCCTTGACCGATTCCGCCTGCCACACCGAGCGGGCCTTGGCCGCCGTCTCGGAATCGGCATAGACCGTCTCGATCCCTTCCAGCGAGCGGTCGAAGCTGTCCTTGGCCAGATCCAGGTGGCCGGTGGCCATGGCCGCCAGACCGCCATGCATGCGGTCCAGCACCATGTTGCGCGGTTCGCCGCCACAGATGCGTTGCCAGACCGCCTGCAATTGCTGCGGGACGTCGGCCAGACAGGCGGTGGGGGCGGCGGTTTCCTGGGCGGCGGCGGGCAGGCTGATGCCAAGGACGAATATCAATGGAATTATGCGGCGCATCATTGCGTCATATTGCGGGAAATTCCGGTTGATTTAAACCGATGATCGCATAGGGTTCGGCAAGGGCCGGTTGTGGCCCCGGGACTGTCCGAGGAGTGGGGGTATGAAGAAGATTCTGGTCGCCATGTTGGCCGCGCTGTCGCTGAGTGCCTGTGCGCTGACGGTGGACGAGGTCGATGTGGCCTACAAGCCGCAAACTCAGCCGGTGGCCATCGGCGGCGCCGACAACGTCAAGGTCAAGGTGACGGCCAGCGACGCCCGCGCCTCGAACCGCGACCGCATCAGCGTCAAGAAGAACGGCTATGGCATGGAAATGGCGGCCATCGTCCCCAAGCAGGATCTGACCAAGGTGGTGTCCGACGCCATCGAGCAGGACCTGAAGGCGCGCGGCTTCCGCATCGAGGCCGGACAGGTCTTCGTGCTGGTGGACATCGCCAAGTTCTACAACGACTTCAAGGTCGGCATGTTCGTCGGCCAGGCGGCGGGCGAGGTGATGCTGAACGTCCAGGTGATGAACGCCGCCGGACGCCTGCTCTATTCCAAAAGCTATCCCGGCGAGCATGTGGTGCCCGACGTCATGATGGCCAGCGGCTCCAACGCCAAGGAAGCGGTCGAGGGCGCCCTGGGCAACGCGGTGGCCAAGATGATGGGCGACCAGTATTTCATCCAGGCGATGATCGAGGCGGCGCGCACCAACATCGCGGGCGCGCCGACCTCCTGATCGGGCCTCCTGATCGAATGGTATGGGGACGGGGTGGCGAAACGCCGGATTCGCCCTAATATAGGGGGATCATGGTGAACATCCCCGTCCTCGACTTCATCGAACGCCCGGAACTGCCGACCGGGCCGGCCAATTTCAAGCTGGTCAGCGAGTATTCGCCGTCCGGCGACCAGCCGACCGCCATCGCCGAACTGACCGAGGGCGTGAACAAGGGCGAGCGGGATCAGGTGCTGCTGGGCGTCACCGGCTCGGGCAAGACCTTCACCATGGCGCATGTCATCGCCAATACCGGGCGGCCCAGCGTGGTGCTGGCGCCCAACAAGACGCTGGCGGCGCAGCTTTATGCCGAGATGAAGGGGTTCTTTCCCGACAACGCGGTGGAATACTTCGTCTCGTATTACGACTATTACCAGCCCGAAGCCTATATCCCGCGCACCGACACCTATATCGAGAAGGATTCCCAGATCAACGAGCAGATCGACCGCATGCGTCATGCGGCGACCCGCGCGTTGCTGGAACGGCGCGACGTGATCATCGTCGCCTCGGTGTCGTGCATCTACGGTATCGGTTCGGTGGAATCCTATGCCCGCATGACGGTGCCGCTGAAGGTGGGCGAAACCTACGACCAGCGCGACCTGCTGAAGCGGCTGGTGGAATTGCAGTACAGCCGCAACGACGCGGCGTTCGAGCGCGGCACCTTCCGGGTGCGCGGCGATTCGGTGGAAATCTTCCCGGTGCACTATGAAGATCGTGCCTGGAAGCTGTCGTTCTTCGGCGACGAGCTGGAGGCCATCAGCGAATTCGACCCGCTGACCGGTGAAAAGACGGTGGGGCTGAGCGAGGTGGTGGTCTATCCCTCCAGCCACTACGTGACGCCGCGCCCGACCGTGACCCAGGCCATCAAGGGCATCAAGGAGGAGATGAAGGAGACGGTGGAACGCTTCGAGCGCGAGGGCAAGCTGCTGGAGGCCCAGCGTATCCGCGAGCGCACCACCTTCGACCTGGAGATGCTGGAAACCACCGGCCACTGCAAGAGCATCGAGAATTACTCGCGCTATCTGACCGGCCGCCGCCCCGGCGATCCGCCGCCCACCCTGTTCGAATACCTGCCGCCCGACGCCCTGTGCATCGTCGACGAATCCCACGTCACCGTGCCGCAGATCGGCGGCATGTACCGCGGCGACTATGCCCGCAAATCGGTGCTGGCCGAATTCGGCTTCCGCCTGCCGTCCTGCGTCGATAACCGGCCGCTGAAATTCGAGGAATGGGAGGTCATGCGGCCGCAGACGGTGTTCGTCTCGGCCACCCCCGGCCCGTGGGAGATGGAACGCACCGGCGGCGTCTTCGCCGAACAGGTCATCCGCCCCACCGGCCTGGTGGACCCGGTGTGCATCGTCCGCCCGGTGGAACGCCAGGTGGACGACCTGCTGGCCGAGGTGCGCGACGTGTCGCGCCAGGGCTACCGCACCCTGGTGACGGTGCTGACCAAGCGCATGGCCGAGGATCTGACCGAATACCTGCACGATCACGGCGTGCGCGTGCGTTACCTGCATTCCGACATCGACACGCTGGAGCGGATCGAGATCATCCGCGACCTGCGTCTGGGCGCCTTCGACGTGCTGGTGGGCATCAACCTGCTGCGCGAGGGTCTGGACATCCCGGAATGCGCCCTGGTCGCCATCCTGGACGCCGACAAGGAAGGCTTCCTGCGCTCCAAGACTTCGCTGGTGCAGACCATCGGCCGCGCGGCGCGCAACGTCGAGGGCCGGGTGCTGCTGTATGCCGACAAGATGACCGATTCCCTGGAATACGCCATCGGCGAAACCAACCGCCGCCGCGAGAAGCAGCAGGCGTACAACGCCGCCCACGGCATCACTCCGGCAAGCGTGAAAAAGGGCATCTCGGACGTGCTGGACAGCGTGTACGAGAACGATTACGTCACCGTGGACACTGGCGATTCCGGCCTGGAGCACGGCGTCGGCCACAATCTGGCCGCCGTCAAGGCCGACATCGAAAAACGCATGAAGGCCGCCGCCGCCGACCTGGAATTCGAGGAGGCCGCCCGCCTGCGCGACGAGCTGCGCAGGCTCGAGGCACTGGATCTGGGGGTTCCCGTCGATCTGATGTCCAAGGCCAAGGGCAAGGCCGCCGCCAAGCCTGCGACGGCACCGAAACGACGCGGCCGTAAGCGTTGAATTGATTCGAATAAGCTTGGAATCCCAAGCGTATCCGAGTCATAATGAATCGGATGATCCCGGACCGCATTGCGGCCGGGATTTTTTTTGGCCGGGAGCACACCATGTCCGACGAAAACGCCGTCAACGAGACGACCGCCACCGAGAACCCGAACCAGAACGCCCAGCAGGCCCTGGACGATCTCACGGTCCTGTCCAACATCGGCGACCAGTCCATGGGCGAGGCCCGGCTGAACGCGGTGCGTGCCACCGATTTGTCGGAAGGCGCGCTGGGCACCCTGGCCACCATCCACCAGGGCTCCACCGGCCATCCCTCGGTGCAGCAGGGCTTCGCCGCCCAGACCGGCGAGATCATGTCGGCCGACATGGTCATCGAGGGCGTCGACGCCGCCCCCGCCGCTCCCGATCTGGCCAGCATTCCCGCCACCGCCGCCGACACCTTCGCCGCGACCGCCCCGGACACCGCTCCCCGTCTGGATGGCCAAAGCGACCTGTATGGCGGCAACGTCCTGTTCGGCAATTCCATCGCCCCGGCCGCCGAAACCGATACCGCCCCGGTCGCCGCTGCCGTCGATACCGTCGAAACCCTGACGGTCGAGGCGCCGCAGGTGCCCGAGGCCCCGCAGGAGCCGCTGTTCATCGACCAGTTGCCGGTGTTCGGCGGCGTGCAATTGCTGTCCCCGGACGGCGCGCCCAATCCCGGCGGCCCCTATGCGCTGTTCGGCCAGGAAGGCGAGAAGGTCCGTTTCGCCATCGACGCTTACGACCCCGATGGCGGCCAGGTGACGTTCAGCTTCTCGGGCGCCGAGCACGGCCTGATCGAGCGCGACCCCGTCACCGGCCAGTGGTCCTATACCCCCTATGACGACCAGAAGGACTGGTTCGGCACCGAAACCATCACCGTCTATGTGCGCGACGACGAAGGCAACGTCGTGCCGCAGCAGATCACCATCACCCTCAGCAACGTGGATGACGAAACCGTCGCCACCATCAATGGCGGTGTGGGCGACGAAAGCACCACCAGCGACGCGACCATCGTCACCGGCAGCATCAGCGCCAGCGATATCGACGGCGCCATCGTCGGCTATGAAGTGGTGGACGACGGCAAGAGCCACCACGGCACGCTGACCGTGGACGGCAACGGCAATTTCGTGTTCACCGCCACCGACGGCAATTGGAACGGCAACGACAGCTTCACCATCCGCGTCACCGACGAATTGGGCGGCACCACCGACATCACCGTGCCGGTGACGGTGGTCGCCACCGAGGACGAGGCGGTGATCAGCGTCACCGGCGGCATCGGCGACGAAAGCACCACCAGCGACGCGACCATCGTCACCGGTTCCATCAGCGCCAGCGACGTTGACGGCGCCATCGTCGGCTATGAAGTGGTGGACGACGGCAAGGGCCACCACGGCACCCTGACCGTGGACGGCAACGGCAATTTCGTGTTCACCGCCACCGACGGCAACTGGAACGGCAACGACAGCTTCACCATCCGCGTCACCGACGCGGCGGGCGGCACCACCGACATCACCGTGCCGGTCAGCGTCGCCGCCACCGACGACGCGGCGGTGGTCAGCGTCACCGGCGGCGTGGGCGACGAAAGCACCACCAGCGACGCGACCATCGTCACCGGTTCCATCAGCGCCAGCGACGTTGACGGCGCCATCGTCGGCTATGAAGTGGTGGACGACGGCAAGGGCCATCACGGCACCCTGACCGTGGACGGCAACGGCAATTTCGTGTTCACCGCCACCGACGGCAATTGGAACGGCAACGACAGCTTCACCATCCGCGTCACCGACGCGGCGGGCGGCACCACCGACGTCACCGTGCCGGTCAGCGTCGCCGCCACCGAGGACGAAGCGGTGGTCAGCGTCACCGGCGGCGTCGGCGACGAAAGCACCACCAGCGACGCGACCGTCGTCACCGGTTCCATCAGCGCCACCGATGCCGATGGCGCCATCGTCGGCTATGAAGTGGTGGACGACGGCAAGAGCCACCACGGCACCCTGACCGTGGACGGCAACGGCAATTTCGTGTTTACCGCCGAAAACGGCAATTGGAACGGTTCCGACAGCTTCACCATCCGCGTCACCGACGCGGCGGGCGGCACCACCGACATCACCGTGCCGGTCAGCGTCGCCGCCACCGACGACGCGGCGGTCGTCACCAGTCCCGACCACGTGGACATCAAGATCGACCAGGACGGCAGCGGCCACGGCGACATGGACGCCACCGATCCGGACGGCGACACCCTGACCTACGGCATCGTCGATCCCGACACCGGCAAACTGGTGCCGTCGCTGGAAACCACCTACGGCACGGTGACGATCGACCAGGGCACCGGCCAGTACACCTTTGTTCCCAACGAGCACGCCAAGACCCTGGATGACGGCGATGTCGGTCACGACAGCTTCCAGGTGGCCGTCACCGACGGCCACACCGTCAGCGCGCCGCAGAACGTGGACGTGACCATCGACGGCGCCAACGACGCGCCCGAGATCACCGGCTATGCCGCCACCCTGAGTCTGGACGAGGACGGCAACGGCGTCCGCAGCGGCACCGTCAGCGCCACGGACGTGGACGCCAACGACACCGTCACCTACACCCTGGTCGGCCCCAATGGCGAGCACGTCACCTCGCTGACCACCCAGTACGGCACGGTCGAGATCGACCCGGCCAGCGGCACCTACACCTTCACCCCCAAGGCTGGGGTGCAAAGCCTGGACGATGGCGAAAGCCTGAGCGACAGCTTCAAGGTGGCGGCGTTCGACGGCACCGTCTACACCGCGCCGCAGAACGTCGCCGTCACCATTTCCGGCAGCGACGACGCCACGATCGTCACCGGCAGCGTCGATCTGGGCGCCATGGCCGAGGATTCCGGCTCCGTCACCTTCACCCAGGCGCAATTGCTGGGCAACGCCAGCGACGCCGACGACGCCCTGCATGTGGACAACGTGTCGGTGGACGGCGGCACCCTGGTGGACAACGGCAACGGCACCTGGACCTTCACGCCGGACAAGGATTTCAGCGGCACCATCAACGTCAGCTACGACGTGGTGACGGATGACGGCGTCGTCACCCGCGACAGCGCCACCCTGGCGGTCGAGGGCGTGGCCGACGGCGCCGCCATCACCGCCGCCGACGTGGTCATCGACCGCGCGCTGGGCGCCGACGACGTGCTGACCGGCACCGCCAACGCCGATACCCTGGTGGGTGGCGGCGGCAACGACACGCTGGCGGGCGGCGGCGGCGACGACGTTCTGTACGGCGATTCCTCGGCCACCGACACCGGCAGCTACACCGTGGCCCTGTCCATCGACGTGACCAAGCACGATGCCTCGGAATCCCTGTCCTCGGTGACGCTCAGCGGCCTGCCCGCCGACGCCACCCTGTCGGCGGGCGTGCACAATCCCGACGGCACCTGGACCGTGCCGGTCGATCAGTTGGGCGGCCTGACCCTGACCGTGGACAACCCCACCGGCAGCGGCTTCGACATCGGTCTGTCCGTGACCACCACCGACGGCGCCAGCACCCTGCTGTCCACCGATACGCTGCATGTCGGCTATACCGGCGCGGCGGCGGGCGACGACGTGCTTTCGGGCGGCGCGGGCAACGACACCCTGTATGGCGGCGCGGGCAACGACACCCTGACCGGCGGCGCCGGGGCCGATCTGCTGGACGGCGGCGCGGGCGACGACACCTTCGTCCTGACCGCCGAGGACGGCGCCTGGAACGCGGGCTACGCCGCGAAGAACGTGGGCGACGTCGCCACCGACGGCACCAACGAACAGGTTTCCATCACCGGCGCCAAGGTCAATGCCGACGTCATCCGCGGCGGCGAGGGCACCGACACCCTGTTGGGCTCGGGTGGCAACGACGCCATCTTCCTGGATGACGGCTTCTCGCCCGCCGCCACCGGCGGCGCGCGTCTGGACAGTGTCGAAGTGATCAATGCCGGTGACGGCAACGACGTGGTCGACCTGACCAGCGATCGCTACACCTATGGCGACGTCACCATCGACGGCGGCGCGGGCAACGACGTGGCCTGGGGCAATGCCGGCGACGATCTGCTGATCGGCGGCAGCGGCGACGACAATCTGTATGGCTCGGGCGGTGCCGACACCCTGCTGGGCGGCACCGGCAACGACACCCTGAACGGCGGCGTCGGCGCCGATGTTCTGGACGCGGGCGACGGCAACGATCTGGTGGTCGCCAAGGCGTCGGAAATGGCGGGCGACGTCATGCACGGCGGCGCCGGGACCGACACCCTGACCATTCAGTTGAGCGCGGCGGAATACACCAGCGCGGTCCGCGCCGAACTGGTGGCGTTCAAGCAATTCCTGACCGAACACCCCGGCCAGACCTTCACCTTCACCACCCTGGGCGGCGCCACCGCCGACGGGTTCGAGGCCATCAAGGTCACGGTGGGCGGCACCGAGATTTCGCTGAACAGCCCGCCCAGCGTCGAGGCCGTCACCGCCACCGTGGCGGAAAGCACCACCGGCACCGCCACCACCGTCTCGGGCACCATCGGCGCCTCGGACGTGGACGGCGACGCGCTGACCTACAGCGTGGTCAACGACGGCAACAGCCACAACGGCACCCTGTCGGTGGATTCCAACGGCAACTTCACCTTCACCGCCAAGGATGCCAACTGGAACGGCACCGACACGTTCTCGGTGCAGGTGTCCGATGGCAAGGGCGGCGTCACCACCCAGACCGTCACCGTCAACGTCACCCCGACCAACGACGCGCCGGTGATTTCCCTGGTCAGCGGCGGCACCGCCGCCGAAAGCGCCACCACCACCCCCACCCAGGTCAGCGGCAAGATCACCGCATCCGACGTGGACGGCGACACGCTGAGCTACAGCGTGGTCAACGACGGCACCAGCCATCACGGCACGCTGAGCGTGGACGCCAACGGCAATTACGTGTTCACCGCCGCCGATGCCAATTGGAACGGCAGCGACAGCTTTACCGTGCGGGTGTCGGATGGCCACGGCGGCACCGTGGACCAGACGGTCAACATCACCGTCACCCCCACCAATGACGGCCCCGACGCCGTCGCCGACACCCTGACCGTCGCCGCCAGCGGCGGTATCGACGCCGAGGCGCAGGCGCCGTCGCTGGGCGTCGATATCAGCGACGCGGTGGTGACGACGACGACCACCACCACCGTCGACCTGGGCTCGGCCCCGGTCGGCGAATGGGGCGGCCTGACCCTGACCGGCACCGATCTGGGATATGTGGATGGCGCCGTGGTCGGCGACAGCCAGGACAACGCCTATATCGCCCATGGTTGGGGCACCGGCGCCGACCTGAAGAACGGCAATGACAGCCTGTATCTGACCGAGGGCAGCAACGGCGACGTCAGCATGGGCTCGGGCGACGACAAACTGAAGGTCGGCAGCAACGTCAAGGGCGTGGACCTGGGCGAAGGCGACGATCAACTGGATGTGGGCGGCGAGGTCCAGGGCGTGCTGAGCGCCGGCAGCGGCGACGACAAGATCCATATCGGCGGCAACGCCAACCACGCCATCGACCTGGGCGAAGGCCGGGATTACCTCGACCTCGACCGTGAACTGAACGCCAGCCTCAACGCCGGGTCGGGGGACGATCAGGTGCTGATCGGCGCCAACATCAACGGCAACGTCGATCTGGGCGAGGGCAACGATTACCTGAAGGCCACCGGCTATCTGAACGGCACCATCGATGCCGGTTCGGGCAACGACCGTGTCGAGTTCGGCACCAAGGACTATTGGAACAACGGCACCATCGACATGGGCTCGGGCAATGACAGCCTGGTGTTCAAGGGCCATGTGCAGGGCAAGCTCGAGGGCGGCTCGGGCCAGGACGTGCTGGTGCTGGCCGATTACACCGCCGCCACCTATGCCAGCGAGAACGTGGCGGGCCGGATCAGCGGCTTTGAAAAGATCGTGCTGGGCGACGGCACGGTGATCGGCGACGATTCCATCACCGCCGGGACCACCACGACCACCACCTCGACCTACACCTACACCGTCACGGTC
>JAEXAH010000009.1 GCA_023458315.1 Pseudomonadota bacterium
CTCCTGGCTTTTGCCGCCGGCTGGCACGCCGCATGCAATAAGAAAGCGTATCCACGCACCGACGTGGTCACCGAAAAAAGCCACTGGAGACATTTGATGACTGCTGCCAAGACCCGACTCGAACACGACCTGCTCGGCGACCGCGAGGTCCCGGCCGAGGCCTACTACGGCGTGCACACGCTGCGTGCCCAGGAAAACTTCCCGATCACCGGCATCACGATTGCCGTCTATCCCGACCTGATCCGCGCCCTGGCCCAGATCAAGAAGGCCGCCGCCCAGGCCAACCAGGAACTCGGCCTGCTCGACGCCCGGCGCGCCGACGCCATCGTCGCCGCCTGCCGCGAAGTCATCGACGGCCAGTGGCACGACCAGTTCGTCGTCGACGTCATCCAGGGCGGCGCCGGCACCTCGACCAACATGAACGCCAACGAGGTGATCGCCAACCGCGCCCTCGAGCTGCTCGGCCACGCCCGCGGCGAATACAAGCACCTGCACCCGAACGAGCACGTGAACATGAGCCAGTCGACCAACGACGTCTATCCGACGGCGCTGAAGCTGGCCACCTACGTCGGCATCTTCCGCCTGGTCGACGCCATGGCCTACCTGCGCCGCGCCTTCGAGCGCAAGGCCGACGAGTTTGCCGACGTGCTCAAGATGGGCCGCACCCAGCTCCAGGACGCGGTGCCGATGACCCTCGGCCAGGAGTTCTCGACCTACGCCGTGATGCTCGGCGAAGACGAGGAGCGGCTCAAGGAAGCGGCGCTGCTGATCCGCGAGATCAACCTCGGCGCCACCGCCATCGGCACCGGCATCAACGCCCATCCCGACTACGCGCCGCTGGTCTGCCGCAAGCTCGCCGAAATCAGCGGCATCCCGGTGATCACCGCGCCCAACCTGATCGAGGCGACCCAGGACTGCGGCAGCTTCGTCCAGCTCTCCGGCGTGCTCAAGCGCGTCGCGGTCAAGCTGTCGAAGACCTGCAACGACCTGCGCCTGCTCTCCTCCGGCCCGCGCGCCGGCTTCGGCGAGATCAACCTGCCGCCGCGCCAGGCCGGCTCGTCGATCATGCCGGGCAAGGTCAATCCGGTGATCCCGGAAGTGGTCAACCAGATCGCCTTCGAGGTCATCGGCAACGACATGACCGTCAGCTTCGCCGCCGAAGCCGGCCAGCTGCAGCTCAACGCCTTCGAGCCGATCATCGCGCACAGCCTGTTCAAGAGCGTGCTGCACCTGGGCAAGGGCTGCCGCACGCTGGCCGACCGCTGCGTCGACGGCATCACCGCCAACCGCGAAGCCCTGCGCGCCAGCGTCGAACGCTCGATCGGCATCGTCACCGCGCTCAACCCCTACATCGGCTACGCCAACGCCACCGAAGTCGCCGCCGAGGCGCACCTGTCCGGTCGCGGTGTCGCCGAGATCGTGCTCGAACGCCAGCTGATGAGCGCCGCCCAGCTGGCCGAAGTGCTCCGCCCGGAAGTGCTGACCAAGCCGCAGGTCATCATCCCGAGCAGCGTCGCCTGATCACGGTCAACCCGGATTCAATGCAGAAAACAAGGAAAACCCGATGAAACTCAACCAGCTGACCACCCAGATCGGCATCGCCATGGTCCTCGGCGTCGCCGTTGGCTACGCCTGCAACACGCTTGCCGGCGGCGCCGCCGAAGCCAAGGAAATCGCCGCCTACTTCGGCATCCTCACCGACATCTTCCTGCGCCTGATCAAGATGATCATCGCCCCGCTCGTCTTCGCCACGCTGGTCGCCGGCCTCGCCGGCATGGGCGACACCAGGACGATCGGCCGCATCGGCGGCAAGGCGCTCGGCTGGTTCGTCGCCGCCTCGTTCTGCTCGCTGCTGCTCGGCCTGGTTTTCGCCAACCTGCTGCATCCGGGCGCCGGCCTCTCGGTGCCGCTGCCGGACACCGGCAGCGCGCTCAACCTGAAGACCAGCGCGCTGAATCTCAAGGATTTCATCACCCACGTCTTCCCGAAGAACATCTTCGAGGCGATGGCGGCCAATGAAATCCTGCAGATCCTCGTCTTCGCCGTCTTCTTCGGCGTCGCCCTCGGCCACCTGCACAACCAGACGGCGCGCAGCCTGGTGTGCACGATGGACGAGATCGTCCACGTCATGCTCAAGGTCACCGACTACGTCATGCGCGTCGCCCCGATCGGCGTCTTCGGCGCCGTCGCCGGCATCATCACCACCCAGGGCCTGGGCATGCTGCTCGTCTTCGGCAAGCTGCTGGTCAGCTTCTACATCGCCCTCGCCGCACTCTGGCTGGTGCTCATCGGCGCCGGCTACGCGGTGCTCGGCAAGGACGTCTTCCGCCTGCTCAAGCTGGTGCGCAGCCCGATGCTGGTCGGTTTCTCGACCGCCAGCAGCGAGTCGGTCTATCCGAAGCTGATGGAGCAACTGGAAAAGTTCGGCATCAAGAGCCGCGTCACCAGCTTCGTGCTGCCGCTCGGCTATTCGTTCAACCTCGACGGCTCGATGATCTACACCACCTTCGCCGCACTCTTCGTCGCCCAGGCCTACGGCATCGAACTGAGCATCGGCACCCAGCTGACCATGCTGCTGGTGCTGATGGTCTCGAGCAAGGGCATCGCCGGTGTGCCGCGCGCCTCGCTGGTCGTCGTCGCCGCCGTGCTGCCGATGTTCGGCCTGCCCGAAGCCGGCCTGCTGCTGGTGCTCGGCATCGACCACTTCCTCGACATGGGCCGCACCGTCACCAACGTGCTCGGCAACGCCATCGCCACTGCCGTCGTCGCCAAGTGGGAAAACGCCATCGAACCGGTCGATCCGGCCCTTGCCGAGCGCGACGAGGCGCTGCCGGTCGCCGAGGACGAGCCGGCCGTGCAGCCCGCCTGAGCCCTTTCTTCTCCTCTGGTTCGGCATGACATGCGTCCGAACCACCTTGCCGGCCCGGTGCAACCCACCGGGCCTTTTTTTCCGGAGATTCCATGATCGACTGGTACATCCTCGCGCCCGCCGCCTTCTTCGCCGGCATGGTCGATGCCGTGGTCGGCGGCGGCGGCCTGATCCAGATCCCGACGCTGCTCTCGGCCTTCCCGCAGACGGCGATCCCGACGCTGTTCGGGACCAACAAGATCGCCAGCATCGCCGGCACCGCCTCGGCGCTGTGGCGCTACGCCCGCGCCGTCAGCATCCC
>JAEXAH010000010.1 GCA_023458315.1 Pseudomonadota bacterium
TGCGATCAAACGCTGGCCATTGCGCTCACCGACGACAAACTTACGGAAATCTACACGGCCATTTCGGCGGGCGGCACGTTTTCGGAATTCGGCGATGCCATTGCCTTCGGCGCAACCGACAAAACAACGGGCGCGGAATACGGCGTGGTTGTTTTGCAGGCAAAGTACGAAAGCAAAACATTGACCTACACGCTTTCGTTCGATACCGAGATGAAGCTTGCGGGTCTCTATTATAAATAACAGATAACTGTACTTTAAGCAAAAAGCCAAATAAAAAAGGGCCGTTTCCTTGTCGAAACAGCCCTTTTGTTTTCACACTTAAATTCTCGGCGCTTACTCCACGCGGAGAATATCCGCGCCGAGCGCGCGAAGCTTATGTTCAAAAAACTCGTACCCGCGGTCGATGTAGTGAATGTTGTGAAGCTCGCTCTTCCCCTCGCCCATGAGCGCTGCCACCATGAGGGATGCACCCGCGCGAAGATCGCTTGCGTAGAGCGGCGCGCCGCTCAATGCCTCCACACCCTCCACAAGCGCGGTGCGCTGGTTGATGGTGATGTTTGCGCCCATACGCCTTAGCTCGCTTACATGGTTGAAGCGTTCCTCAAAAATGTTTTCCACAATAAAGCTGTTGCCCGCGGCGGTCGAAAGAAACGCCATCATGGGCTGCTGAAGATCGGTGGGGAAGCCCGGATAAGGCAATGTTTTCAAATTCACCGCGCGGGGGCGGCTCTGCGAGGTGACGCGGATGAAAAACTCGCGCCCGTCGTCCCCCTCAATTACGCGCACGCCGCTTTCCATAAGCTTGGCGGAAATGGCCTCAAGGTGCGTAGGAATGACGTTGTTGATCACAACGTCGCCGCGCGTAGCGGCTGCTGCGATCATAAAGGTACCTGCCTCGATTTGGTCGGGAATGATGGCGTAGGTGCACCCGTGAAGCTTCCGGCCGCCCGCGATACGAATCACGTCCGTGCCGGCACCCCTTACCGAAGCGCCCATCATGTTCAAAAAATTCGCAACATCCACAACATGCGGCTCCTTGGCCGCATTGTTGATGATGGTAACGCCTTCAGCGCCAACCGCGGCAAGCATGATGTTGATCGTGGCACCAACGCTCACCACGTCGAGATAAATTTCTGCACCCTTGAGCTTACTCGCCTGCGCACGTACGACACCGCCCTTGATAACGACCTCCGCGCCGAGCGCGCGCATGCCCTTGATGTGCTGGTCAATGGGCCGCTGGCCGATGGAGCAGCCGCCCGGCAGCGCGATCTCCGCGTAGCCGTAGCGCCCCAAAAGCGCGCCGAGCAAATAGTACGACGCGCGAAGAAGGCTAACCATTTCAAAGGTAACGCTGTGGGTGCTGATGCCCCGCGGGTCAACGCGCATCCCTTGGTCGGGCGTAAACTCCACGGTGGCTCCCATACGGATGAGGATCTGTTCGAGAATGCGAACGTCCTCAATTGCGGGAAGGTTTTCGATCCGGCAGCTTTCCCCTGCCAGTATGGCTGCGGGGATGATGGCCAGTGCGGCGTTTTTCGCGCCGCTGATGGTAACGACGCCTTCCAGACGGTTGCCGCCGTTGATGATAAAGTGCGACATCAGCGCTCTCCTAACGATGAAGTTTGGAACGGAAGTTTATAGCGTGTTCGGTACCTTTAATGGCAACCCGAACAGCACGAGCAGGAACCCGAGCAGCCCTCCTTGGGCGAGCCGGCGCACTTTCCCTCGTACGCACGCTCCGTTTCACCGCCGCAATCAGGGCAGCGAACCTCGTTTATCTTCGCCAGGGGGGTCAGTTCGTCGAACACCTTGGCGCAAACCTTGCATTTGAATTTCAACAATGCCATTGCTGTCTTCCCGTATCCGTTGATTTTTTGTATTGTATCATCCCGCGGCGCATTTGTACAGTTCTCGCGCCTTACGGCAAATAGTAACGCGGGTTATACGCAAAGCCGTCGATGCGAAGCTCAAAGTGAAGCCCGCCCTTTTCTCCATATTGCGGCGCTCCCGCGGCGGCGATCTGCTGCCCTTTTTCCACCTTGTCATGAAGCGCTACAAGCGCGCTTTGAAGATGAGCGTACCGCGTTAAAAACCCGTTTCCGTGGTCGATCTCCACCGTAAGCCCGTAGTTGCCGCGCACAAGCACGCTCACCACAACGCCTGCCTCTGCGGCATATACATAAGCAGCTTCGTCAAGCTCGTAGTCAAGCCCAAAATGCATGGAGCCGTTTCTCCGCCCGAAGTTGGAAACAATCTCGCCTTCAACGGGTGCTGCAAACGAAAGCCCTTCTGCGTCCTTTCCCTTTTTGCCCTCGCCCCTGCCCGGCTCACCGCTTTTTTGTGCGAGCGTTCCAACGCGTATCACGCGGTTCTCGCTTTCGCGCGCCACGGTCTGCTCGCCGGTTTCCTTCTTTTTCTGTTCGCCGTTTCGGTATACGATGCGCGTAACTACGACGCTTTCACCCGCGCGCCCCATGCTTTCCACAACGCGAAGCCCTGCAAAAAGCGTTTCATCCTTTTTTGTTTCCTCTTCATAGGATATGCTCGCTGTGCTTTGGATGAGCAACACCGTTTCCACTTTGAGCGGACGCCGCCCGTTGACAAGCGTTTCGAAAAGCGCCTCGAGCGTGGTAAGCTCCGTGGCGTCGGGTGCGTCCTCCAACTCCACCTCGTCCAAAAAGGAGCTTG
>JAEXAH010000011.1 GCA_023458315.1 Pseudomonadota bacterium
TATTAGCATCAGTTTCCCGATGTTATCCCCCAGCGTAAGGTATATTCCCACGTGTTACTCACCCGTGCGCCACTAAGTCCGAAGACTTCGTTCGACTTGCATGTGTTAGGCCTGCCGCCAGCGTTCGTTCTGAGCCAGGATCAAACTCTCAAGTTGACTTCTGGACTGTCCGAAGACATCCAGAACAGAGCTCGTCCAAAGCAAAAATTACACGCTTGCTTGCAAGATGCGCTTCTTGGCTTCGAACCAGTCTGATGTGACCGGCGCCGCCTGCGCATCCCTTCCTTGCGTCTTCACTTTGTCAAAGAGCAGAGAACCTCTCGGTTCCCTCCAGCGCCTCAGCGTCTCCGCTTCGTCGCCAGCCCCGTCAGCGGGGAGGCCGGTTTATATTCAACCGCCGGCCCGGCGTCAACTTCTTTTTTCAGTCCGCTTCGTTTTCTTTCCGAAGCAAACAGCGGAGAAAGTTGAACCTCCGCTTTTCCTTCAAAACAACGTCGCCGTTGCTTCTCTGGGAGGCCGGGGTTCTACAGGAGAGCCCCAACCGCGTCAAACTCTTTTTTCAGGCCGCTGAACTTTCGCTCAAACCCACCGGCTGTCTGACTTTCCGGCCCGCCACCGCAGCGGCGAGGCGCGGGTTATAGGCGCCCCACCCGACCCCGTCAACCGCCTTTTTCATGAATCCGCAAAGATTCGTCAGAAAGGAAAGAACACGGGCACGGCCAGCACGCTGAAGACCATCACCACCAGGGTGAAGGGAACGCCGATGCGGACGAAATCGCCGAAGCGGTAATTGCCGGGGCCGATGACCAGGGTGTTCACCGGCGACGACACCGGCGTCATGAAGGCAGCCGAGGCAGCCAGGGCGACGACCATGGCGAAGGGATAGGGCGACGCCCCCAGCGCCTGCGCCACCGCCAGGGCGACCGGCGCCATCAGCACCGCCGTGGCGGTGTTGGAGATGAACAGCCCGAACAAAGCCGTCACCGCGAACAGCGCCGCCAGCACCACATGGGGATTGGCCTGCCCCACCGCGTCCAACAGCAGCCCGGCCGCCAGATCGACACCGCCGGTGCGTTGCAGCGCCAACGAGAACGGCAACATGCCGACGATCAGCACCAGGCTTTGCCAATGGATGGAATGATAGGCGGCATTGAAATCGACGCAGCGGAACAGCCCCAGCAGCAGACAGCCGATCAGCGCCGCCTGAACGTTGGGCACCAATCCCGACACCATCAGCCCGACCATCACCGCCAGGGCCAGCAGGGCATGGGGGGCGCGCGGCGCGGCGGGCACCACCTGATCGATCTCGGCGGGCAGGCTGAGGCCGATCAGTTCGCGCTTTTCGGTCTTGAGGCGGCGAATGGCCTTCCACGGGCCGACCAGCAACAAGGTGTCGCCCAGCCGCAGCTTGCGTTCCAGCACGCTGCCGGGATGGGGGGCGCCGCCCCGTTGCAGGCCGATGACGTGCAGGCCGTATTGCGAGCGGAACCCCGCCCCAGCCACCGTCTTGCCGATCAGGGTCGAGGTTTGCGGCACCATGACCTCGGCCATGCCGATTTCCTGGCTGCGATCCGAGAAATAGGTGCCGGTCAGCGGCAGCCGTTGCAGGTGGAAGCGTTCGGCCACGTCCTTGATGTCCACCGTGGGCGCGAACAGGTCCAGGTACAGCACGTCGCCCGCCTGCAAGACCGTGTGGGCGGTCGGGCTGACGAACCGTTCCCCCATCAGCGTCTCGTGTTCGATGGCGACGATGTTGACGCCCGAGGTGGCGCGCAGGTCCAACTCGGCCAGGGTCTTGCCCACCAGCGGCGAGCGGGCGGTGACGCACAGCCGGTATTCCCGCTCGGCCAGCCCGTACAGCCGCACCCAATCGGCCAGACGCGGCCTGGTATGGTGGCGCCCCTTGTCGCCGCGCGACGACAGCCAGCGCCGGGCGAACAGCATGTAGACCACCCCCAGCACCAGGATCGGCACGCCGAACGGGGTGAAGGAGAAGAAGCCGAACCCGTCCAGGCCATGCCGCGCCAGTTCGGCATGCACCACCAGATTGGGCGGCGTCGCCACCAGGGTCATCATGCCGCTGATCAGCGCCGCGACGCTGAGCGGCATCATCAGCCGCCCCGGCGCCAGCCCGGCGTTCTGCGCCACCCGCAGCGCCACCGGAATGAAGATGGCGACCACGCCGGTCGAGGACATCACCGAGCCGATGCCCGCGACGCTGACCATCAGCAGCATCAGCAGCCGCGCCTCGCTGGCCCCGGCCCGCGCGATCAGCCAATCGCCCAGGCGCTGGGCGATGCCGGTGCGCACCAACCCCTCGCCGATCACGAACAGGGCGGCGATCAGCACCACCGCCGGGTCGCTGAACCCGGCCAGCGCCTCGTTCATGGTGATGATGCCGGACAACGGCATGACGACGATCATGATCAGCGCCACCGCGTCCATGCGCGGACGGTTGGCGGCGAACATGACGATGGCGGCGGCCAAAAAGGCCAGGACGAGAAGAAGATCGGTGGTCATGCCCGGCATAAGACCATAAAGCCCCGCCCCCGGCTCTCCGCAATGATACGGAGGCGATGCTCAACGGCGGTTGATGGCGTCGGCCCGGTGCCGGGACTACACCTGTGCACAGTGACCATTCACCCCAGGGGGAACCCCATGTCCACATTCGAGGAACGTCTGGCCGAACGCGAAGCCGCCTATCGCAGCGTCGTGCTGAAGGCGCACCAGGACCCGGCCTTCCGCGCCCGGCTGAAGGCCGACCCCGCCGCCGCCTTCAAGGAAGTCCTGGGCAACGACTGGCCCGCCGACATCACGCTGGAAGTGATCGAGGAAACCCCCGACCGCTGCGTCCTGGTGCTGCCCGCCATTTTCGGCGCCGCCAACGACGACGAATTGTCCGACGACGACCTGGAACTGGTGGCGGCGGGCTATCCGGCCAGGCCGTCTTTCCCCAAGGGTTCGGGCAAGCCTCGCTTCAACTGATATCTCTCAATCCGTCGCCCGCCACCGGCTGAGGAAATGCCCGGTGCGGGCGACGGTCCATTTGTCCAGGCGCCGCAGCATGAAATCCCGCATGGCGCGATTGTCGCCCGCCGTCTGGAAGCTGCACAGGCCGTCATCGCCAAAAGCCCGCTGCTGCGCCAGACAGGCATCGACCAGCGCCGCCACCAGCCACCCCGAACGCTGCAACGGCGCCGTCACCCAGCCCGAGGGATAATAGATCTCGCCGGGCCGCGCCCCCCGGCCACCCAGCACCCAGCCCACCGGGCGGCCATGGCGGCGCACCACCACGCTGACCTCGGGCAACACCTCTCCGGCATGGGACGGCGCCAGTCGACCGATTCCCCGCGACAGATGTTCGATCTCGGCGTCATCCGCCGCGTTCCGGTCATGCCAGGGCGTCACCCCGTATCCTTGGGCCGCCAGCCGCGTGAACAGCGGCGCCCATTCCGCCCGCGCCTCGGCCGCCCACGGCACCCGGCCGATCAGCGACAGCAGATAGGGTTCCGGCGGCGCCCAGCCGCCAGCCGCCAGCAAGGCCCGCCACGCCGCCGCGCCACGCATGGTGTCGCCGTGCACGGCGGTCATTTCCGCGATGCCCTGGTCGCGCGCCCAGGCGGTCACGGCGGCCAGCAGCGCCCGACCGACGCCGCGACGCCGCCACGCCGACGCCACCACCAGCGACAGCAGCCGCCACGAATCCTCTTCGTCCCGGCTGAGCACCGCCAGACCGATCGGCGCCCCCTCGGCCCAGGCGGCGAACGCCCGACACCACGGCGCGGCCAGCCTTTGGTCCGACAGCAGCGGCGCATAGCGGGGGAAGGTCAGGGCGGCCAGCCGGGAATCGACCCGGTCGGGCGACAGCGGAACAACGGTGATCATGGCCGGGAAAATCCGGTCAGGGCGTAAACGTGGCGGATCTGGGCGTAATAGCGCAGACACGCCTGGACCAATGGCAAGAGCTGGGGACACTGGCGCAGGGCATGGCCGCCGACCCGCGACACCATGGCCCTCTCCTGCGGTCCCGACCGGGCCAGGGCGCGAACGATGGCGGCGGTGTCGGCAGCCAGCGCCGCCCGATGCGGCGGTTCGCCACCCGGCCGCACCGCCAGCGGCCCCAGCCGCTGCAACATGGCGATCATCCGGTCGCCAAAGGCGGCGGGCGCGTAGATGGCGTTGCCCAGTTCGCGCAGCCCGTCCAGCAGGCACGCCTCGCTCATGCCCGCGGGAACGATGTTCGAGGCCCAGGGTTGGGCGGCGTTGGCATCCTGGCCCGCCACCAGACGGCCCTGGCGCTGCAACCGCGCGTGCAGCGGGCTGCCCGGCGGCGCCGTCAGCGCCCCCAGGCTGAAGATGGGCACCGGCAGGTCGGCGACGAAACGGCGTTGCCGTTCGAAGATGTCGGGACCGTCGGCATCGAAGCCGACGATCAGGCCGCTGATCACCATGATGCCGTGCGCCAGGAAGCGATCCACCGCCGCCAGCGGATCGCCGCCCAGGTTCTGCCGCTTGCCGGTTTCGCGCAGACTGTCGGCGCTGGGGGTTTCCAGCCCGACGAAGGCCACAATCAGCCCGGCCCGCGCGCACAGCGCCAGCAATTCGTCGTCGCGGGCGGCGTCCACCGACAATTGGGTGCAGAAGGTCATGGCGCCGTCCGGGCGGCGGGCGTTCCACTGGGCCATGGCTTCCAGCAGCTCGCGGGCGGCCCGGCGCGCGGCGGTGAAATTGTCGTCGGCCAGAAAGACGCCGCGATAGCCCAGATCGTACAGCACCTCAAGCTCGGCCAGCACCTGGGCCGGGGCCTTGCGCCGCTGCACCCGGCCGACATAGGTCGGCACCTCGCAGAATTCACAGGTGAACGGGCACCCGCGCGAGGTCTGGACCGAGCCCAGCACGGCGCGGTGGTTGGGATACAAATCCCAGCGCGGTACCGGCGCCCGCGCCAGATCGGCCTGGCCGCCCACATATTCCGCCTGCCACGTTCCGGCGCGCAAATCGGCGAACAGGGCGGGGGCGATGTCCTCGATCTCGCCGCGCACCAGGATGTCGCAATGGTCGCGCACCAATTCGGGCGACAGCGTGGCGTGGGGACCGCCGATCATCACCACCCGGCCGCGCCGCCGGAAGGCGTCGGCCAGTTCCAGCAGCCGCGCCGCCTGTTGGCTTTTGCCGGTCAAGGCGATGAAATCCGCCGTCACCGCCATATCCACCGCCGTCAGATGTTCGTCGCACAGCGTGACGGTGAAATCGTCCGGCACCAGCGCCGCCACCGTGGGCAGGGTCAGGTCGGCCACCAATTGCACCCCGGCGAAACCGCTGGCGGCGTACAGATCGGCGCCGAAATACGGCAAGGGGGCGGAACGGGGACTGATCAGGTGGATGGATGGCATGGCGGCGACCTCGTGGTCCCTACCATCCCGGCGCGACGGGTGCCGTGCAAGCGCCCCGCCGCCGTCTTCAACCGCCGTTGATGGCGGGTAGGTCGTCCGGATTTCCGAACGGCTTTGCCGCCGCCGGTCCGGACTTTCGGATGGCGGCGGCAACAGGCACCAGAAACAACAATATTTTCAACGCATTACACCGTCCCTCCCGGGACAGAACGTGGCATGGCGCTTGCGTTTATCGGACTGGCCCGGCGGCGACCGGGCGAGGAAACCGGAGCAACGATCCATGAAGCCCACCTCCACCCGCGTCGAACACGCCTCAACCCGCGTCGAACACGACCTGCTGGGCGACCGCCAGGTCCCCGTCGAGGTCTATTACGGAATCCACACCCTGCGTGCCGTCGAGAACTTTCCCGTCACCGGCACCCCCATCGCCCATTACCCCGACCTGATCCGCGCCCTGGCCCGGATCAAGATGGCCGCCACCCGCGCCAACCAGCAGCTTGGCCTGCTGGACAGCCGCCGCGCCGACGCCATCGTCGCCGCCTGCCGCGAGATCGAGGCGGGCAAGCTGCACGACCAGTTCGTGGTGGATGTGATCCAGGGCGGCGCCGGAACCTCGACCAACATGAACGCCAACGAGGTCATCGCCAACCGCGCCCTGGAAATCCTGGGCCATCAGCGCGGCGAATACGCCCATCTGCATCCCAACGAACACGTCAACATGAGCCAGTCCACCAACGACGTCTATCCGACGGCGCTGAAGCTGGCGACCTATGCGGGCATCTATGCTCTGGTGGATGCCATGGCCATTCTGCGCGCCGCCTTCCAGCGCAAGGCCGATGAATTCGCCGACGTGATCAAGATGGGCCGCACCCAATTGCAGGACGCGGTGCCCATGACGCTGGGCCAGGAATTTTCCACCTACGCCGTCATGCTGGCCGAGGACGAGGAGCGGCTGAAGGAGGCCGCCCTGCTGATCCGCGAGATCAACCTGGGCGCCACCGCCATCGGCACCGGCATCACCGCCCATCCCTTCTATGCCCCGCTGGTGTGCCGCCTGCTGGCCGAGATCAGCGGCGTGCCGGTCGTCACCGCCCCCAATCTGATCGAGGCGACCCAGGATTGCGGCAGCTTCGTCCAATTGTCGGGCGTGCTGAAGCGGGTGGCGGTCAAGCTGTCCAAGACCTGCAACGATTTGCGCCTGCTGTCCAGCGGCCCGCGCGCCGGTCTGGGCGAGATCAACCTGCCGCCGCGTCAGGCCGGTTCCTCCATCATGCCGGGCAAGGTCAACCCGGTGATCCCCGAGGTGATGAACCAGATCGCCTTCGAGGTCATCGGCAACGACATGACCGTCACCTTCGCCGCCGAGGCCGGTCAGCTTCAGTTGAACGCCTTCGAGCCGATCATCGCCCATTCGCTGTTCAAAAGCGTCACCCACCTGCGCAACGGCTGCCTGATCCTGGCCGAACGCTGCGTCGACGGCATCACCGCCAACCGCGAGCACCTGGAAGCCAGCGTGCGCAACTCCATCGGCATCGTCACCGCCCTGAACCCGATCATCGGCTACGCCAATGCCACCGAGGTCGCCGCCGAGGCCCACCGCACCGGCAAGGGCGTCGCCGAACTGGTCGAGGCCCATGGCCTGATGACCCGCGAGGCGCTGGAGCAGGTGCTGCGCCCCGAAACCCTGACCCGCCCCAACACCCTCAAGGCGGCCGAGTGAAAATCATCGTGGCCCCGGCGGCAAGCACCGTCTCGGGGGGAGGAGTAAAGCCATGAAAATGAACAAGCAGACGACCTGGATCCTGGTCGCCATGGTGCTGGGCATCGTGGTCGGTTACGCCTGCAACGTCATGTCCGGCAGCGCCGGGGCGGCCAAGGAAATCGCCTCGTACTTCGCCATGGGCACCGACATCTTCCTGCGCCTGATCAAGATGATCATCGCGCCCTTGATCTTCTCGACCCTGGTGGCGGGCATGGCGGGCATGGGCGACGCCTCGACCGTCGGCCGCATCGGCGGCAAGGCCATCGGCTGGTTCCTGATGGCGTCGCTGGTGTCGCTGGGTCTGGGCCTGGTCTTCGCCAACCTGTTCCAGCCCGGCGCCAATGTGGGCGTGCCGCTGCCGGAAGTCACCGCCGCCGCCGGTCTGAAGACCGCGTCGCTGAACCTCAAGGATTTCCTGACCCACGTCTTCCCGCGCAACATCGTGGAAGCCATGGCCAACAACGAGATCCTGCAAATCCTGGTGTTCTCGGTGTTCTTCGGCCTGGCGCTGGGCAGCCTGCGCGACACCAAGGCCCGCGCCCTGACCGAAGCCATCGAAGGCGCCGTGCCGGTGATGCTGAAGGTCACGGATTACGTGATGCGTTTCGCCCCCTTCGGCGTGTTCGCCGCCGTGGCCAACGTCATCACCACCCAGGGCCTGGGTATCCTGCTGGTCTATGGCAAGTTCGTCGGCAGCTTCTACGTCACCCTGGCGGTGCTGTGGGCGGTGCTGATCGGCGCCGGGTTCGTGGTGCTGAAAAAGGACGTGTTCCGGCTGGTCAAGGAAGTCCGCCAGCCCATGCTGCTGGGCTTTTCCACCGCGTCGTCCGAGGCCGCCTATCCCCGCGTCATGGAAAAGCTGGAAGGCTTCGGCGTCAAGGAGCGGGTCATCGGCTTCGTGCTGCCGCTGGGCTATTCCTTCAACCTCGACGGCTCGATGATCTATACCGCCTTCGCCGCGCTGTTCGTGTCGCAGGCCTATGGCATCCCGCTGACCCTGGACCAGCAGATTCTCATGCTGCTGGTGCTGATGGTGTCGTCCAAGGGCATCGCCGGGGTGCCGCGTTCGTCGCTGGTGGTGGTGGCCGCCGTGCTGCCCATGTTCAACCTGCCGGAAGCCGGTATCCTGCTGATCATGGGGATCGACCACTTCCTTGACATGGGCCGCACCGCCACCAACGTTCTGGGCAATGCCATCGCCACCACGGTGGTCGCCAAGTGGGAAAACGCCATCGGCGAGCCGGTGGCCGAATACGCCGAGGACGAAACCGACGCCGGGGCCGAGCTTTCCGCGGTTCCCGCCGCCGAGTAACAACCGCATGATACCGCCCGCCCGGGCGCCCACGGGGGCACGGGCGGGCATTTGCTTTCAGGTGATCCATGACCGTCGAGTGGCTTTCTTTCGGTTCCGACTGGCTGATCCTGGGCGCCGCCGCGTTCTTCGCGGGCATGGTGGACGCGGTGGTCGGCGGCGGCGGGCTGATCCAGATTCCCGTGCTGCTGTCGCAATTCCCCCAGACCGCCATCCCCACCCTGTTCGGCACCAACAAGGTGGCCAGCATCGTCGGCACGTCGTCGGCCATGTGGCGCTACGGCCGCGCCGTCACCATTCCGTGGCGCATCGTCGCCCCGGCCACCGCCGCCGCCCTGGTCGGCGCCTGGATGGGGGCGGCGCTGGTGGCGTGGCTGCCGCGCGACTGGATGCGGCCGCTGGTGCTGGTGCTGATGGTCGCCGCCGCGCTGTACACCTTTCACAACAAGGATTTCGGCCACGTGGAAACCCACGCGCCGCGCCCGTCCGATCCGTGGATGGGGGCGCTGGTCGGGCTGGTGATCGGGCTTTACGACGGCTTTTTCGGTCCCGGCACCGGCAGTTTCCTGCTATTCGCCTTCGTGCGACTGTTCGGCATGGATTTCCTGCGCGCCACCGCCGGGGCCAAGGTGGTCAACGTCGCCACCAATTTGTCGGCCATCGGTTTCTTCGCCACCTCGGGGCCGGTGCTGTGGGCGGTGGGGCTGGGCATGGCGGCGTGCAACCTGGCCGGCGCCCAGGTGGGCACGCGGATGGCGCTGCGCAACGGTTCCGGCTTCATCCGCAAGGTCTTCCTGGTGGTGGTGGTGGTGCTGATCGGCAAGCTGGCGCTGGATGTGGCGCGGCCCTGGCTGCCCGGTCTGCTATGATGAAATCCCCGTCCCCCCAGGGATGCCCCGGATGCCGCTGCTTCGTCTGATCCGCCGTTTCGGCGTGCTGTTGCCCGGCGTGGCCGCCCTGGCCCTGCTGGCGGGCATCGTCGGCTTTCGCGCCACCGAGGGCATGGGCCTGGACGAATTGCGCGCCACCGGCAACCACCGTCTGGCGCTGTACGCCGCCAGCCTGGAACGGGAAATGGACAAATACGCCTATTTCCCGGCGACGGTGGGGTTGGAGCGCGACGTGGTGCGGCTGCTGACCGGCGGCGACGTGCCGCGGCAGGCGGTGAACCTGTATCTGGAGCAGTTGAACGGCCGCGCCGGAACCCTGGCCATCTACGTCATGGACATGGCCGGGCGGGTGGTGGCGGCCAGCAATTGGCGGCGGCACGATTCCTATGTGGGCGAGGATCTGTCCTACCGCCCCTATTTCACCGAGGCCCAGGCCGGACGCGCGGGCCGCTTCTTCGGCATCGGCACCACGCGCGGCGAGCCGGGCTATTACCTGTCGTCGCCGCTGATGGCGGGCGGCGACCAGGTGGGCGTGGCGGTGGTCAAGGTCAGCCTGGAGCAACTGGAGCAATCCTGGTCCACGGTCGAGGCGCCGGTTCTGGTGGCCGACGAGAACGGCGTGGTCATCCTGGCCTCGGTGCCGTCGTGGAAGTTCACCGCGCTGAGGCCGCTGGACGACGGGCTGCGCCGCGACTTCATCCGCACCCTGCAATATAACGGCCGCGAATTGCCGCCGCTGGGGCTGGTGGCCATGCGCCGCCTGGACCGCGACGCCGAAATGGTCAAGCTGGTGCCGCAACAGCCCGGCGGCGACAGCGTGTTTCCGGTCAGCGGCTGGTTCCTGGCGCAATCGGAACCGTTGCGCGGCACCCAATGGCGGCTGACCGTGCTGTCGCCGGTCAAGCAAGTGACCAGCATGGCCTGGACCCGCGCCGCCCTGGCCACCGTCGCCAGCGCCTTCGTCTGCATCCTGCTGGTGACGTGGAACCTGCGCCGCCGCCATCTGCGCGACCGTCTGCGCGCGCGTGAGGCGTTGCAGCGCGCCCATGACGAATTGGAACGCAAGGTCGAGGAACGCACCCGCTCGTTGCGCGCCGCCCAGGACGAACTGGTGCACGCCGCCAAGCTGGCGGTGATCGGTCAATTGTCGGCCGGACTGGCGCACGAGTTGAACCAGCCGCTGGCGGCGCTGCGCACCCTGTCGGGCAACGCGGTCAAGTTCATGCAGCGCGGCGACCTGGATTCCGCCCAGGGCAATCTGGACCGCATCGGCGCCCTGGTGGACGCCATGGGGCAATTGACCAGCCAGTTGAAATCCTTTGCCCGCAAATCCAGCGGCGCCCCCGGCCCGGTCCAGGTGCGGCGCGCGGTGGACAACGCGCTGTTCCTGCTGGAGCGGCGCCTGCGCGGCGCCAAATCGTGCATCGACGTCGCCGACGACGCGGTGGCGCTGTGCGACGCCAACCGGCTGGAGCAGGTGCTGGTCAATCTGATCGGCAACGCCCTGGACGCCCTGGACGGCACCGCCGAGCCCCGGCTGGACATCATCGCCCGGCGCGAGGCCGGGCGGGTGACGGTGACGGTGCGCGACAACGGCCCCGGCCTGGCCGACGACGTGCTGCCCCACCTGTTCGAGCCGTTCTTCACCACCAAGGATTCCGGCGGCGGGCTGGGGCTGGGCCTCGCCATCTCGGCGGGGATCGTGCACGATTTCGGCGGCGGCCTGACCGGCGGCAATGCCGCCCAGGGCGGCGCCCAATTCACCTTCGACCTTCCCGCCACGCCCGAGGACACGCCATGACCGCCCCCCTGAAGGCCCTGATCGTCGAGGACGATCCCAACGTCCGCCTGGGCTGTCAGCAGGCACTGCAACTGGAAGGCATCGCCGCCGAGGCGGTGGACAGCGCGGAAAAGGCCAAGCGGCTGCTGGCCGCCGACTGCCCCGGCGTGCTGATCACCGACATCCGCCTGCCCGGCGCCGACGGCATGGATTTGCTGCGCCACGCCCAGGAACTGGATGCCGACCTGCCGGTGGTGCTGATGACCGGCCATGGCGACGTGTCGCTGGCGGTGCAGGCCATGAAATCCGGCGCCCACGATTTCATCGAGAAGCCGTTTTCCCCCGATTATCTGGTCGAGGTGGTGCGCCGCGCCCTGGACAAGCGCAAGCTGATCCTGGAAGTGCGCGACCTGCGCGCCCGCTTGCAGGGCCGCGACAATATCGAGGCCCGCATCATCGGCGCCTCGGCGTCCATGGGGCGGGTGCGGGCGCTGATCGCCGATCTGGCGGGCACCGCCGCCGACGTGCTGATCCACGGCGAAACCGGCACCGGCAAGGAATTGGTGGCGCGCTGCCTGCACGATGCCGGGCCGCGCCGCAAGGGCAATTTCGTCGCCATCAATTGCGGCGGCCTGCCGGAAAGCCTGTTCGACAGCGAGATTTTCGGCCACGAGGCCGGGGCCTTCACCGGCGCCGCCAAGCGCCGCATCGGCAAGATCGAGCACGCCAATGGCGGCACCCTGTTCCTGGACGAGATCGAAAGCATGCCCATGGCCATGCAGATCAAATTCCTGCGGGTGTTGCAGGAACGCAGCCTGGAACGGCTGGGGTCCAACACTCCGGTGCCGGTGGACGTGCGGGTGGTGGCGGCGACCAAGGTGGACCTGCGCGAGATGGCCGATCGCGGCGCCTTTCGCGCCGATCTGTATTACCGCCTGAACGTCGCCACCATCCTGTTGCCGCCCCTGCGCGAACGGCGCGAGGACGTGGGCCTGTTGTACGAACACTTCGCATCCCTGGCCGCCGCCCGCCACGGCCGCCCGCTGCCGCCGCCCGACGCGCGGCGCCTGCACCGCCTGATGGGCTATAACTGGCCGGGCAACGTGCGCGAATTGCGCAACGTCGCCGATCGTTGCGTGCTGGGCATCGAAAGCGGCTTCCCCCCCTTCGGCAGCCCCGAGCCGCCGGGCGCCCATCCCCTGGCCCAGACGGTCGAGGCGTTCGAGCGGTCGTTGATCGCCGAAGCCCTGCGCCGCAACGGCCAGTCGCTGGCCCGCGCCGCAGAAGAACTTCAGGTTGCCAAGACCACCCTGCACGACAAAATTAGGAAATACGCCCTAACCACATCCTGACCTTTCGTGATAAGCCTTTTCGCATGACCAGATTGGGGTGGTTCACGATCGCGCTGGCGGCGCAGCTTGTCTGTTCCGCGCCCGGACGGGCGGCGGAACCGGTGGCGTTGCACCTGGGCGGCTACAGCAAATGGTGGCTGGTCGGCGCCTGGCAGACCTCGAACAAGGTCGATACCGGCAATCTGGACGTCAAGGGCGACAACGAAATCCATTTCCGCGGCCAGACCCGGCTGGACAACGGCCTGGCAATCGGCATCCACGCCGAACTGGAAGGCGGCGGCCACACCGACCAGACCAGCGACGCCATCGACAAGGCGTATGTCTGGATCGAAGGCGGCTGGGGCAAGCTGCAACTGGGCAGCGACTACAACGCCGCCTCGCTGCTGCATGTGGCGGCGCCCGAGGCGGCCGGGCTGTGGAACGGCCCGTCCAACGGCGTGCTGTCCGATACCGTGGTGCCGCGCCCGGCGGCGGTATCCACCATGTTCAGCGGCAACCAGACCGAACTGGACCACGACGACAACGCCGAAAAGGTGATGTACTTCACGCCCTCGCTGGGCGGCGTCACCCTGGGCGCGTCCTATACCCCCAGTTCGCAGACCGAGGACGAGCGCGCCGCCCCGCACGACGCCCGCTTCGCGGCGGTCGGCGCCATGGTGGAACAGCGGCTGGGCGCAATCGGCGTGACGGCGTCGCTGGGCTATGCCCAGGGCACCCTGGACGCCGCCGGAGCCGCCGTCCACGACACGGTGCGGGCGGTTTCGGCGGGGCTGCAACTGGCCGTCGGACCCCTGACGTTCGGCGGTTCCTATGGCGCCGAGGATCACGATTACACCGGCCGCCCCACCACCGACCACAGCGGCCAGTCCTTCGATCTGGGCATCATGCTGACCGACGGACCGCTGGCGGTCAGCGCCAACCATTACCGGTCGGCGGTGCGCGGCGCCACCGCCCTGCCCGGCGACGACCACGTCACCGCCACCCAGATATCGGCCAAGCGCATGCTGGGGCCGGGGGTGGCGCTGATGGGCGCGCTGGCCCACATCGCCTATGACGACGAGGCGGCGGCCACCGCCGACAGCCGCGCCGGGTTCTCGGTCATGAGCGGGCTGGGTCTATGGTTCTGATCCGCGCCCTGCTGGTCCTGCTGCTGATCCTGCCGCCGCTGGCGGCGGGCGCGGTCGAGCTGACGCCGTCCGAGCGGCGCTATCTGGCCGAGCACGGCCCGTTCGATTTCTGCGTCGATCCCGATTGGGCGCCATACGAGGTGATCGACGCCGAAGGCCAGCACGTGGGCATCGCCGCCGATTTGCTGCGGCTGGCCGCCGAACGCGCCGGGGTGCAGTTGCGGCTGGTGCGCACCGCCACCTGGGACGAGACGCTGGCGGCGGCGCGCGGCGGACGCTGCGACATCCTGAGCTTCCTGAACCAGTCGCCCGCCCGCGACGAATGGCTGCTGTTCACCGACCCGCTGTTCATCGACCGCAACGTCATCGTCGCGCGCGAGGACCACCCCCAGGTGCCCGACCTGTCGGCGGTGACGGGGGAAACCCTGGCGCTGCCCAGCGGCACCTCCATCGAGGAACGGGTGCGCCGCGACTTCCCGGCGCTGACGATCGTCACCGCCAACAGCGAGGCCGAGGTCTTCGCCATGGTGTCGGAACGCCGCGCCGACATGGCCATGCGGTCCCTCAGCGTCGCCGTGCACACCATCAAGAAAGGCGGCTGGTTCAACCTGAAGATCGCCGGACAGGTGCCCGGCTACGAAAACCGCCTGCGCATCGGCGTGCGCAAGACCATGCCCATCCTGCGCGACATCCTGAATCGCGGCGTCGCCACCATCACCCAGGCCGAACGGGACGAAATCGCCAACCGCCACGTTTCCATCACCGTGCAATCGGGCGTGGATTACGACCTGATCATCCGCATCGTCATCGCCTTTTCCCTGGTGCTGATCACCAGCCTGATGTGGTCGGCCAAACTGCGCACGGTCAACAAGCGGCTGTTCGCCCTGGCGCGCACCGACACCCTGACCGGGCTGGCCAACCGCGCCAGCCTGAACGAACGGCTGGCCGACGAATGGAACCGGTTCCAGCGCCACGGACGGCCGTTGTCGCTGATCCTGCTGGACCTGGATCATTTCAAGACGGTCAACGACGAATTGGGCCATCTGGTCGGCGACAGGGTGCTGTGCGGTTTCGCCGGACTGGCGCGGACCACCGTGCGGGCCGAGGACATGGCCGGGCGCTGGGGCGGCGAGGAATTCCTGGTGATCTGCCCGGAAACCGATACCGCCCAGGCCCTGATTCTGGCGGAACGGCTGTGCCAGGCGACGCGCACCCACGATTTCGCCACCGGCCGCACCCACACGGTCAGCGCCGGAATCGCCACCCTGGCGCCCGGCGACAGCCTGGACAGTCTGATCAGCCGCGCCGACCTGGCGCTGTACGCGGCCAAGGACAGCGGCCGCGACCGCGCCGTCACCGCGGCCACGCAATCGCCGGGCGCCTGACCGGTGATGCCCTGAATGGGCGCCCCATTCTAATCCCGTGGCTCCCCCACAAACCTTCGTATAGGATCGCTCCCAAATTCAACGACCGGTCGCCACGCAGCGTCCGGCGGAATCATAGGGCTGTCCTGCGGAGAGAAGTATGGCGTTCAGTTTGCGCAAGATCCCCGTCAACACCCGGCTGACCGCCTATGCCTTGGTGGCGGCGGCGGTGTCGGCCCTGGCGGTGGGGGTCATCGCGGCCTTGTTCGTGTCCTCGGATTGGCGTGCACGCACCATCGAACAGCACCAGAGCAATCTGGCGGTGGCCTTGGATACCTTTAACCCCGGCGGCGGCCCGTTCGTGCTGCGCGACGGCCGCCTGTTCGCAGGCGACCGCGACCTGGAGGCCGAGGGCAACGCCGTCGCCGACCGGCTGAAGCACAATCTGGGCGTGGTGGTGTCGCTGTTCCGCCAGGACACCCGCATCGCCACCACGGTCATCGACAAGGAAGGCAAGCGCGCCAACGGTTCCAAGTTCACCAAGGGCGCCATCGAGGACATGGTCTATCAGCGCGGCCAACGCTATACCGGCGACGCGGTCGTGGTGGGCATCCCCTATCTGCTGGCCTATGAACCGCTGAAGGACGCCGACGGCAAGGTGATCGGCGCCCTGGGCGTCGGCATGCCGCTGACCGATTACGAAAAGACCGTCAACGCCCTGTACCTGCGCATCGCCGCCACGGCCCTGGCGGCCATCGGCATCATCTCGGTCGCGGTGTTCCTGCTGGTGCGCCATGCCCTGACCGCCCTGCGCCGCCTGTCGGGAACGGTGGCCGCCATGGCCGACGGCACGCTGGACATCCAGGTGGCCGACACCGACCTGCATGACGACATCGGCCGCATCGCCAACGCCGTCGAGAATTTGCGGGTGTCGCTGCTGCGCGGCCGCGAGGCCGAAGCCCGTCATCAGGCCGAACAGGACGCCGCCATGGCCAAGCGCCAGCGTCTGGACGACCTGACCAACGCCTTCGTGCAGCGTATCGACGGGGTGGTGGCGACGGTGGCGGAATCCGCCCGCCGCATGCGCGGCGAGGCCGAGGGCATGGACGCCATGGCCGGGCGCACCGTGGCGCGGGTCGCCGAAAGCACCACCGCCATCCAGGCCACCTCGTCCAGCATGGAGGTGGTCGCCGCCGCCGCCGAGGAACTGACCGCCGCCATCGCCGCGATCAGCAGCCAGGTCAACACGTCGGCCGCCCATATCGACCGCGCCAAGACCGGCGCCCGCCACACCAGCGAAATGGTGCATGGACTGGCCTCTGCCGTGGGCAAGATCGGCGACGTCATCAGCCTGATCAACGACATCGCCAGCCAGACCAACCTGCTGGCGCTGAACGCCACCATCGAGGCGGCCCGCGCGGGCGAGGCGGGCAAGGGCTTCGCCGTGGTCGCGGGCGAGGTCAAGTCGCTGGCCAACCAGACCGCCAAGGCCACCGAGGAAATCCAGCGTCAGATCGCCGCCGTCCAGACGGAAACCGACAGCACCGTCGGCGCCATCGTCGACATCCTGGGCATGATCGACGAAATCCACACCGCCACCTCGGCCGTGGTGGCCAGCGTCGAACAGCAGCAGGCCGCCACCCGGGAAATCGTCATGTCCGTGCAGGCGGCATCGGCCGGCATGCAGGATGCCGCGGGCAGCGCCACCGCCATGCACGAGGACGCGGAAAGCGCCGGACAGGGCGCCACGGCGGTTCTGCACGCCGCCGACAGCCTGTTGGCGCAAAGCGACAGCCTGTCGGGCGAAGTGTCGGAATTCGTGCGGCAGGTGCGGGCGGGTTGATCCCCGCCGCCCCGATCATCCCGCCGCGTCGCGGCGCGGCGGGAAGATATGGGCCAGTTCCTCCAGCCGGTCCTCGATCACATAGGGCACCGCCTGGGCATAGGCGTCCAGCGTCACCAGGGCGTTGACCACCGCGTCGCGCTGGAAGGCGGCGCGCACCCGGTCGGCCATGGAGCGGTTGACCAGGGCGGCGCCTTCGTAATCGGCCACCAGATCGTCCAGCGACGGCGGGCGGCCGTTGATCAGATCGTCCAGCAGATGCATGGAAAAGGCCCGCACCAGCGTTTCCTCCTCGCTGGCGAACGGCAGGTGGAAGCGGGCCATGGGCCGGAAGAATTCCAGCCGCGGACAGCCCGAGGTGGCGCCGATCAGCCCGATCAGCGAGGCCAGTCCATGCTGCACCGCCCGTTCCGCCACCACCACGCGCTGGGCCGAGCGCACCATGACCTGGACGCGGGCAAAGGAATCCAGCCCGTCGAACCCGCCCAGGAACGGCGCCAGCCCGGCGGCGAACGGGCAATGGCGGGCCTGGGGCGGCAACGGGCAATTGCCGCAGCGGTGATATTCCAGACTGGTCCATGCCTCCTCGGCCCGCTGCTCCAGCCGCATATGGGCGTCGAAGCGCAGATCGAATTTCAGTTCGCGGCCGTCGGCGAACTTGAAGGCATAGGTGAAGGCGGTCATCCCACCCGGACCCGCACCGGCTCGACGAAGCTGTAGATCTTGCCCAGCGCCCGCAGCCGTTCGACCTGGGCCGCCGACAGCATGGTCTTGGCCGACAGGATCAGATGGCCGTTGGTCAACCGGATGTCGGACAGCACCAGATGGCCGGGGCGCAGGGTCGAAACCGGAACCTCGACCTCGACCGGCTGGGTGGAACTGAGCAGCGACATCAGGCACGACCGCACCTTGACCAGCAAGGCGGGATCGTATTGCCCGTGATTGCGATCCAGTTGGGCGAAGGCGGTGGGATCGGGAATGCCCGACGGGCAGGCTTCGGCCAGATCCTTGAGGATCTTCAGCAGGCGGGCCTCGAACGGGATGTCGGCACCCTTCGGCCCCTCGGCGGGAAAGCCGGTGCCGTCATGGCCGCGATCCTGCAACCAGATGATTTCCGCCACCTTGGCCATGCGCGGGATGTTGGCGATCAGGTTGCGCCCGGCCTCGGGGGTGCGGATGAACAGCGCTTCCTCGGCGCCGGTCAGCGCCTCGCCGCGCCGCTTCTTCGCCACCAGTTCCGGCGGCAGCGACACCTGGCCGATGGGCAGCAGCATGGCCGCCATGTCCAGTTGCCAACTGCGCGGCAGCTTGAATTCCACGCTGAGCAGCCGCACCCATTCCCGCAGCCGCGTCGCCAGGCCATAGGCCACCGGATCGTTCATGGCCACCACGTCGGCCAGCACCTTGATGCTGCCCGCCAGGGTGCTTTCCAGCAATTCCCGTTCGGCGGTGATCAGATGGTGCTGGTCGATGCCCGCCTGGATGCCCACCGCCAGATCCTCGGCCGGGCACGGCTTGGTGAAGAAGCGGAAGATGGAACCGCGATTGATGGCGTCGATGGCGGTCTGCTGGTCGGCGTTGCCGGTCAGCATCAGCCGCACCGTCTCGGGGGCCAGGGTGCGGATGCGCGACAGCACCTCGATGCCGTCCATGCCGGGCATGCGCATGTCGCACACCACCACGGCATAGGGCTGGCGCTTCTCGCCCGCGTCGGTCACGGCCTGCAACGCCTGGGCGCCGCCCTCGGCGCAGGTCAGGTCGAATTGCTTGCGCAACTGACGTTGCAGCGCCGACAGCAGGTTGGGATCGTCATCGACCAGCAGCACCCGTTCAGCCATGGCTCACCTCCGAAGCGATCTGGGCGGCCATGGCCTTCCAGGAATCGATGCGCAGGTCGCGCCGCGCCTCGCACACATAGGGCATGTCCAGCGCCGGTTGCGCCGGGGCGCCGGGGGGGATCAGCGGGAAACGCGGCCCGAACACCCGGGCGGCATGCACCGCCGTCAGCACCAGATTCTCGGGGCCGGGACAGGTGGACGGCGCGCAGGCATGGGCCACCGCCTCGACCAGCGGATCGGCGAAATTCCACAGCCCCAGCAGATAGGCGCCGATCAGCGCGTGGTTGGCGCCATAGGACCGCGCCTCGATGGTGAAGGCGGGATCGACGGCGCTGCTGCGCACGAACAGCTTGGGATAGGTTTCCGGGAAGGTGTCGAGCAGCGCCAGCGCCCCCACCGCGCACAGCATGCCCGCGCAATAGGCGGTCTTGGCCTGGGCCGGGCTGGCGCCCTCGCCCTCGGCGATGCGTTCGGCCAGGGCGGCAATGTGCAGGCTGTAATCGTTCAGCGCCGCCATCAGGTCGGTGTTGGCGCTGTTGCTTTCCAGATGGCGGAAGATGCCGATGCGCAGCACCAGCGCGCCGATGATGTCCAGCCCCAGGGTGCGCACCGCCTGCAACGGCGTGGTCGCCCGCCCCGACACCGAGAAATAGGCCGAATTGGTCAGTTTCAGCAATTCGGCGGTCATGGCCACGTCCTGGCCGATGATGGCCGCCACCGAGGCGGCCGACACCGCCGGAGAGCGCAACTCGTCCTCGAGCTTGAAGAACAGATCGGGCGGCGTCGGCAGATCCGACAGCTTGGCCAGCGCGTCGCGCAACCCTTCGGACCCCAGCAGGCGGCGCAGCGCCACCGGCCGGGCGATGGCCTGGGTCAAGGTGGCGGGGTCGCAGGGCTTGGCCAGATACAGATGGGCCGGCCCCACCGTGCGCAGCACGCTTTCCGAATCGGCATAGCCGGACAGGATGACGCGGATGGTGCCGGGGTAGCGGCTGCGCACCCGGCCAAGGAATTCGGCGCCGTCCATGTGCGGCATGCGCATGTCCGACACCACCACGTCGATGCGCTCTTCCGCCATCAGGGCCAGCGCCTCTTCGCCGCCCAGGCAGAAATAAGCCTCGAAATCCGTGCAGCCCCGCATCAGCCGCTTGAGACCGGACAGGATGTTGAGGTCGTCGTCGACGAACAGAACCTTGATGCGCGAATCCATCATACTCCCCCAGGCTGGTCCTCCAGGGTGTCATCCCCCGGGTCCAACGGCAACCACACGGTGAAGGACGCCCCTTCGCCGTCGCGGCTGTTCACCTCGATACGGCCGCCATGCTTGACCACCACCACGTCGCGGCTGATGGCCAATCCCTGGCCGGTGCCCTTGCCCACTTCCTTGGTGGTGAAGAACGGGTCGAAGATCTTGTCGCGCACCGATTCCGGAATGCCGGTGCCGTTGTCGGAAATGCTCACGGCGACAAAGCCGTCCTGCGCCCGCGTCGTGACGTGGATGGCGCCCGCGCCATGGCGCCCGGCGCTTTCGATGGCGTGGGCGGCGTTGACGATGATGTTCAGGAACACCTGATTCAGTTCGCCCGCATAGCACGGCACCGGCGGCAGGTCGGCGGCGAAATCGGTGGTGATCTGCGCCACGTGCTTCCAGGTGTTGCGGCTGACGGTGATGGTGCTGTCCAGCGCCCGGTTGATGTCGGCCATGGTCTTGTTGGTCGAGCCGGGATGCGAGAATTCCTTCATGGACAACACGATGCGCGCCACCTGGCCGACGCCGTCCAGCGACTGGCTGACGGCGCGCGGCACCTCGTCCAGCAGATAGGCGACGTCGTGTTCGTCCAGCGCCCGTTCGAATTCCGCGTTGCCGCTTTGCCGTCCGGCCGAGACGGCGACGGCGATGTCGGCCATGGAATCGGCGATGAAACGCAGATTGTCGCCGATATACTGGATGGGGGTGTTGATTTCGTGGGCGATGCCCGCCGCCAATTGGCCGACGCTGGCCATGCGCGACGATTGCAGCGCCTCGCGCTCGGCCGCCTTCAGCGGCGAGATGTCGCGGAACGACAGGACCACCGCCCGCACCTCGCCGTCGCCGCACACCGCCGAACAGGCATAGGCCACCTCGAGCGCCTTGCCGCCCGGGGTCAGGAACACCGCGTCGTTGTCCAGGAAATTGCCCGCGCCCGCCAAGACCCCGGACCACGGCACCGCCAGGATCTCGCCGCGGCGGCGCACCGACAGCACACTGTCCAGCGGCAATCCCTCGGGTTCGTCATCCAGGTCCAGCAGCGCCCGCGCCGACGGATTGGCGAAGGTCAGCAGGCCGTTGCGGTTGATCACCAGAACGCCCTCGAACAGACTGTCCGAGATGCTTTTCAGCCGTTCGCGCGAATCGCGCAACGCCCGTTCGGTGCGGGCGCGGCTTTCCACCTCGCGCGTCAGTTCGCTGGTGCGTTCGGCCACCAGCCGTTCCAGCTCGCGGTGACTGTCGGCCAGGGTCTGTTCGTAGCGCAGGCGCAAGGTGGCGTCGCGGAACACCACCACGGCGCCGGTGACGCGCCCGTCCTCGTGAATGGCCGAAATCTCGTAATCCACCGGAATTTCCCCGCCATCGGCCTGGCGGAAGAAATCCTCGGACACCTCGGCCGAGGCGCCCAGGGCGCGTACCCGGCCGATGGCGGTGTCCTCGGCCCGCCAGGGGGTGCCGTCGCGGTCGGTGGGCTGGACCAGGGCATGGAAATCGCCGCCGACCATGGCCTCGGCGCCATGGCCCAGCAATTCCCCGGCCCGGCGGTTGGCGAACGTCACCCGGCCGTCGGCGTTCAGGCCGACGATGCCCTCGCCCGCGGTATCCAGGATGACACGGTACAGCCGCCGCAGGCTTTCCAGTTCCTGCTCGCGCTGCTTCAGTTCGGTGATGTCGGTGCGCAGCCCGACCACGCCGCCATCGGCCATGCGGAATTCACGGTGCAGAATCCAGCGCCCGGAATTCAGCCGCACCACGAAGGGCTCGCCCGAGGCGGCGCGGTGGTGGGCCAGACGCCGTTCCGCCCATTGCTCGAACGGCACGCCCGCGGTATCGAACACCTGGGGATTGCTGCGCAGCAGATCCTGAAAGGCGATGCCGGGGCGCATTTCCTGGGCCAGACCGGCGAACACCTTCTTGTATTCCGGGTTGAACAGCACCAGCCGGTCCTCGGCATCATAGATGGCCAGGCCGTCGACGATGCGTTCGATGGCGTCGGCCAGCAATTGCTGCGCCTTGTGGGCGCGCCGTTCGGCCTGGACCTCGCGGGTGACGTCGACGCCGACGCCGCGATAGCCGGTGAAGTCGCCCAGGTCGTTGAACACCGGAATGCCGCTGATGCGGATGACGCGGCTGTCATGGCCCTCGGGCGGGCCGACATGGAAGACGCGGTCGCGGAACGGCAGGCGTTGGGCCAGTTCGGCGCGATGCTCCTCGGCGGCGGCAAGGTCGTCGGCCAGCCCCAGGTCGAAGAACGTGCTGCCGACGATGGCCGACGCCTTGACCCCCAGCACCGAGGCGATGCGTTCCGACACGAAGGTCAGGCGATGGTCGGCATCGGTTTCCCAGAACCAGTCCGAGGCCGAGCCCACCAGATCGCGGAACCGCCCCTCGCTTTCGCGCAATTGCCGTTCCGTCTCGACCTGCACCGAGGTGTCGCGGATCACCCCGACCAGTTGCTGCTGGCCATTCAGGTTAATCCCGGCCAGGGTCAGTTCGATGGGAAAGACGTCGCCATCGTGCCGCATACCCTCGCTTTCACGGATATGGCCCAACGGCCCGGCATCGCCGGTGCGGGCGTAATCCTCGAGCGCCGCCCGCAGCCGCGCCCCCCGTTCGGGGGTGGTCAGCAGTACCACGTCGCCACCCACAATGTCGGCGGCGTCATAGCCGAACATGTCCTCGGCGGCGCGGTTGAAACTAAGGATCGTCCCATCCAGCGCGGCCACCACCACCGCCTCGCCCACATTGTCCATGACCACGGTGAAACGCGCCTCGGCCGCGTCGCGGGTGCTGGCGTCGGGCTGCCCGGCCTCCAGTTCGGCATAGGTCCGCCCGACCTCGCGCAGCAACCGCTCCAGATCCAGCGTTCCATCCGCCGCCGTCGCGTCCCGCACTTGCCGGGCCAGCCTCTCGTTCATCACGAACCTCGCCACACTTTCAATGGATCGTAATCCACGGTGGCCCTATTGCAAGTCCTCGACCGGGGATATTCCTGAGGAAAAGCCCGGCCCGGCAAATGGTTTGTAAATATCTTCCGGGAAAAACAATGGTTCGTGAACATGAATGCCGTCCCGGTGTCGGAAACATGAATGCCGTCCCGGCAGTGGCCCTGCCCCGGGGCACTGCTACCTGTGGCGTATAGCCTTAGCATGATAAAATAAGAAGCATAGGCATATTATTCATATAAATCATAGTTCTATAGATAATTTTATAATGATTTAAGGAAGCTTCGGGCAAGCAACCTGTTTTCGGAGTTGTTAACCAGTTGTATATGTACTTTATACGACCGTTGCGGTGCGCGGGGCGAAGGTCCCCTGCGCGCCGAAATCGCGTCGGCACAGGCATCTTTCCGGCTACGATTGGGGATAGCCGAAAGGACGGAGGAACCGGCCCGGCCGGTTCGCGGGGGGACGATGGGGGAGGGTAAGGAGCTTAACTACTGGCCCGGATTCGTGGACGCGCTGAGCAACGTCGTGCTCACGCTGGTCTTCGTGCTGGTGGTTTTCGTCTTCGCGCTGGTGATGGCCTCGAACAAGGTGGGGCAGAAGGTGCTCGAACTGGCCGAACTGGCCAAGGAGCGCGAGGTCCAACGCGTGGTCGCCGAAAGCGAGATGATGGACTTGCGCCAGGAACTGCGCGAGGCCCTGGCCGCGTTGCAGGAAGCCCGCACCGAAAACGAACGCCTGAAAAAGCAGATCGAGGAACTGAAGAAGAACCACGTCCCCGGCAGCGAGGAACTGAACGCGCTGAAGGAAAAGGTGCAGATCAAGGTCGACGCCAAGCCCGTCGCCAACGACAACACGGAAGACGCCGACCTGGAACGCGGCACCGGCGTCATCGTCATCGTCTTCCCGCGCGGCATCTTCGAACTGAACGACAAGGCCAAGGCCGAATTGCTGAAGGCCCTGGTCGGGCAAAAGGCGCAACTGGCGGGCATGAACGCCCAGGTGCGATCGATCATGGGTGCCGAAACCTTCTCGGAAGCGCGGCGTCTGGCCTATTACCGCGGCCTGACCGTGCGCAACGCCCTGATCGATCAGGGCCTGGGCACCGGCAAGAGCATCAGCGTCAACATCGAGCAGGACAACGAGGTCGGCGATGGCCGGGTCGAAATCCGCTTCCACCGCCGCTGAGGCGCCCCCCGCCGCCGCCCCGGCGTTGCGGACGCTGGGCCGCCGCTGGCGCCGACGGCTGGAAACGCCCCAGACCTTCCTGGCGGCGGTGCTGCTGGTGCTGGCCGCGCTGGTGGTGTGGGCCATGCTGGCCGAGGTCGATCAGGTGGTGCGGGTCGAAGGCCGCATCGTCCCGGCCGGACGCGCCCAGCAGATCCAGCACCTGGAAGGCGGCATCGTCGCCAGCATCAACACCGCCGAGGGCCAGACCGTCAAAAAGGGCGACCTGCTGCTGACCATCGACGCCACCAGCGCCGGGGCGTCGCTGTCCGAAACCGAGGTCAAGCTGACCGCCCAGCGCATCCGCGCCGCCCGCCTGGAGGCCGAGGCGCGCGGCCTGTCGGCCATCGCCTTTCCCCCCGACCTGGCCGTCGGCCGCGTCGCCGAGGACGAACGCCGCCTGTTCGCCACCCGCACCCACAAGCTGGAACAGGAATTGCGGGTGTTCGAGGAACAGAACCGCCAGCGTCAGGCCGAACTGGCCGAACTGGAAAGCCGCCGCCAGCGCCTGAACAACGAACTGGCCACCGCCCGCCAGCGTTCGGCCATGCTGAACGCCATGGCCAGCCGCAACGCCGCGTCGCGCCTGGAAGTGCTGGACGCGCAAAGCCGCGAGCAGCGCACCGCCATCGAACTGGGCGAGGTGGACGGCACCATCCCCAAGGTGCGCGCCGGACTGGCCGAGGCCCGCGCCCGCGCCGACGAGGCCCGCGCCCGCTTCCGCGCCCTGGCGCAAGAGGATCTGGTCGCCGCCAAGGCCGAGATCGAACGCCTGCACCAGATCATCACCGCCCAGGCCGACCGCGTCACCCGCACCGAGGTGCGCGCCCCCGCCGACGGCGTCATCAACCGCGTCACCGCCAACACGGTGGGCGGGGTGATCAAGCCCGGCGACGCCATCGTCGAGTTGACCCCCACCGCCGGCGAAGTGCTGGTCGAGGCCCGCGCCCTGCCCCGCGACCGTGGCGAACTGCGCCCCGGCCTGACCGCCAAGGTCCGCGTCTCGGCCTATGACGCCGCCGCGCTGGGCACCCTGTCGGGGCAGGTGGTCGAGGTCAGCGCCGACACCGTGCCCGATGCCAAGGGCGAGTTTCATTACCGTATCGGCGTGCGCATCGACGCCCTGCCGCAATCCTATGCCGGCAAGATGCTGGCCCCGGGCATGACCGTCACCGGCGACATCGTCACCGGACGGCGCACGGTCGCCCGCCATCTGCTGTCACCGCTTACCAAATTCGCCGACAACACGTTCCGGGATGCCCGTTGATGAACAAGATCCTGAGCCTGCTCAAAGCCTACCGCCTGCAAGTCCTGGTGATGACCCAGGCGGTCGTGCCGGTCCTTGTGGTTCTGGCGGCTGGAATCACCTTCCACGAGTTCATCTGGAACGCCATGTCGGGCCACGTCATCCTGAACGTGGGCATCCTGAGCGTCGGCGCCATCGGCACCGTGCTGATCATCCTGCGGCTGGTCGAGGCCCAGCGCGAGCATCTGGCGCTGCTGCGCTTCGGCCGCGAGGCGCAGGCCGGGACCGAGATGAAGGAGCTGCTGGAAGGCGAATGGCTGGCCCGCCGCATGGTGCGGCGCTACCTGGAACACATCGCCCAGACCAACGGCAAGCTGTCGTCCACCCTGGAACAGGACGCCATCGAGAACGAACTGCACGCCATCTCGGCCGAGTTCGAAAGCAAGATCGAGCTGCCCAATTATCTGGTCGGTTTCATGATCGCCCTGGGTCTGCTGGGCACCTTCATCGGCCTGCTGGAAACCCTGACCGGCATCTCGGGCATGCTGGACGGCATGAGCGGCGCGGGCGGCGGTGCCGTCGAGGAAGAATTCATCAAGCTGGTCGGCGAATTGCGCAAGCCGCTGGCCGGCATGGGCATCGCCTTCTCGGCCTCGATGTTCGGCCTGATCGGCAGCCTGATGCTGGGCAGTTCGCTGCTGGCGGTGCGCCGCTATGTGCGCAAGGTGGTGGGCGACGCCCGCACCGTGCTGCATGAACTGACCGAACGCATCCGCGGTCCGGTCGGCCCGGTGGTGGCCGGTGCCGCCATGCCGCGCGGCCAGGGCGGCGTGTCCGAAGCCTTCCTGTCCGACTTCATGGCCGAGCTGATGGGCAACATCAACGACCTTCAGGACCTGTTCCACCGGTCCCAGGACGCGTCGTTGCAGCTTTCCAACCGCGTGGACGGGCTGGCCCAGCGCCTGGAACTGGTGGCCCAGGCCATCGACAGCAACGTGGCGGCGGTCAAGAAGACCAACGACCTGCTGGGCTTTGGCCCGCGCATGAAGGAAACCAACGAACAGATGCTGGCCGAACTGCGCGGTATCCAGACCGCCAGCACCGACCAGCAGCGCGTCAGCGCCCGTCTGGTGGACGTGCTGAACGCCATCGACCAAAAGCTGGGCGTGGGCAACGACACCCAGCGTCTGTACCAGGACGCCCAGGGCAATCTGGGCCGCGACACCCTGAACAAGCTGGACGAGGCGGTGGGCCTGCTGCATTCGGTCAACGATCGCGGCTCGGATTCGGAATCCAAGCTGGACCGCAAGCTCCAGGGCCTGGCGACCTCGACCACCAACATGGCCAGCGGCCTGCAAGGACTGGCCGCCAAGCTGGGCGAGGTGGCGATGATCAGCCAGAACCAGTTGCAGGCCCTGTCCGGCGCCCAGCAACTGGCCCGCGACGCCAATGCCGAGATGCTGAACGCCCTCAAGGATCTGGGCGAACGCATCAAGAAGGTGGAGGACGCCGACATCGGTGCCAACCGCCACCTGTTCGAGATCAAGGAAAACTTCGGCGGCATGAACACCTCGCTCGAGGCGCTGGAAACCATCGCCCAGGGCATCAACCGCCAGAGCACCCTGCTGGAAGTCACCCTGGAAGAAATGCGTACCAACCAGCGCAACATGGCCCGCGACCTGCAAAAGCAGCTGCGCGAGGTCGCCCGCGACGCCGCCCGCGAGGTGGTGGCCAGCGCCCAGGTCGGCTGACGGCCGGGCGGCGACGGGACGACGGGGACGGGTTTGGGTTGGGGAGACGGATAGATGGCTGAAAAGACCAGGATCGTCGGCAGCGACGACAAGGGACAGTTCAACGTCCCGGTGCCGCACGCCAGCATCGACCGCATCGACATCATCGATCTGGATCTGGTGTTGCAGACCAAGGACGGCAGCCGCCTGATCCTGCCCGGCGCCGCCATCGACGCCATGGGGCCAAAGCCGCCGATGGTGTCGTTCCCCGATGGCCGCATCGGCGCCGCCGACCTGCTGACCTCGGTGGGCAAGGTCGAGACGCCGCCCAGTTCCATCCCGGCCATGACCAGCCTGACCCAGTTCGACCAGAAACTGACCCAGGGCAAGAAGAACCGCACCGACGACGCCGCCGACAAACAGGCCGAACAGGCCGAGCAGGCCCAGGCGCAGCAGGTGGCGCCGTTGCCGGTGGGCGCCGGACAATCGTCGGTGGACGATTTGATGAACAAGGCCGAAAAGCTGTTGCAGGAAACCCGCAACAAGGCGTTCGACCCGGTCCCGGCCCAGGTGCACCAGACCGCCGCCCAGACCTCGGACGCGCCGGGCAGCCAGCCGCAGACCGCCAAGATTCCGCTGTATGTCAGCCTGGCCGAAGGCAACGTGGTCAACGTCGCCACCACCGCCATTTCCAGCAACATCACCGTCGACGGCGTCACCCGCACCTACACCACGTCGGTTTCCGGCTCGGGCGGCCCCACGGGCAGCACCGTCGCCAGCGGCATCCAGCCCAACGACGCCCTGCAATACGGCACCGAGACGCTGACCGGCACCGCGGGCAACGACGTCATTTACGCCGACGGCTTTCCCGGCATCACCGGCTACACCAACAGCCAGGCCACCTATGCCGACCTGAACCCCGATACCGGCCTGCCCAACAGCGCCGGAACCCATTTCTATTACGCCAAGGAAATCATGCTGACCTTGGCGGGCTATATCCGCACCATCAACAGCATCACCATTTCCGACCTGCCGACCGGCGTGGTCGCCGTGGTCATCGGCGGTACCACCCAGGTGGTGACGGACGGCAAGGTGACGGTTCCGTCCTCGGCGGTGGTGCCCGACGCCCAGACCATCACCCTGATCTACGATCTGGCCACCGCCACCGTCGGCACCTACGAAATCAAGGTCAACATCACCGGCCAGGGCGTCGATCCCATCAACCTGACCCGCAAGTTCATCCTGGAATTCCAGGCGGTGTCCTCGACCGCCGACGTCACCGGCAACGCCCCCATCTTCATTCCCGGATCGGGCTGGTCCGATTATTACGTCCTGCAAACCGCCAGTTCGCCGCACACCATCAATGCCGGGGCGGGCGACGATCTGGTCTATGGCGGCAACAGCGCCGACACCATCACCGCCGGGGCCGGGCACGACATCGTCTTCAGCTATGGCGGCAACGACATCATCGACGGCGGCGACGGCACCAACGTCATCTGGGCCGGGGCGGGCAACGACCACGTGGTCGGCGGCGCCGATGCCGACGACATCCGGGCGGGCAGCGGCGACGACATGCTGTATGGCGGCGCGGGCAACAACGTCAGCCTGGACGGCGGCGCCGGGACCGACTGGCTGTCGTTCAACGGCGTCAACGCCAGCCAGTTGAACGGCACCCTGACCGCCACCCAGGCCCTGGAAAAGTGGCTGGCCTTTGCCGGGACCACCTTCACCAGCGTCACCTTCACCGCCGACGCCACCGGCACCGGCACCGCCACCCATGTCAGCGGCGGCGCCACCCAGACCTCGGCGGTGGGCAATGTCGAGCACCTGATCGGCAGCCACGGCGACGACACCCTGAACATGGCGGCCTATACCGGGATCAGCCACACCCTGTACGGCCTGGACGGCAACGACGTGCTGACCGGCAGCGACCGCGCCGACGTGCTGTATGGCGGCGCGGGCCAGGACAGCATCCTGGGCGGCGCGGGCAACGACCTGATCTTCACCGCCATCACCAGCACCGGCACCGGCACCGACGCCACCGCCCTGGCCGGAACCAATTCCGACGGCAGCGGCGGCGGCCTGACCCGGGGCGTCATCACCGACATCATGAACATCGTCGATGGCGGCGACGGCGCCGACACGGTGGTCGGCGGCGCGGGCAACGATTATTTCATCGCCGCCAACGGCCAGTCGGGCGACGGCACCAACATCGACGTTTTCTACGGCGCGGGCGGCACCGACACCGTCGATTTCAGCGACTACACCGCCCAGATCATCCTGGACCCACTCAACAACGTCGCCCGCTCGGGCGGGGTGGAAATCGCCCGTTTCCACGACGTCGAGCAATGGCTGACCGGCAGCGGCAACGATATTTTCACCGGCACCTCCGCCAATGAAACCGTCTATGGCAACGGCGGCGACGACACCTTCACCTCGAATGGCGGCAACGACGTCTTTTACGGCGGCGCCAGCAGCAACAACACCAACGCGGGCGACCGCTTCACCTCGTCGCGGTCTTCGTCCAGCACCACCACCATGGATGGCGGCGACGGCTATAATTACTATTCGCTGAGCGTCGGCACCGACATCGTCATCGGCGGCAACGACGTCGACCGCATCGATTACGGCGGCGGTTCGATCATCGTCAACCTCAGCAACGCCACGCAAAGCGTGCAATTGTGGACCGGCACCGCCTTTGCCGGGACCACCTATTCGGTGGACGCCGCGCGCGGCAGGTTGGGCCAGGCCGAGGGCGATTACTACCGCGCCGTCACCGACACCGCCGAAAGCAAGGTCGATTGGGTCGCCGCCACCGATGGCGCCGACGCCATCTACGGCAATTCCCAGAACAACATCGTGTGGACCGGCGCGGGCACCGACGCGGTGTGGGGCATGGGCGGCAACGACACCATCTATGTCACCAACCGCGACGGCAAGTACCTGGACGGCGGCACCAACACCGCCCTGAGCCTGACGGTGACATCGGGAATCGTCACCGTGGCAGGCGGCGACGGCGTCGATTACAGCAACCAGGGCTATACCCAGCAGGTCAATCTGGACGGGTCGAACCAGACCCTGAAGGACACGACCGGCGCCGACATCGCCACCCTGACGGCCAACACCATTCTGAGCGAGGCGTCCGCCACCACCACCTACACCACCCGGATCTACAATCTCGAAAATTACGTCGGCACCAGCGGCATCGACATCGTCGCGGGCACGGCGGCCAGCAACGTCGTGGACGGCCGCCAGGGCAAGGACACCATCTTCGGCATGGACGGCGACGACGTCATCTATGGCGGCACCGGCGACAACCTGAACGTCGCCACCCATTCCGAATCCGACTATCTGAACGGCGGCAACGGCACCGACTGGATCAGCTACGGCACCACCGCGGGCGCCGGTTTCACCGGCCGCGGCATCGAGGTCTATCTGGCCGATGCCGACATGGACCGCAACGGTTCGCTGGACCAGATCGTCGCCGGGGCCTGGGCGGCGGGAACCGGCTATTCCCGCTTCGTGGTCAACGGCACCACCACGCTGACCGACACCTTGCTGAATTTCGAGAACATCATCGGTTCCAACTACAACGACGTCCTGGCGGGCGATGGCGGCGTCAACGTCATCTACGGCCAGAACGGCAACGACACCATCTTCGGCGCGGCGGGCAACGACACCCTGGACGGCGGCGCGGGCAACGACACCCTGGACGGCGGCACCGGCGCCGACGTCATGGCCGGCGGCACCAACAACGACGTCTATTACGTGGACGACGCGGGCGACACCGTCACCGAGAACCTGAACGAAGGCACCGATCTGGTTTACGCCAGCATCAACTACGCCCTGACCGCCAACGTCGAGAACCTGACGGCGCTGGTCAACACCGGCCTGACCCTGACCGGCAACAGCCTGAACAACACCATCACCGGCGGCACCGGCGCCGACATCATCGACGGCGGCACCGGCAACGACGTGATGATCGGCAGCGGCGGCGACGACACCTATTACGTGGACAGCACTTCGGACGTGGTCAGCGAACTGGCGGGCGGCGGCATCGACACCGTGTACACCACGGTCAACTGGACCATGTCCAGCAATGTCGAGGTGCTGCGCGCCAGCGGCGGCGGCAACCTGTCGCTGGGCGGCAGCGGCGGCGTCGACACCATCTATGGCGGCACCGGCAACGACACCATCAACGGCAATGGCGGCGCCGATTCCATGATCGGCGGCGCGGGCGACGACACCTATTACGTGGACAACACCAGCGACACCATCACCGAAGTGGGCGGCGAGGGCACCGACACCGTCTATACCACGGTCAGCTATACCCTGAGCGCCAACGTGGAAACCCTGATCGCCAACACCACCGGCAACATCAACCTGACCGGCAACAGCCAGGACAACACGCTGACCGGCGGCAACGGCAACAACGTCCTGCGCGGCGGCGCCGGGGCCGACACCCTGAACGGTTCGGGCGGCACCGACAGCCTGTATGGCGACGCCGACAGCGACCTGTTCGTGCTGACGGTGGGGCAATTGGCCAACACCTCGGTCTATGGCGGCAGCAACAACACCTACACCAACCCGACCACCGAGAACGGCACCGACACCCTGAAGGTGGCGGGCTGGAATCTGCTAAACAACCTGAGCCTGTCGCGCGTCCATTCCATCGAGGCCATCGACGTGCGCGACGGCACCGACAACGCCACCTCGGCCCTCAGCTACGCGACCATCCACGGCATCCTGGACGCCGCCACCACCGGCCGCACGCTGACGCTGTACCTGGACAGCGGCGACACCTTCAACGCCAACGGCTCGGCCACGGCGGGCAACTTCACCGATCCCGGGGCCGTCAGCGGCAACACCACCACCTTCACCTATACCGGTGTCGGCGGCGTCAGCCACAATGTGGAGGTCCACTGGGGGTGATCGCCGCGTCGTTTTCCGAAGCCGTCACCAGCCTGCTCGGCGCGCTGGGCCGCGACGTCGCCACGCCCGTCGAGCAGGACGGGCTGGACGGGTTGTTACGCGGCCAGGGGCTGGCGGCGCGCCGCCTGCACGTCGAGGCGGGCACTCTGCCCGAGGGCGATTTCGTCGGCGTGCTGCTGGAGATGGAGGACGGCGGCTGGCTGCCGCTGATCGCCACGCCGCAAGGATTGGAGCGGCTGGCCGGGGGCCGCGCCGCCGGACCGCCGCCGCTGCCGCTGGCCCATGGCGGCCGGGCGGTGGCGCTGGTGACGCGGGTCGAGGCGCTGAGCAGTTTCCTGCCCTTCCTGCGCCGCCACAAGGGGCGGCTGGCGCAGATCCTGGCGGGCGGGCTGATCGTCAACCTGCTGGCGCTGCTGTTTCCGCTGTTTTCCAGCTTCGTCTACGACAAGGTGCTGGGCAACGGCGTCACCGAGACGCTGTGGGCGCTGGCCATCGGCCTGATGCTGGCCATCTGTCTGGATTACGCGGTGCGCGCCACCCGCGCCCTGCTGATGGAGCGCTTCGCCGTCACCGCCGAGGCCGACATCGACCACGCCTTGTTCCGCAGCCTGCTGGCGGGCGACGTGTCGCGCCTGCCCTCGGTCGGGCTGGTGCTGGACAAGTACAAGCAGATCCTGGGCAGCCGCGATTTCCTGTCCACCGCCTACATGCTGTCGGCCATCGACATTCCGTTCCTGCTGCTGTTCCTGCTGGTGCTGGGCGTCATCGCCGGGCCGCTGGTGCTGGTGCCGGTGGTGGCGGGCGCCCTGACCGTCGGCCTGCACGCGCTGTTCGCCATTCCCATCCATGATTACGAGCGCGAGGCGCGGCGGGCGGGCGAACGGCGTTTCGCCCTGCTGGCCGACACCCTGACCGCGCGCGAGGCCATCGTCGGCGGCCGCCTGCACGACGATCTGGCGCGGCGCTGGCGACAGGCCAGCATCCGCGCCGGGGTGGCGTCGGGACGGGCGCGCTATTGGCACGCCTTGGGCGCGGCGGCGTCGCTGGGCGGCGCCAACCTGGCCTATGTGGCGACCATCGTCTGCGGCGCGCTGATGGTCGAGGAACGCATGCTGACCTCGGGCGGATTGCTGGCGGCGACCATGCTGACCTCGCGCGCCATGTCCACCCTGGGCTCGGTGGTGCTGCTGGTGACGCGCTACCGCGAATTCCGCGCCGCCATGGCCGAGATGGACCGCCTGCTGCCGCCGCCCGCCACCACCGAGCCGCCGCCCGAGCGCGGCGCCCTGCCCGGCCGGGTGCGGTTGTCGGGCATCGGAATCCGCTTGCGGCGCGAGGGGCCGCCGACCCTGAGCGGCATCGGCTTCAAGGTCGAACCGGGCGAAATGGTCGGGCTGGTCGGCCATCCCGGCGCGGGCAAGACCACGCTGTTGCGCATGATCGCGGGCGTGCTGCCGCCCACCGAGGGGCAGGTGCTGATCGACACCCTGCCGGTCGAGGCGCTGGCCCCCGCCGACCTGTCGGCCACCATCGGCTACAAGCCGCAGGAACCGTGCCTGTTCGAAGGCACCATCGAGGACAACGTGCGCGGCGGCAACCTGTCGGCGACCCGCGAGCAGATGGAGCGGGCGCTGGCGGCGTCGGGCCTGGTGTTCTTTCTGGAACGCGGCGACCTGACCCTGGCGACCCAGGTGGGACCGCGCGGCGGCAACCTGTCGGGCGGCCAGCGCCAGATGGTGGCCCTGGCCCGCGCCCTGCTGGGCGAGCCGCCGCTGCTGCTGCTGGACGAACCCAACACCGGGCTGGACGCGGCGCTGGAACAGCAACTGGCCAACCATCTGGCCGCGCTGCGCCAGGACCGCGCCATTCTGGTCAGCAGCCACAGCCGCACCTTGTTGTCCGTTTGCACCCGGATCGTCGTCATCGACGGCGGTCGCGTCATCACCGACGGCCCGCGCGAACGGGTTCTGGGAAATTAGTCGAGGGAAGGGAAAGTCCGTGACGTTGAGAAAACGCCTGACGGTTGCTCTGGTCTGTTCCGCCCTGTGCGGCGCCGCCGTTTCGCCCGCCTGGGCCGAAACGGACGCGGCCCCCCGGCTGGGGCCTGTGCGCGCCGAGCTGCTGCGCGGTCTGTTCAAGGGCCAGCAGGTGGTGCAGTTGGAATTCACCGACCGCGAGGCCGATCTGAGCGAGCCGCTGCGCCTGGATGAAGCGGTGGCGCTGGCCCTGAAGAACAATTTCGAGATCAAGGCGGCGGGCGCCAAGGTCGACGCCGCCGGTTGGGGCGTCATGGACGCCTATGCCGCCTTTCTGCCCACCATCACCTATACCCGCAGCACCGGCCGCGAACGTGCGGCCCCGGCCGATTACAACGACAAGAATGACGACCGCGTGCTGGACAGCAAGCATCGCCGCCGCGACAAGGAACTGTCCCTGACCCAGCCGCTGATCGACCCGGCGCTGATCGCCGAGGCATTGATCCGCCACAAAAGCCAGAGCGCCGCCGAGATCGAGGAAATCGGCGCCCGCGAACGCATCGCCATGGCGACGGTGACGGCCTATCTGCAATTGCTGAGCGGCCGCCTGCTGATCGGTTTCGCCGAGGATTACAAGGCGCAACTGGACAAGCTGAACGAACAGATGGCCAGCCGCGTCGCGGGCGGCGGCGCCGCCGCCGCCGACCTGGACCGCATCAAGGCCCGCTCGGCCTCGGCCCAGGGTGCCATCATCGAAACCCGCGCCGCCTTCAGCGCCGCGCTGGATGAATTCCGCCGCCTGACCGGGGTGACGCCGCTGGCCCTCAAGCTGCCCGCCTCGCTGATGCCGGAACAGCCGGAAACCATCGAGAACGCCCTGAAGCGCGCCCTGCTCCAGAACCCCGACTACCTGCTGAGCGCCAAGCAGGTCGAAGTGCAACTGGCCGAGCGCGACAAGGCGCTGAGCCGCCTGCTGCCCAAGCTGAGCTTCGAGTTCACCCGCACCCGCACCTGGAACGCCGGCGGCTCCGCCCTGGGCAACACCAACAGCGGCAACGCGATCTATCCCTACGACAACGAACAGCGCGCCATGCTGGTGACAAGCTGGACCCTGAACGGCGGCACCGACCTGACCGCCGGCATGATGTCCGCCGCCAAGGCGCGCGAGGCGAATTTCAAGTCGCTGGACACCCGCTCGCGCATCGAGCAATTGGTGCGCACCAGCTACAACGCCCTGGGGGCGGCGCGCGGCCGCGTGCCGGTGCTGGAACAGGCGGCGGGCAGCACGGAAAAGGTGGTCACGGCCTTCGAGGAACAATACCTCAACGCCAACCGCCCGCTGTTCGACCTGCTGGACGCCTATGAACGGTCCTATTCCGCCCATTCCGATCTGGCGCGGGTGGTGCTGTCGGAATCCCAGGCCGCCCACACCCTGTACCAGCAGATGGGCCAGTTGGTGGCGGCGCTGAAGGAAAGCGAGAACCGGGTTCAGGAAGAACCGGAAGCGAAGCCCGAGCCTCAGCCCGAACCGCAGCCCGAGGCCAAGGCCCCGTCCGAACCGCCGTTGCCCGAGGCCGCCCCCCGCACCGAAGTCCAGCGCGAGGGGCGCTGAGAATCAGCGTCGGAACACCACCGTCTTGCCGCCATTGGGCAGCACGCGGTGTTCGACGTGGTACTGCACGGCGCGGGCCAGCACCACGTTCTCGATGTCGCGGCCCATGGCCACCAGATCGTCGGGGGTGTGGGTGTGGTCCACCCGTTCCACCGATTGCTCGATGATCGGGCCTTCGTCCAGGTCGGACGTGACGTAATGGGCGGTGGCGCCGATGATCTTGACGCCGCGCGCATGGGCCTGATGATAGGGCTTGGCCCCCTTGAAGCTGGGCAGGAAGGAATGGTGGATGTTGATGCAGCGCCACGACAGCGCCTTGCACATGTCCTGGCTGAGCACCTGCATGTAGCGCGCCAGCACCACCAGATCGATGTGCAGCCGCGCCACCATCTCCAGGATGGCCGCTTCCTGTTCGGCCTTGGTATCCTTGTTCACCGGCAGGTGGTGATAGGGGATGCCGTGCCATTCCACCACCCGCTGTAGGTCGGGATGGTTGGACACCACCGCCGGAATCTCCACCGGCAACGTGCCGGTGCGATAGCGGTACAAAAGATCGTTCAGGCAATGGTCGAACTTGGACACCAGCAGCAGCACCCGCGGCTTGCGCGACGAATCGTGCATCTGCCAATCCATGCCGAAACGTTCCGCCACCTCGCCGAAGGCCAGCCGCAACTGTTCCAGCGGCGGCATGCCCGGCCGGTCCAGGAACACCGTGCGCATGAAGAAGCGCCCCGTCACCACGTCGCCGAAATGTTCGGATTCGGTGATGAACAGATGATGGCCCGACAGAAAGCCCGCCACGGCGGCGACGATGCCGACGGCGTCGGGACAGGAAATGGTCAGCACGTAATGTTTGGCGGTGGTGGTCATGGCGGCTAGCAATCCAGATTGTGCAGGCGTTCCCACGCGCTGGCGTGGCTCATGAACGAGTTCCATTCGGCCATCTTCAGCTTGATGTAGCTGTCGACGAAATTGTCGCCGAATCCGGCGCGGGCCACGTCAGACCGTTCCAGCAGGCGCAGGGCGTCCAGCAGGTTGAGCGGCAGCTTGCGCACGTTCTTCAGGGCATGGCCGTCGGTGTACATGTTGATGTCCAGCCGTTCGCCAGGATCGCGGCCGTATTCCATGCCGTCCAGACCGGCCATCAGCAGCGCGGCGGGCGCCAGATAGGGGTTGGTGGCGCCGTCCATCAGGCGGAATTCGAAGCGGTTGGAGTCCGGGATGCGCACCATGTGGGTGCGGTTGTTGCCGGTATAGGTGATGGAATTGGGCGACCAGGTGGCGCCCGAGGCGGTGATGGGGGCGTTGATGCGCTTGAAGCTGTTGACCGTGGGATTGAACAGGGCGCACAGATCGGCGGCGGAATGCATGACGCCGCCCAGGAAATCATAGGCCAGCTTGCTCATGCCCAGTTCGCCGGACGGGTCCTCGAACACGTTCTGGCTGCCTTTCCACAGGCTGACATGCATGTGACAGCCGTTGCCGGTCAGGGTGTTGAACGGCTTGGGCATGAAGGTGGCGCGCATGCCGTATTTCTCGGCCAGCGTCTTGGTCATGTACTTGAAAAAGGCATGACGGTCGGCGGTCTTCAGCACGTCGTCATATTCCCAGTTCATCTCGAACTGGCCGTTGGCGTCCTCGTGGTCGTTCTGGTACGGCCCCCAGCCCAGATGCCCCATGGCATCGCAGATTTCCTTGATCAGATCGTATTGCCGCATCAAGGCCAATTGGTCGTAACAGGGCTTGGGGTATTCGTCGTGGATGTCGGCGATGGATTTGCCGTCGCGCGACAGCAGGAAGAACTCGCATTCCACGCCGGTCTTCATTTGCAGGCCCAGCGCCTTGGCCTTGGCGATCTGCTTCTTCAGCACGTTGCGCGGCGCATCGGGCACTTCGTCGCCGCCGCAATGGACGTCCGAGGCCAGCCAGGCCACTTCGGGCTTCCACGGCAATTGAATCAGGCTGTCGGGGTCGGGCACCGCCACGGTGTCGGGATGGGCCGGGGTCTGGTCCAGATGGGTGGCGAACCCGGCGAACCCGGCGCCGTTCTTCTGCATGACCTTGATGGCGGAGGCCGGTACCAGCTTGGCCCGCAGCACGCCGAACAGGTCCACATAGGAAATCAGGAAGTACTGAATACCGCGTTCCTTGGCGATCTCGGCGAGGTCGTGAGCCATGGGAATCCCCTTGCTGATACGCGCCCATGAAATGGGCATTTGCGGCATATGCCGCTAAATTCGGCAAAGTCACCCTATGACGAACGGGGCTGCATTTCAACTGGCAAGAAACTTTTTTTCCGCAAGGAGTGGGGTTAATGGCGGGAAAATGGCACTTTCCCGCCATTTCCCATCATTCCCGCCAGAAAACGCCCGGTGTGTGGTGCAGTTTCGTTTCTCATGGGGAAACATTTTTGCACAAACCCATTGACCCCTTTCCCGCCCCCTTGCTAGGGTCGAGCCATCGCACGAAGGAGATGTGGTCATGTGCGGAATCGCGGGAATTCTCTTCAAGAAGCCGGTCAGCAATCAGGTGCTGGGCCGCGCGCTGGCCGACATGATGGACGGCTGCCAGCATCGCGGCCCCGATTCCACCGGCTTCGCGCTGTATGAAAAGGACGTGGACGGGCTGCGCCTGCGCTTCCTGGTGGATGACGAGCAGGCGGTGGCGCGCATCAAGGCGGCGCTGGCCGAGCACGGCGCCACCCTGAAGGCCGAGCGGCGCGAAGGCGCGACCTATGTGGCCGAGGTGGCCTATGCGGGCGAGATCCGCCCCTTCGCCTATGCCATGGAACATGCCGCCAAGCTGGTGTCCATCGGCACCTCGCTGGACATCATCAAGGATGTGGGCACGTCGCGCGACCTGGACGGCATCTACAACATCGGCAGCATCACCGGCAGCCATGGCCTGGGCCATGTGCGCCTGGCCACCGAATCCGACGTCAAGCCCGAGGCGGCGCACCCGTTCTGGGCCACCGGCTTCGCCGACGTCGCCATCGTCCATAACGGCCAGATCACCAATTACTGGAAGATGCGGCGCCGCCTGGAAGCGCGCGGCTTCGAGTTCCGCACCGACAACGATTCCGAACTGATCGCCGTCTACATCGCCGACAAGATGGCCCAGGGCATCGCGCTGGAGGCGGCGCTGGAGCAATCGGTGGACGATCTGGACGGCACCTTCTCGTTCCTGGTGTCCACCAAGGACGGCATCGGCTTCGCCAAGGACCGTCTGGCCGCCAAGCCCATGGTCATGTACGAGGACGACAGCATCGTCGCCATCGCCTCGGAAGAAGTGTCGCTGAACCGGCTGTTCCCCGGTCAGCCCCTTTCCACCACCGAACCTTTGCCGGGGACGCACCAGACATGGTCACGATCGATCTGAGCACCACGCCCGTGCGCGCGGGCAACGAGACCCTGCGCGCCGCCGCCCAGCGCGGCGAGGACATCGAAATCCTCAACCCCGACGCCCGCCACCATATCGGCGTCGGCCTGACCGCGCCCGTCACCGTGCGCATCAAGGGCTCGGCCGGGTATTTCTGCGCCGGTCTGTCGCACGGCGCCCGTTTCGAGGTGGAATCCAACGTCGGCTGGGGCGTCGGCGATTCCATGTATGCCGGGTCGGTGGTGGTCGGCGGCAACGCGGGCGCCATCGCCGGTGTGGCGCTGCGCGGCGGCGAGGTGGTGATCAAGGGCAATGTCGGCAGCCGCGCCGGTCAGGTGATGAAGGCCGGCACCTTGCTGGTGTGCGGCAAGGCCAGTTTCCTGGCGGGCTACATGATGTATGGCGGCCGCATCGTCATCCTGGGCGATTCCGGCGAACGGGTCGGCGAGGACATGTCGGCGGGCGCCATCTATGTGGGCGGCAAGGTGCAATCCCTGGGCTCGGACGCCGCCATCGCCGAGACCAGCGCCGAGGAAGATGCCGACATCCGCGCCTTCCTGGCGAAATACGGCATCCCGTTCGACGGCAGCTTCACCAAGATCGTCAATGCCGGGACCAAGCTGCGCTATGGCGTCAACGAGCCCATCAGCCGCCCGCTGCCCCATCCGGTGTTTTCCGAGGGCGGCAGCTATTGGAACGCCAAGGTGGTCGAGGATATCGGCGCCAAGAGCCTGATCGGCCGCTATCGCATCCGCGGCTACGGCGCCGCCAAGGCGGTGCCGCATTTCGGCGACATCGCCTTCAAGATCGATCCCGCCCGCATCGGCACCGCCGGTGATCCGACCAAGGCGGTCAAGCTGGACATGACCCTGGGCGACCGTTTCGGCGCCAAGCCGCTGAAGCTGTCCATGCCGGTGCTGATCGCCCCCATGAGCTTCGGCGCGCTGTCCAAATCGACCAAGATCGCCCTGGCCCGCGCCTCGCGCCTGTCGGGCATCGTCGAGAACACCGGCGAGGGCGGCATGCTGCCCGAGCAGCGGGCCGAGGCGGCGCAGTTGATCTATCAATGCCTGTCCGGCCGTCTGGGCTGGAACATCCACGACATGCTGAAGGCCGACGCGCTGGAAATCTATATCAGCCAGGGCGCCAAGCCCGGTCTGGGCGGCCAGTTGATGGCGAAAAAGGTGACGAAGGAACTGGCCGCCATCCGCGGCATTCCCGAAGGCATCGATCTGCGTTCGCCGTCGCGCCACCCCGACATCATGGGCGCCGACGATCTGGTCATCAAGGTCGAGGAATTCCGCGAGGCCACCAGCTATGCCAAGCCGGTCTCGGTCAAGATGGGCGCGGGCCGCGTGCGCGACGACATCAAGATCGCCTACAAGGACGGCTTCGATTTCGTGCAATTGGACGGCTTGCAGGGCTCGACCGGCGCCGCCTCGACCGAGGTGCTGGAAAATGTCGGCATCCCCACCCTGGCGGCACTGCAAGAGGCGTTGGACGGCCTCAACGAGATCGGCCATGACGGCTCCATGCCGGTGGTGCTGATGGGCGGCATCAAGGACGGCATCGACGCCGCCAAGGCGCTGGCCCTAGGCGCCAGCGCCGTCGCCATGGGCACCGCCGCGCTGATCGCCGGTGGCTGCATCAGTTGCATGCAATGCCATGTGGGCAATTGCGTGGTCGGCATCGCCACCCAGGACCCCGAGCACGAGGCCCGTTACCAGACCGAGCTTCAGGCCCAGGCCATCCACCGCTTCCTGGAATCGGTGCGCTGGCAATTGGCGGCCATCACCCAGGCGCTGGGCCATGGCGATTTCCGCCAGCTCTCCCGCGCCGATCTGGTGGCCCTGACCCCGGAAGCCGCCGCCATCACCGGCCTGCCCTATGAACCGGGCTACCGCGCGGTACAAGACCAACTCCTGACCCAGGTGGCCTGACCATGAGCTGCAAGCCCTTCCCCCTGGATCTCGCCGCCGACCAGAGCGGCCTGCCCCATTACGAGCCGCCGCCCTGTCAGGTGGCCTGCCCCATCGGCACCGATGTCGGGTCCTATGTCGGCCTGATCTGGAGCGGCGATTATTCCGGCGCGCTCGAGGCCATCACCGCCACCAACCCGTTCTCGGGGGTGTGCGGCCGGGTGTGCGACGCGCCGTGCGAACCGGCCTGCCGCCGCGCCAATGCCGACGGCGCCGTCGCCATCCGTGCCCTCAAGCGTTCGGTGATGGACGCGCTGGGGCCGGATTTCCACCTGCCCGCCATCGCCGCCGACAAGCCCAAATCCGTCGCCATCATCGGCGCCGGTCCCGCCGGTCTGACCGCCGCCCAGGACATCGCCGCCGCTGGCTACAAGGTGGACGTCTACGAGGCGCTGCCCAAGGCGGGCGGCATGATGGCCTGGGGCATTCCCGATTTCCGCCTGCCGCCCGAAATCGTCGAACAGGACGTGGCGCGCATCCTGGAGCGCTGCCCCGGCATCACCCTGCATCTGTCCACACCGCTGGGCGATGCGGTGACGCTGGAACACTTGCGCGCCCGCCACGATGCCGTGCTGCTGACCATCGGCGCCAGCGCCGGGCGCAAGCTGGGGGTGCCCGGCGACGATCTGCCGCAGGTGGTGGACGGCGTCACCTTCCTGAACAAAGTGAACGGCGGAGAACGTCCGCAGCTTCCCGCCCATGTGGTGGTGATCGGCGGCGGTGACGTCGCCATGGATGCCTGCCGCACCGCGCGGCGCCTGCCCGGCGTCAAGAAGGTCACCGTGCTGTACCGGCGCGGCCCCGACGAGATTCCCGCCCGTCACCATGAAATCTCGGCCGCCTTGGCCGAGGGCATCGAGATCGTCTATCACGTCGCCCCCGCCGCCATCACCCAGGCTTCGGGCGGCGCCGTCGAACTGCGCTGTCTGAAGACCGAATTGGGCGAACCCGGTGCCGATGGCCGCCGCGCCTTCCGCACCATTCCCGGTTCCGATTTCGCCGTCAGCGCCGGGCTGGTGATCGCCGCCGTCGGACAAAAGGCGGTCAGCCTGGACCTGGCCAAGCACGGCCTGATGGACGGCGACCGCATCGCCACCGCCGAAGCCGACATGAGCACCCGCCTGCCGGGCGTCTATGCGGCGGGCGATGCCGCCTTCGGTTCCAGCACCATCGTCCAGGCCATGTTCCAGGGCCACAAGGCGGCCTATTACGTGCTGGCGGCGCTGGAGGGCGAGGCCCATCCCGCCCCCTACCGCACCCCCTACCGCACCCGCGCCGCCGCCTTGGCCCAGGACCCGGCCTGGGAAAAGCTGGGCCGGGTCGAGCCCCGCTTCCTCGGCCTGCGCGACGACGCCTTCGCCGATGCCGAGGCCGGATACGATGCCCAGACCGCCAAGGAACAGGCGGCGCGCTGCTATCGCTGCGACACCGAAACCGGCTCGACCGATTATTCGGTGAAAATGCGCGAGGCCATCTTCGCCCTGGCCCGCGCCGATGCCACCCCCGCCGATTTGGCGCGGCTGACCCGTGCCCGGCTGAACGCCCGGCCGGAACCGGTTCCGGCGGCCCGCGCCACTTTCGACCAATTGGTGTTCCTGCCCGCCAACCTGACCCGTCTGGTCATCGACCCCTACCGCGAGGCTTGCAAGACCGCCACCGAACTGACCGCCACCCTCAAGCTCGACCACCCCATGCTGGTGGGCGGGCTGGACGCGGCGCCCGAGGCGGTCAAGGCCGCCGCCGCGACGGCCATCGCCCAATCGGGCAGCGCCTATGTGGGCCGCGCGCCCATCGGCGCCGGGGTGCCGTGGCTGCAAGTGCTGCCGCCCGGTGGCACCGCCCTGGCGGGGGCGGCGCTGGTGCTGGCGGTGGGCACGCCCCATGCCGCGCCGGTCAAGCCCGCCTTGGCCCATCCCGGCCAATCCTGGGGCGTGGTCGCCACCACCGCCCATCTGGACGCCGCCCTTGATCTGGCGGTGGCCGAGGGCGCCGATCTGGTGGTGCTGGACGGTACCGGCCTGTTGCCCGCCGATTGGGCCGATCTGGGCGGCGCCCCCGATCTGTCGCTGCTGGCCGCCGCCATCGCCAAGCTGCGGGCGCTGAAGGCCGAGGAGCGTTTCCCGCTGCTGTGGTTCGGCGGATTGCGCTCGGGCACCGACATGGCCAAGGCCATGGCCTTGGGCGCCAATGGCGGCATCGCCTGCACCGCCGCCGCCATCGCCCTGGGCGGCACGCCCCAGGCCAGCGGCGTTGACTTTGCCCCCCTGGAGGATGCCGCCGGATCGCTGGCCCGCTTCCTCAAGGCGGCGGTGTCGGAATGCTCGATGATGGCCCGCTGCACCGGCAAGACCAACGTGCACAATCTGGAGCCCGAGGATTTGCGCACCACCGCCCTGGCGGCGCAACAGGCCACCGGCATCGTCATGGCGGGCTTGAAGAAAGCGGGATGATCCCCGCGCCGGGATGTGGGGCGGGGACCCCCCCTCCCGGCCCTACACCTCGCCGGTGCGGGAATAGACGATCACCGACAACAATCTGATGGGCAGCTTGCGCAGTTCCTCGGGGCCGTGCGGGGCGTCGGCGTCGAAGAACAGCGAATCGCCCGCCTGCATGGCGTACAGCTTGTTGCCGTGGCGATAGGCCACCTCGCCTTCCAGCAGATAGATGAATTCCAGGCCGGAATGCTGGAACAGCGGGAACACGTCCGATTGTTCGGTCAGCGTCACCAGATAGGGCTCGACCACCAGATTCTTGCCGATGGTGTGGCCCAGCAGGTGGTACTGGTGCCCGGCCCGCGTGCCGCGCCGTTCGATGGCCAGCCCCTGGCCATCCTTGACGAAGGTGGCGTCGCGCTGTTCCTCGAACTTGCGGAAAAAGGCCGTCACCGGCACGTTCAGGGCGCGCGACAACGATTGCAGCGTCGACAGCGACGGCGAGGTGACGCCGTTCTCGATCTTCGACAACATGCCGGGCGACAGATTGGCCTGTCGGCCCAGATCGGCCACGGTCATGCCCAGCTTGGTGCGGTACTCGCGCACCTGATGGCCGATGGCCACCTCCAGGCTGTTCTCGCGCGCGCCGTCCAGGGCGTGGGGATTCTGGGAGTGCTCGACCATCGTTTCCTCGCAGGCAACGTTTGCCGAAGTATATGAAACACCGCCCCCCGCCGAAACGAAAAAGCGCCGGGTGGTTGCCCACCCGGCGCCGTTTCCCCTGAAGAGACGAACCTAGTCGTGCATGGCTTCGCCGTGCAGGGCCAGATCCAGGCCTTCGGTTTCCACTTCCTTGCTGACGCGCAGGCCGATGGTCAGGTCGATCAGCTTCAGCAGGATGAAGCTGACGATGGCGGTCCAGGCGATGGTGACAAGCACGCTCTTGATCTGGATCCACACCTGGATCGGGTTGCCGTCGATCAGACCGGCCTTGCCGGTGCCGCCGATGGCGGCGACCGCGAACACGCCGGTCAGCACCGCGCCGACGATGCCGCCGACGCCGTGCACGCCGAAGGCGTCCAGCGAGTCGTCATACTTGAGGGCGTGCTTGAGGCTGGTCGCACCCCAGAAGCAGACCACGCCGGCGATCAGGCCGATGATCAGCGCACCCTTGGGATCGACGAAGCCGGCGGCCGGGGTGATGGCGACCAGACCACCGACGGCGCCCGAGATGATGC
>JAEXAH010000012.1 GCA_023458315.1 Pseudomonadota bacterium
GCGTTCAGCATCGCGCTGCGCCCTCTTCCTGCCAGGAGGGCCGTTTTGCCGCGGCGCTGACGATAGATTAATTGGGTTTTGACCCTAGAGGCCCCGGGACAACTTGGCGATTTCCACTTCGGCGCGCAATTCGATCTCGTCCAGCAGGGCGGCCAGACGGGGATCCTGGCAGGCTTCGCGCCGCGCCCGCACCATGTCGGCCAACTGGCCCAGCTTTTCCTTGGGCAAGGTGCCCAGCAGCAGGCCGTGGCGGATTTCCTCGAGCTTGTCCAGGATGTCCTCGCCCCGGCGCAACAGGCGGCGCCGCGCCTCGCGCTCGGTGGAATCGTCCACCGCCTGCACCAGCAGCAGGGCGTCGATGCCCGCCAACTGGGCCGGAGCCTCGGCCGAGCCGACACCCGAAGGGCCGTCCAGCGTTTCCGCCAGGGCAGCCTTGAACGCGCCCGGCGCCGCCGAGGACTTGTCCACCCGGCGGGCGCCGCCGCCGGCGGCCGAACTGGAACGGGTACCGGAAACCTTCATGGGGCCGAACCATCCCTGGAACGTTGCGATGGCCGCCATTCTAACCATTGGGGGCACAGGGCGAAAGCCGCTATTTCTGCCGCCTTGCGGGCCGCCGACGGGCAAAATTTGCCGCATGGGACCGGTTTTTGCCGCCCCCGCCGCCCCGCCGTTTCCGGCAAACCCGCGCAAAGCCTGGAATGTGGCGACTGGCACGGCATTCGCATCTATGTTGGCGTATCTTTGTACCCGCGCCCCGAGGACGCCATGATCCGAGCCGCCACCGCCACCGCCGCCACCATCGCCACCGGAATGCGCGCCCTTGCGCTGGCCGCCGGTCTGGTCGCCGCGACCATCGCCTGCATGCCGCAGACGGCGTTCGGTGCCTCGCGCATCAAGGACATCGCCGATTTCGAGGGCGTGCGCGACAACATCCTGGTCGGTTACGGCCTGGTGGTCGGCCTGAACGGCACCGGCGACGACCTGACCAACGCGCCCTTCACCAAGGAATCGCTGGTCGGCATGCTGGAACGCCTGGGCGTCAACATCCGCGCCCAGGGCGGCACCATCGCCAGCCTGAAGCCCAAGAACGTCGCCGCCGTCATGGTCACGGCCGTGCTGCCGCCCTTCGCCCGCCAGGGCACCCGCGTCGACATCTCGGTGTCGGCGCTGGGCGACGCCAAGGACATCAACGGCGGCACCCTGCTGGTCACGCCGCTGGTCGGCGCCGACGGCGAGGTCTATGCGGTGGCCCAGGGCGGCGTCGCCACCTCGTCCTTCGCCGCCAGCGGCAACGCCGCCTCTGTCACCAAGGGCACCCCCACCAAGGGCCGCATCGCCAACGGCGCCATCGTGGAACGCGAATTGCCGTTCGAGATGAGCCACATGGAAGCGGTCAAGGTGTCCTTGCGCAATCCCGATTTCACCACCGCCCGCCGCATCGCCCAGGCCGTCAATTCCTATCTGGGCACCGAGGTGGCGCGCCCCAGCGATCCCGGTTCCGTGCAATTGGTGGTGCCGCCGCAATATCGCGGCGACGTGGTCGCCATGCTGACCGACATCGAACAATTGCGCGTCGAGCCGGACCAGACCGCCCGCATCGTCATCGACCAGTCCACCGGCACCATCGTCATGGGCGAGAACGTGCGCATCAGCACCGTCGCCATCGCCCAGGGCGCCCTGACCATCCGCATCACCGAGACGCCGCAGGTGTCGCAGCCCTCGCCGTTCTCCACCACCGGCGACACCCAGGTCGTGGATCGCACCAACATCGAGGTGGACGAGGGCAAGCCCGCCAACATGAAGGTGGTGCCGCACGAAGTCACCTTGCAGGAACTGGTCAACGGCCTGAACGCCCTGGGCGTCACCCCGCGCGACCTGATCGCCATCCTGCAAACCATCAAGGCGGCCGGCGCGCTGCAAGCCGACATCGAGGTGATGTGATGGACGCCGCCGCCTCCTACGTCTCGTCGGCCGCCGACATGGCCAGCGCCCCGCGCACCATGGCCGCCAAGGCCGCGAACCCCGAACAGGCCCGCGCCATCGGAAAAAAGTTCGAGGCCATGTTCGTCACGCAAATGCTCAACCACATGTTTACCGGTATCGATGCAGAAAAGAGTTATTTCGGCGGCGGTCAGGCCGAAGCCATGTTCCGTCCCATGCTGATGGACGAATATGGCAAGATGATCGCCAACCGTGGCAACGGCATCGGCCTGGCCGATCAGGTGGCCAAGGTTCTGCTGTCGCATCAGGAGGTTCAGCAATGAGCGCCGAGACCGATACCGTCCTTCCCTATGACGACATCGTGTGGGCCTGCACCCATCTGTGCGAGCTGCTGGAATACGAGAACGAGGCGCTGGCCGCCCACGACGCCGCCGCCGTGCGCGAGTTGACCGAGAACAAGGCCGCCCTGGCCCGCATCTACGAACAGGCCGTCGCCCCCATGGCCGACGAGCCCCATCTGGTGGAGACGCTGGAGCCGGAGCAGAAGGAAGAACTGATGGCGCTGGGCAGCCGCCTGAAGGATCTGGTCGAGGAAAACGCCCGCCGGATCAAGGCCGAGATGGAAGCCTATCAGATGCTGATGGATGCCGTGGTCAGCGCGGTCAAGAGCACCAAGACCACCGCCACCACCTATGGCCGGGCTGGCGGCATGCAGGACCATTCCGGCAGCGAAGCCAGTTCGCTCAGCTTCAACCAAACCCTCTGACGCCAGAACGGCGGGGAGATCACCATGTCACTGACCCTCGGACTGAACACCGCCCTGTCGGGATTGCTGACCAGCCAACGCGGCCTGGACGTCATTTCCCAGAACGTGGTGAACGTCAACACCAAGGGCTACACCCGCAAGGTGATGAACCCGGAATCCCGCGTGGTCGCCGGTTACGGCGCCGGCGTGCAGGAGGGCGGCGTCACCCGCATGGTGAACGAGGGGCTGCTGAAGGACATCCGCAAGCAGCAGAGCAATACCGGCGACCTGGAGGTCCAGCGCAGCTATTACCCGCGCATCGACGACCTGTTCGGCGAAGTGGCCGACAATTCCTCGATCGCCCACAAGCTGTCCAGCCTGTCCACCGTGTTCGAAACCCTGGCCAGCGCCGTCAACAAGCCGTCGGTGCAATGGTCCACCGTGCAAAGCGCCCAGGACGTGGCCGACACCCTGGACAGCATGACCAGCACCCTGCAAAGCCTGCGCACCGAGGCCGACCGCGACATCGAAAGCACCGTCAACCAGATCAATTCGCTGCTGACCAACATCCACGACCTGAACCAGAAGATCGTCAAGCATTCGGCCATCTCGTCGGGCACCACCGACCTGGAGGACAAGCGCGACCTGGCGCTGAGCGAATTGTCCAAGCTGACCGACATCCAGTACTACTATCGGACCGACGGCTCGCTGACCATCTTCTCCAATTCCGGCCAGATGCTGTTGGACAACCAGCCGCAATTGCTCAGCTATTCCTCCAGCTCCGTCACCGACACCTGGATGACGGCGGCGGGCGGCCAGTACGGCAAGATCAGCGTGGCGGGCGGTTCCATCGATTTCGGCCCCGAAGTCACCGGCGGCAAGCTGCGCGCCCTGCTGGACATGCGCGACAAGACCCTGCCCGATTTGCAAGGCAACCTGGACGAAGTCGCCCAGCAGATGCAGAAGGCGCTGAACCAGGCGCACAACCGCGGCACCAGCCTGCCCAACGTGGCCTATCGCTACGAAGGCACCCGCACCTTCGCCAAGCAGGGCGACGTGGTCCCCAACGCCGCCGACACCACCGCCACCCTGTACAAGAACGGTGCGTCCGTCAGCCCGACCTCGCTGGCCTTCTCCGCCAATGCCACCAACCCCTGGCAGACCAACCTGACCGCCGTGGCGGCCGGCACCTTCAACGCCACCACCTTCGCCGTGGGCCAGGTCTTCAGCATCGACAATGCCGAGGACGCCCGCAACAACGGTTCGTACCGCGTGGTCGGCTATACCGACGCCACCCACATCACCGTCGAAAAGGTCAACCCGACCCAGACCATCCAGTTGGGCGGCAGCGACGACGTGGTCATCGCCACCTTCGACAAGTCCGGCAATCAGTTGCAGCAGACCACGCTGAACCAGATCATGCAGCTTGATTTCACCGTGGCTCCCAACGCGCCGACCCCGGCCTATACCGCCGCCACCGCCGGAACCGGCCGGTCGCTGACCGATTTCCAGGGCAAAAGCGACCATGACAACTGGTCCATCAACGAAGTCAGCTCCCACGTGGAGGCATGGCTGCGCAAGCAGGGCTATGAAAACGCCAGCGTCAACCTGAACAGCGAAGGCAAGATGGTGATCGACACCGGCGACACCAGCGTGTCGCTGGCCTTCCGCGACCAGGGCAGCAGCGCCGAGGGCGCCGCCGCCGCCGACGCCACCATCAAGTTCGACGTCAACGGCGACGGCACCGGCGACGAGACGGTCAAGGGCTTTTCCAACTTCTTCGGCCTGAACGATTTCTACGTCAACGATGCCGCCGGGCCGTTCCAGGACAGCAAGATCATCCCGTCGTCCTATACCCTGACCTCGAACCGCGACCTCAGCCTGTACGACACCACCGGCAAGATCGGCAACAGCATCAGCATCCCCAAGGGCGCCGACCTGAACCAGATCGCCGCCGCCATCAACGCCCAGACCCGCACCACCGAATCGGCGGCGCTGTCCACCAACCGCTTCACCCTGACCACGGCGGCGACGGTGACGGTGTCGGACGGTTCGGGCGCGCTGTTCTCGGTGCCGCTGACCGCCGCCAGCCATTCCCTGGAGGAACTGGCGGGCAAGCTGACCCAGGGCACCGTCACCGCCTCGGTGGTGCAGGACGGCGCCAACAGCCGCCTGCGGCTGGTGGATTCGCGCGGCAACGAACTGAAGGTCGCCATCAGCGGCGGCGACATCGCCGGGTCCAGCCTGAACCTGGAACAGACCCTGGACATAACGCCGACCCAGCGCATCCAGGCCACGGTGGTGCCCGAGGGTTCGGGCTATCGCCTGCGCCTGCGCCAGACCACCGGCGACACCCTGTACACCGCCTCCAGCCAGGACGCCAACGGCAACAACCTGCTGTCCGACCTGGGGCTGGAACGCGCGGCCACCGGTTCGGCGGGCAACATCAAGGTTCGCACCGACCTGATGAGCGCCCCCGAGAAGACCACGCGCGGCGAGGTCAAGTGGAACGCCGACACCAAGAAGTACTATATCTCCGAGGGCGACAACACCGGCGCCCTGGCCATGGCCAAGGCCATGACCACCAAGGTGGACATCAATTCCGCCGGCGGCATCTATGCCGGCAAGTACACTTTCGCCGAATACGCCGCCGCCACCATCGGCGTGGTGTCGCAGGCCGCCAGCACCTCGAAGTCGGCGATGGAATATCAGACCACCCTGAACGCGTCGCTGGACTTCCAGAACGCTTCGTTCAGCGGCGTCAATTTGGATGAAGAGATTTCGGCCATGATGGATTATCAGCAGGCGTATTCCGCGGCGGCGAAGGTGATCACCACGCTGCAAGACATGCTGGAAACCCTGAACCAGATGATCCGCTAAAGGGAGGCTGACCATGTCGCGCATCGGCACTTACGGCGCCAGCCAGTTGTATCTGACCCGCATCATGGCCTCGCAGGGGCGTCTGGACCTGTTGCAGACCCAGGTGGCCACCGGCAAGAAATCGGCCAACTACACCGGCATCGCCAGCGATTCCAACCGCCTGATCAACTTCGAGACCCAGATCATCGAGGCGACGTCGTACAAGCGGAACAACGATCTGGCCAACACCCGCATGACCGCGGCCCAGACCTCGCTGAACTCGGCGCAAAGCACCATTTCGCAGTTCAAGAAGATGCTGGACCAGTTCGCCAGCGGCAACACCACCGACCCCAACAAGATCCGCGAATTGCAGGAATGGGCGGTGCGGTCCATGGGCGAGATGGAATCCTATCTGAACACCAGCGTCGACGGGCAGTACCTGTTCTCGGGCGGCCGCGTCTCGACCGCGCCCATGCAATTGACCACCACCAACCTGACCACGTTCCAGTCCATCTACGACGGCTATCTGAACACCTATCCCACCACCCGCGCCGCCAACCTGCAAGACGTGGCGCTGACCAACGCCGACACCGGCACCGTCACCTTCGACGCCGCCAACGGCGCCATCATTCCGGCCAATGCCGGGGCCTTCAACAAGCTGGCCACCGGCAGCCTGGTGACGGTGGGCGGCACCACCAGCAACAATGACGACGTCACCATCACCGGCCACGTCGCCACCAACGTCAACGGCAAGCCGCTGACTGAAACCGCCAATGCGGGCGCCAACACCTTCATCACCTATTCCGGCGGCAACCTGACCAACGCCACCACCGGCGCGTTGCAGTTCAAGTTCAACCCGGCCGGCGACATGACCATCACCCCGACCAACGCCAACAGCCTGAGTTCGCTGGCGGTGGGCACCCGCTTCACCATCAAGGGCTCGACCGACGGCAACGCCGACGGCTATGGCGACCGCGACGGCGCCTATGTGGTGACGGCCAACGCCAACGGCGTCGTCACCATCGCCAACGACACCACCAAGGCCGCCAACGAGGCCCTGGACGTGTCCAAGCTGACGCTGACCCGCGACACCAACGCCGACGGCCTGCCGGAAACCACGGCCGGTCTGGGCGCCATCACCGGCAACGCCACCTTCCAATTGTCGGGCAACACCGTCACCCTGACCGTGCCCAGCGGCGGCACCAACCTGACCACCCTGTTCGCCGCCGGGCAGTCGTTCAGCATCGGCGGCAGCGCCGACCACAACGGCGCCTATGAAATCGAAACCGTGACGGCCAACACCATCACCTACAAGATCAATCCCGACGCGGTGCGCACCTCGCTGTTCGTGCCCCAGACCGGCCGTACCGATTCCACCATCGACTTCACCGGCCGCGACCGGCCCATGGACAGCACCAGCTTCGGCTCGCTGAGCTTCTCGCCCACCGGCGCCGGCGGCGAAACCATCACCGCCGCGAACGCCAACACCTTCCGCGATGCCACCGGCGCGGTGTCGCCCGCAATCGGCACGCTGATCACCGTGAAAAGCACCAGCGGCGTCAATGACGGCGTCTACAAGGTGGTCAGCAACGACGGCACCAACATCGTGGTGGAAAGCAACACCGTCAGCAACGAAAGCAGCACCACGTCCAGCTTCACCTCGACCTCGTGGTACAAGGGCGACGACAGCACGCTGCAACAGCGCATCGACACCGACACCCTGCTGGACGTCAGCATGTACGCGTCCGACCCGGCGTTCGAAAAAGCGTTGCGCGCCATGGGCCTGATCGCCCAGGGCGTCACCGGCACGGCCGGCGGCCTGGACCAGAACCAGGACCGCATCACCGCCGCCCGGTATCTGGTGGCCGACGCGCTGGAATCCCCGGCCGCGGGCAAGCCGCCCTATGGCGCCGAGGAACGCAGCGACATGGAAACCCTGCAATCGCGGATCGGCGTCAACCAGTCGGTGATCAAGATCCGCAACGAAAAGCACACACAGTACATGGCGCTGTTCCAGGCCCGCGCCGATTCGCTGGAGAACGTGGACAAGACCGAGGCCGTGACCATGCTGCTGTCCGAGCAGCGGGCGCTGGAGGCCAGCTATCAGACCCTGGCCAGCGTGCGGCAATTGTCGCTGCTGAACTATATGAAGTAATACCAGATCCCGCCGGGGTTCTCCCCCCGGCGGGATACGGCGTCAGTCTTCTTCGGGGTCGGGCTGGCCCATCATGCGGGCCATGATGGTGGCTTCGTGCTTCATCAGCTTCCGCGCGCCCTTCAGCGCCTTGTAATAATGCCCCTCCTGCACCTCGCCCTGGATCTGGGCACCGATTTCGCCCGCCGACGGGCAGGCTTCCAGGTAATCGGCCAGGTATTCCGCATAGAAGGACAGGTAGTGGTCGCGCTTGTCCGGGAAGATATAGGCGTTTTGCAGGCAGAAATAGACCCGGGCGGCCGGTGAACTGGCCTGCTCCTCGGTCATGATCTCCTTTTGCCGCAGCAGGGTCGAATCGTTGCAGATGCGGATCTTGGTGTTGGCACCGGCGTTCTCGATCACCGCTCCGTTGATGATGACCTTCTCACCGGGCTTCAAATCGATCAGCAAAGGCAAAGCGCGTCTCCTGCGGGCGTAAGGGGCCGGACAGCACTATACGCCGCCCGGCCGCTTTGTCACCAGCCGCCGCGTCTCAACCATTCCTCGACCATGGGCAGGCGGTCGAAGCCCCAGAACTGTTCGCCGTCCACCACCACGAAGGGGGCGCCGAACACCCCCAGGGTGATGGCGTCGTCGGTTTCGGCCCGTAGCTTGTCCTTGATGGTCGGGGTTTCGATCCCCGCCGTCACTGCCGCCACGTCCAGACCCAACGCGGCCACCACCTCCAGCACCACCGCTTTATCCGAGATGTTGCGGCCCTCGGCGAAATAGGCGGCGAAGATGGCGTGGCCGAACCGCTTGGCCTGATCGGGTTGGTTGGCGTCCAGCCACCAGAACACCCGCGCCGCCGCCACCGTGCCCACCGGGAACGGCTCGGGAAAGCGGTAGGGAATGCCGTGCAGGCGCGCCACCCGGTCCCAGTCGTGGCGGGAATAGGCGCCCTTGATCGGCTGGTCGATCAGCCGCACGTTGCCCGACGCCTGGAAGGCCGGGGTCAGCAGCATGGGATGCCAGCGGCAGACCCGGCCGTGGCGTTCGGCCAGGGCGTCGATGCAGGTGCTGGCGAAATAGCCGTAGGGCGAGGAAAAGTCGGTATAGAAATCGATGAACCCGGTCATGCGCCGTCCCCCCATGTTTTCTTATGCCCCGGCGGCGTGTGGGAGAACCGGGGAACGCGGCGGAAGGCGATCGCCGCGTTCCCCGGATCGCAACCGCCACGGCCGGGGAAGAGAGAGGAAAACCGGACGCGGCGGCGTGTCCGCTGGGGACCTGGGGACCAAATTACCAGGGCAGTTCGCGGCCGTCGAAATGGAAGAACTTGCCGCTGTCGTTAAGAGAAACTTTCTCAAGCACCGCCCGCATGCCGCTGATGGCCTGTTCCGGCGACAGCGGCGCGGCATCGCCGCCCATGTCGGTGCGCACCCAGCCCGGCGACAGGGCGATGGCGGTGATGCCGCGCGCCGCCAGATCGATAGCCAGGGTCTTCATCACCATGTTCACCGCCGCCTTGGACGCGCGATAGGCGTAATGGTCGCCGCCGGTATTGTCGGCGATGGAGCCCATCATGGACGACACGGTGGCGATCAGCTTGCGGCCGACCAACTGATCGGCGAAGGCTTCGGCCATCTTCAGCGGCGCCAGGGCGTTGGTGCGCATCACCGCCAGGAAACCATCGGGATCGACCGCGCCGAACGACTGGTTCTCGCCATAGATCCCGGCATTGTTCAGCAGCACGTCGATCTCGGTTCCGGCCAGCGCCGCCCGCAGGCGGGCCACCGAATTGGGATCGGAAATGTCGGCCACATAGATTTCGGCCCCGGCGTCGGACGCCGCCCGCCCGGACAGCGGATCGCGGACGGTGCCCAGCACGCGCCACCCGGCGGCGGCGTATTGACGGACGAATTCCAGGCCAAGGCCACGGTTGACGCCGGTGATCAGGATGGTGGGCATGGGTGGGGCTCCTGTGAGGATCGGCCGCCCCTTCCGGCCGGGCCGGACGGGGCGGCAACATGCTTACTGCTTCAGCGCAGTCACCTGAATTTCCACCTTCATGGCGGCGTCCACAAGGCCGCAGACGATGGTGGTGTTGGCGGGCTTGGCCTTCTTGAAGTACTTGCCCAGCACCGGGGCGATGGTGCCGAAATAGGACGCGTCGGTGACGTACATCATCACGCGCACCACGTCGTCCATGCTGGCCCCGGCCTGTTCCAGCGCGGCCTTGATGGTCAGCAGCGCCTGCTCGGCCTGCTCGACCTCGGATTCGGAAATCTTGCCGTCCTTGTAGCCCGAGGTGCCGGAAACGAACACCCACGGGTCCTGCTGAACGGCGCGGGAATAGCCGGCAACCTCCTCGAAGGGCGAACCGGAGGAAATCAGACGACGGGTCATGAAACACATCCTTGCAACGAACGCGGCCGTGGCCCGCCGCCCGGGTCGAAATGCGCCACGGCGTCCGGTTCTAAACGATTTGTCCGTTCGGGCAAGAATTTAAGATTTTCAGTAAACCTTGCACCCCGGCTGCGGCCGCTGTTCCAGCCACCACATCCAATGGGGGCGCGGCGCCGGGCGGGCGGCGCGGTGGGCCGTGACCAGGGCGAGATGGCGGCGGTCCACCGCCAGCAGCCCCTCGCAGGGCGGAACGGGGCGGGGCAGACGGCGGGCATGGGGATGGGGGGCGCGCGGCGCGGGGGTCAGCATGGCCTCTTCTCCCGTTCGGGGACGATGCCGCACCATACCGCCGGAACCCGGGCGGCATGATGACGCCGCCGTGAAGCTTGCGGGACTCTTTACCGGGGATTAACGGACCGCCAGAACATGCTCGATGAACGGCACGCGACCGTCGCGGCTGTCCACCTCCAGCACCCACAGATCGTAATCCACGTCGCGGGCACGGGCGATCACCGCCTCGGCGCGGGCGTCGTCCACCGGGGCGGGGCCGGTGGATTTCAGCCAGCCCAGACGGCCGTCGCCGTCGCGGGCCTGGGTATAGACCTCGGCGGTGCCGTCGCCGCGATTGACCTTGACCAGAATGGTTCCGGCGTCCTCGTCGCCCTTGCGTGCCACCACCACCGGAATGGCCTCGATGCCGCAGCGGCGGATGGCGGCGTGGACGAACAGTTTGGCCTTCAGCTTGGGTTCGCTCATCAATGGGAAAGTCCGTGATCTTGTCCGGCCAGTCGCGCCCGCGCGGTGGCGTGCAGGTCGTCCAGCAAATTGGGATAGGCGGCGGCGAATTTGTGGAAGTCGTGGGCGTCCAGGATCAGCAACTGGCAGCGGCTGATGGCCCGCACGGTGGCAGTGCGCGGGCAGCGTTCCAGCAGCGCGATCTCGCCGAAGAAATCGCCGGGCTTCAGCACGAAGGTGGCGCCGGTATGGCTGCGCACCTCGACCTGACCGGCGACGATGAAGGACATGGTTTCGCCCAGGTCGCCCTCGCGCATCAGCACCTCGCCGCGCACCGCGCGGTAGACCTTGAGCAACGAGGCGATCTCGGCGATCTGCCCGGCCTGCAAGCGGGTGAAGAACGGCACCTTGGCCACCAGATGCCAGGTGGAGACGAAATTCTGCCGCCGCATCTCCTCGGTGAAGCCCGAGGCCAGGATCGAGGCGGGCAACGCGAACATGCACAGGCCCAGCACGGCGACGCCGCTGCCCAGCAGCTTGCCCAGCGGCGTGATCGGCACCACGTCGCCATAGCCCAGGGTGGCCAGCGTCACCACCGAATACCACATGGCGGCCGGAACCGTGGCGAAGCCGGGATTGACCGTGCGCTCCACGAAATACAGCAGGGTCGAGGTGGACACCACCAGCAGCACCATGATGAACAGCGCCGCCGACAGCGGCCGCAATTCGGCCAGGATCACCGCGCCCAGGGTTTCCAGCGCCGGGGAATAGCGCGCCAGCTTGAGGAACCGCAGAACGCCGAGCACCGTTTCCGCGTCCCGGGGCAGCCCGACCACCGCCCCGGCCAGGAACGGCGCCACCGCCAGGAAATCGAAGACGCCATAGGGGCTGGCGGCATAGCGCCACAGCGCCGCCCAGCGGGTTTCATCCTCGGCCGGGCGCTGCCATGCCAGCACCAGCCGCAACAGGTAATCGGCGGTCATCAGCGCCAGGGCGGCATCAAGCAGGAAACCGACGCCGTCGCCCCAGCCCTCCCACATGTCGGGAACGGTGTCCAGCACGGCGATGGCGGCGGAAACCAGAATGGCCATGGACAGCACCGCACGATAGATTGTCGCGCGGCGCGGCGGAAACGGCCCCTCGACCGCCAAACCCCGGAACCAGTCGCCCGCCATCATGGTTCAGGCTTCCCAATAGGGCACGGGGCCGAAGCGTTCCGCCAGGAAATCCACGAAGGCCCGCACCTTGGCCGACAGGTGGCGGGCGGTGGGCCATACCGCGTAGATTCCGAAAGGCACGCTTTCGTATTGGGGCAGCACCCGCACCAGCGACCCGGCGCGCAGCGACGGCCCCGACAGGAAGGTCGGCAGCGCGGCGATGCCCGCCCCGGCCAGACAGGCACTCAGCAGGATGTCGCCGTTATTGGCGCGCAGACGGCCGTCCAGGCGGACGCTTTCCTCGCCGTCGGGACCGATGAAGCGCCATTCCTCGCCCGCCGAGACATAGGTGTAGGCCAGCACGTCGTGCTCGGCCAGATCGGCCAGACTGGCGGGGCGGCCCTTGCGGTCCAGATAGGACGGCGCCGCCACCATCACCCGGCGGGCGGGCGCCAGCTTGCGCGCCACCAGCGACGAATCGGCCAGCCGGGCGATGCGCACCGCCACGTCATAGCCTTCGTCCAGCAGGTCGACCATGCGGTCGTTCAGGGTCAGGTCCACCGTCACCTGGGGATAGCGCGCCATGAAATCGGGGATGGCGGCGGCCAGATGCATGGTGCCGAAACTCATGGGGCCGTTGACCCGCAGCACGCCGCGCGGCTCGGCCTGAAGGGCGCCGACGGCGCTTTCCGCCGCCTCGGCCTCGGCCACCACCCGGCGGCAATGTTCCAGGAACCCGGCCCCGGCTTCGGTCAGGCTCATGCGGCGGGTGGTCCGCTGCAACAGCCGGGCGCCCAGCCGGTCCTCCAGCGCCGCCAATTGCTTGGACACCGCCGATTTGGACAGCCGCAGGTCGCGCGCCGCCGCCGACACGCCGCCGGCATCGACCACCCGGGCGAACACGGCCATGCCGGCCAGCAGGTCCATGGAGACTGTTTCTTTCATGGAAACAATCTTGTTCGTTTTGCCCGGATTGTCCAGCGCGAACCCCGGCCCGATATTGACGGGCAAGGAAACATTCATCGCCCGCAGGAGGGCCATCATGCTGGAACTTCGCCCCTTTGCCGCCCTTGGCACCTTTCGCAACGACTGGCTGGACGCCCATTACCATTTCAGTTTCGCCGATTATTTCGACCCGGCCCGCATGGGGGCGGGCACGTTGCGGGTGTGGAACGACGACACCATCCAGCCCGGCACCGGCTTTCCCATGCACGGCCACCGCGACATGGAGATCGTCACCTATATCCGCAGCGGCGCCATCACCCACGAGGATTCCCTGGGCAATCGCGGCCGCACCGAGGCCGGGCAGGTGCAGGTGATGAGCGCGGGCACCGGCATCCGCCATGCGGAATACAATCTGGAGGCCGAGCCCACCACCCTGTTCCAGATCTGGATTCTGCCGCGCGCCCGCGGTCTGGCGCCGCGCTGGGAAACCCGTCCCTTCCCGCGCAGCCACGGCAAGCTGGAAATCCTGGCCTCGGGCCTGGACGACGACGACGCGCCGCGCATCAACCAGGACGCCCGCGTGCTGGGCGGCACCCTGGACGCGGGCGACACCATCGAACACCGGCCGTTCGGCGGCACCGCCTATGTGGTGGCGGCGCGCGGCCGCCTGGGCGTCAACGGCCTGGATCTCGGCCCACGCGACGGCGTGGTGGCGGTGGACGAACCCACCCTGTCCATCACCGCCCACGAGGACGCGGAACTGGTGATCGTCGAGGTCCTATAGAGGTTTATACGGGATTGCCCTGGCATCCTTTGGGCGCAGGGCAGCCCCGCCCCTTTGCCCCTGTCGCGTCAACGCGGGCGGGAGTATCCTGCCCTTTCGATTGCGCAACAAGAACAAGGGGGAAGGGAGCCGCATGTCCGTGATCCAATGGACCCGGGAGCTGAGCGTCGGCGTCGAGCAGCTTGACGACCATCACCGCCGTCTGATCGACCTGACCAACCAACTGGGCGCCGCCATCGCCGCCCGCGACACCGAGCACGTCACCGGCGCGGTGCTGGGCGAACTGATCCGCTATGTCTATTACCATTTCGGCGAGGAAGAGCGACTGATGGAAGAGGCGGGCTATGCCGAACTGGCCGCCCACCGCCAGCACCACCGCGCCATGGCCGAGCATGTGCGCGGCCTCGAGGATCGTTACAACAACGACCCCGGCGCGGTGATCTGCGCCGATTTGCACTGTTTCCTGGCCGACTGGCTGGTCAACCACATCCGGTCCGAGGACATGCAGTACAAGGCGGTCCTGACGGCGCCCCGGGTTTCCGCGTAAGCCCGGACTCTCAAAAACTCCTGCTTTAGACAGAGGGGGGCGTAAGCCCCTCTTATCCTCCTGCGTCGGCAGTCTCCTGCCTGCGTGGCATGGTCGCCCGCCTGCCCCCGGCCTAATCTGGACATATGAACGGCCAAGGCCGAAGCGATCCAGCAAAAGGGGGCCAGACCATGCTTCGCACCTGCCCATACTGCCACGGCCCGCTGCCCGCGCATGGCACCTGCTGCCGCGTCCCCGAGGATCTGGACCGTTTCGAGCGGGTGTTCGAACGTCTGGGCGATTCGCCGGACAAGCACTTCCTGCAAGCCAATCTGTGGCGCTATCTGGTGGCCTTCGGCCGCCGCAACGAGGACGACCCCCACCCGGCGGAATTTCAGGATTGCTTCCGGAATATCCGGCCCGTGGCCGGAAACTCCTTTTAGAGCGGCATGCTGATCCCGCTTTGAGTGCGCCTTGTCCGGTGTCCCGACCGGTCTTCGCCCCATAAGCCATAGCGATATTGCGGCCTGACAGCGATTGCCTATACTATAGGCTTATTGCTGGGGCATGCATAACAAATAGGCACAACGGGGGCGTCCATGTCTGCACCGGAACGCATCATTTCCCTGACCAGGACGGTTCACGAGGTGGCGGCCGACCGGATCGAGGCCATCAAGAAAGTGACCGGCACCACCCGCATCCTGTCGCTGAACGCCTTGATCGAGGCGACGCGGGCGGGCGAGGCGGGGCGCGGCTTCGCCGTGGTCGCCAACGAGGTCAAGAACGTCTCGCACAGCATCGACGCCATCACCCGCTCGCTCGAGGGGGATTTGTCGCTGTCCATCCAGGAACTGATGCTGCTGGGCGAAAATCTGGTGCAGCAGGTGCGCGGCGCCCGGCTGGCCGATCTGGCCCTGCACATGATCGACATCATCGACCGCAATCTCTACGAACGGTCGTGCGACGTGCGCTGGTGGGCCACGGATTCGGCGGTGGTGGATTGCCTTGCCGCGCCCGACGCCGCCACCGTCGCCCATGCCGCCCGCCGTCTGGGCGTCATCCTGCAATCCTATACGGTCTATCTGGACCTGTGGGTGGCCGATGCCGCGGGGCGCGTCGTCGCCACCGGCCGCCCCGACCGCTATCCCCGCGCTTTGGGCCTGGACGTGTCGGACCAGGACTGGTTCCGCGACGCCCTGGCCACCGCCGATGGCGGCGCCTTCGCCATGGCCGATGTGGGGGCGGTTCCGGCGTTGGGCGGCGCCCTGGCCGCGACTTACGCCACCGCCATCCGCGAAGGCGGCGAGACGACCGGACGGCCGCTGGGCGTGCTGGGCATCTTCTTCGACTGGCAGCCGCAGGCGCAATGCGTGGTGGACGGCGTGCGCCTGACCGACGACGAAAAATCCCGGACCCGCTGTCTGCTGGTGGACCGCGACCACCGCGTGCTGGCGGCGTCGGACCGCCAGGGCGTGCTGGACGAGGTGGTGGATCTGCGTGCCGCCCACGCCATGGGCGCCTATGTGGCGCCATCCGGGCTGGTGGTGGGCTATGCCGAGACGCCGGGCTATGAAACCTATCGCGGCATGGGCTGGAAGGGCGTCATCCTGCAACGCCCGGCCGACGGGTGATCCCGACCTGTCGGTCGGGCGTATTGCCCCTCGCCGGGCGCGGCTCTCCAGCCGCTTGGCCGCGGCCTCAATGGCCGCAAGATACCGGCCAACAGGTCAAACAAAGGTTGGCCGGTATGCGTCATGCTCCGATGGCGTCGACCACCGCGCGCAGTTCCTGGCGGGCGGCGACGTGGCTCATGCTCATCTCGAAGCCCAGTTCCTTGTGGCGCAAATCCAGCAGGGTCAACCCCTCCAGGAACAGCGAGCGGTAGATGACGCGCTCGCCCAGGCCGGGCACCACGCGAAAGCCGACGCGCCGGGACAGTTCGGCCAGCAGCTTTTCCATGTTCTGCTTGTTGCGGGCGTCCAGATGGGCCAGACGGTTGCGCAGCACGATCCAGTCCACCACCGCCTTCTCGCCGCGCATGGCCCGCGCCTTCTTGGTTTCCCACACCATCTCGGCATAGTGGCTGGGGCGGGCGATGCGCATGGTCTGGGGATCGACCCGGGCCAGCACGTCCAGATCCACCAGCGAATCGTTCAGCGGCGTCACCAGCACATCGGCGAAGGAATGCCCCAGCCGCGACAGGTAATGGTCGGAACCGGGGGTGTCGATCACCACCACGTCATGGCTGGCGGCCAGCCGCTGGATGGTGTCCAGCAGCCGCGCCTCGTCCGCCGCCTGGTCGGCGCTGGGCGGCAGCGCCACATGGTCGGGACAGGCCAGGTCCAGTTCGGCGAAATCCTTGCGGCCGCGCCGGTTCTGGATATAGCGGGTCAGCGTCGCCTGCCGCGCGTCGATGTCGATGGACCCGACCGAGCGCCCGGCATGCAGCAGGCTGACGATCAGGTGCATGGACAGGGTGGATTTGCCGGTGCCGCCCTTTTCGTTGCCGACGACGATGATCCGCGCCTTGCCGCTCATGGCTCCCCCCTTACCCACACCGCGCTGTCATGGAAGGGCGCGCCGCCATTGGGCGCCACCCGCGACGCCCCGACCAGGGTGTTGATGCCCTGGCCCTCGACGAAATCCTCGTTGGCCCAGACGCCTTCCACCGCCACCACGCCGCGTGCGATGCCGTCGGTCAGGCGGGCATGCACCACCACCGAACCGCGGCGGTTGCCCAGCCGCACAATCTGGCCATCGGCCAAACCCAGTCGCGCGGCGTCGTCGGCGTGGATCAGCGCCGTCGGCCGCGCCGCCTGTCGGCGCGAGGTCGGCGTCTCGTTGAACGTGCTGTTGAGGAAATGGCGCGACGGCGGGGTGATCAGCCGGAACGGCATCTCGGCATCGGCCGCCTCGATCGCCGCCCAATGATCGGGCAGCGGCGGCATGTCGGGGTGGTCCCACTGGGGGGCGAAGCGGAAGCGGCCGTCATGGCCGAAGCCGTCCAGGCAGTGCATCTGCTCGAACGGCAGCGCGCAATCCAGCCAGCGCATGGCGTGCAATGCGTCGGCGCCGGGCAGGCCCGAGGCGCGCAGGGTGGCATCCACCATCTGCCACTCGCCGAGCCCAAAGCTGGCATGCTCGCCGCCCAGACGGCGGGCCAGTTCGCCCACCAGCCAGTGGTTGGACCGCGCCTCGCCCACCGGGGCGATCACCGGCTTGGCCGCTTGCAGGAAGGTATGGCCATAGGCGGTGTACAGATCGGCGTGCTCCAGAAAGGTGGTGGCGGGCAGCACGATGTCGGCCAATCCGGCGGTGGTGGTCATCACCTGTTCGTGCACCGCCAGGAACAGATCGTCGCGCGCCAGTCCGCGCCGAACCTTGGCGCTTTCCGGCGCCACCGTGGCGGGATTGGTGTTCTGCACCAGCATGGCGGCCACCGGCGGTCCGCCCTTCAGCGCCTCGGGCTCGCCGGTCAGCACCGCGCCGATCTCGCACATGTCCAGCACGCGGGTCTTGCGCGGCAGGTCCAGGGCGTCGGTCAGGGTCTGCGACACCGCGAACACCCCCGACAGGCTTTGCGTGGCGCCGCCGCCGGGATGCTGCCACGCCCCGGTGATGGCGGGCAGGCAACTGACGGCGTGGATGTTGACCGCGCCGTTGCGCGACCGGCTCATGCCATAGCCCAGGCGGATCAGGCTGCGGCGGGTGCGGCCGTAAAGGGCGGCGAAATCCTCGATCTCGGCGACGCCCAGGCCGGTGATCTCGGCCGCCCAGGCCGGGCCGCGCGCCGCCACATGGGCTTCCAGCCGGTCGGCGTCCTGGGTGTAGCGGGCCATATAGTCGCGGTCGGCGTGGCCGTCGCGGAACAGCACATGCATCACCGCGCAGGCCAGGGCGCCATCGGTGCCGGGGCGCGGCATCAGGTGCAGATCGGCCTTTTCCGCCGTGGGCGTGCGATAGGGATCGATCACCACCAGCTTGGTGCCGCGCGCCTTGCGCGCCTGGGCGATCAGCCCCATCAACTGCACCTGGGTGGCGGCCGGGTTGCCGCCCCACACCACCACCAGGTCGCTGTCCGCCACCTCGCGCAGATCGACGCCGCGCTTCTTGCCCACACCGGCCAGCCACCCGGCCCCGGCGATGGTGGCGCAGATGGTGCCCGCCTGTTCCGAATAGCCCATGGCCCGGCGCAGGCGGTCGGTGGCGCCGCGCTGCACCAGCCCCATGGTTCCGGCATAGAAATAGGGCCATACACTTTCCGGCCCCAGGCGGCGGGTGGCGTCCTGGAACGCCTCGGCCACCCGGTCCAGGGCGGCATCCCACGAAATCGGCGAAAAAGCGCCGGACCCCTTGGGGCCGGTGCGTTCAAGCGGTGTCAGGATGCGGTCGGGGTGGTGCACGCGCTCGGCATAGCGGGCGACCTTGGCGCAGATGACGCCTTCGGTATAGGGCATGGCGGCGCCGCGCAGGCGGCCGATGGTGCCGTCGGCATGGCGCTCCACGTCCAACGCACAGGCGGACGGGCAATCATGCGGGCAGACAGAGGGCAGGATGCTGGTGTTCATGCCCCGTACTGTATGGTGCGCGCGGCCATCGGGCAACTTCCGCAAGGTGGGGGGCGGTGCTATGCTGCCGCCGCATTTTGGGGACAGGGTGACAACGGGATCAATCACTTGACGAATTCGGTCTGTGAAACACTGGATTGCGTGGTTGTCGGCGCCGGGCTGGTCGGGCTGGCGGCGGCCCGCGCCCTGGCCCTGGCCGGGCGCGAGGTGGTGGTGCTGGAGGCGGGCGACGCCATCGGCGGCGGCATCTCGTCGCGCAATTCCGAGGTCATCCATGCGGGCATGTACTATCCGGCGGGCAGCCTGAAGGCGCGGCTGTGCGTGGCGGGCAACCGCCTGCTGCGCGACTTCGCCGCCCTGCACGGCGTGCCGTTCAAGATGGTGGGCAAGCTGATCGTCGCCACCGACGATGCCGAGGCGGCGCAACTGAACGCCATTCTGGACAAGGGCCGGGTCAACGGGGTCGAGGGCCTGCGCGCCATTTCCGGCGCCGAGGCGCGGGCGATGGAACCGGCGCTGACCTGCACCGCCGCGCTGTTTTCCCCGGCCACCGGCATCATCGACACCCATGCCCTGATGCTGGCCCTGCTGGGCGAGGCCGAGGAGCACGGCGCGGTCGTCGCCTTCCGCTCGCCGGTGGTGGGCGGAAGGCCGGTCGAAGGCGGCATGGAACTGGACGTGGGCGGCGCCGAGCCGTCGCGCCTGCGCGCCCGCACCGTAATCATTGCCGCCGGTCTGTCGTCGTGCCCGCTGGCCCGCGCGCTGGGTCTGCCCGGCGTGCCCCAGGATTATCTGTGCAAGGGCAATTACTTCACCCTGGGCGGCCGCATGCCGTTCCGCCATCTGGTCTATCCGGTGCCGGTGGCCGCCGGGCTGGGGGTGCATTACACCCTGGATCTGGCCGGCCGCGGCCGCTTCGGTCCCGACGTGGAATGGATCGCGGCCGAGGATTACACCGTCGACCCCGCCCGTGCCCAATCCTTCTATGGCGCCATCCGCCGCTATTGGCCCGATTTGCCCGACGGCGCGCTGGAACCGGCCTATGCCGGTATCCGCCCCAAGATCCAGGGGCCGGACGATCCGGCCCGCGACTTCGTGGTGCAGGGGCCGCGCGACCATGGCGTGCCCGGATTGGTGGCGCTGTACGGCATCGAATCGCCGGGCCTGACCGCGTGCCTGGCGCTGGGCGAACTGGTTCGGGAGTTGGCGGCATGAAGCGTCTGGCCTTGGCCCTGACCGCGGCGTTGCTGGCCGTGTCCCCCGCCGCCCAGGCCATCGAGAAGCCGCCGGGCTGGAGCACGCCCCTGCCGGAATCGGTGCCCAATCACCGGGAAATCTGGCGCAACGTGGTGATCGAACTGGCGACCTATGCCAAGACCCGCAAGCCCGGTTTCGTGGTGCTGCTGCGCAACAGCCCGGAATTGTTCGTCAAGGGCGAGCGCGAGGTGCTGTGGGAGGAAATCCGCGACCCCGAAGGCCGCTTCGCCGAAAAGCGCCTGCCGCTGCGCAGCATCTACCGGCCGCTGATCAAGGTGGTGGACGGCATGGTGGTGGACGGCCTGTATTGCGGCGACGATGCCCTGGGCGTGCCGCTGGACAAGGCCATCAAGGACCGCGCCGCCGAGGATCTGGAGATCGCCAAGGAAAAGGCCCAGGGCTATCAGCGCCCGGCGGTGGGCCAGCCCTTCGGCCCGTTCAGCATCGATCCCAAGGAGGAGATGCGCAAGGCGGCCGAGGTGCGCCGTCAGGCCAACCGCCAGGAAAAGCAGCGCCGCCTGATCTATGCCGCCGAGGCCCTGCGCGGCCAGGGCCGCGCCCTGCTGTCCATCGAGAATTGCAAGACCCGCAAGGATGTGGATGCCGCCTACAAGGGCGCGGTGCGCGACCGCGTGCTGACCTATGCCACCATCGGCGACGAGGATCTGGCCACTCTGCAAAAGGGCCATCCCCAGCACGAGAACGCCCAACCGGTGATCGCCATCACCGGCGCCCGCAACTGGATGCCGCTGCTGCGCGCCGACCGCTTCGGCAACAAGGCGACGTGGCTGATGGCCATGGAACGCACCAACCACGACGCCATGCTGATCGACGTCGCCCATCGCGGGTCCGACCCGCTGACCAGGGACGAGGTGCGCAAGCTGCGCTTCAAGGAATTGGGGGCGCCGCGCCTGATGCTGGCGGTGCTGCCCATCGGCAAGGCGTATGACTGGCGCTGGTACTGGAAGCGCGACTGGGCCGCCGGGGCGCCGCCCTTCCTGTTCGCCCCCGACGGCGACGATCCCGGCAGCTACGTCACCGACGTGGACGACCCGCAATGGAAGGAATTGCTGGGCAAGTACCTGGCGGGCATCATCGATCTGGGCTTCGACGGCGTGGTGCTGGACGACCTCGACACCTATCTGTGGTTCGAGGAATTGATGCCGCTGGACCGCTGACATGCTGAATCCGGCCAAAAGCTACGAGGAAGCCTGCCGCACCTTCCGCTGGCGCATTCCCGAACGCTACAACATCGCCTTCGACGTCTGCGACCGCCAGACCATGGCCGGGGCCGACGGCCACCGCACGGCGCTGATCGTCGAGGCGGCGGACGGGGGCTCGGAACGCTACACCTTTCATGTGCTGCGCCTGCTGTCCAACCGGCTGGCCAACGTGCTGACCGCCGCCGGGGTGGTGCCCGGCGACCGCGTGCTGGTGTCGTTCCCGGCCTCGGTCGAGGCGGCGGTGGCGGTGCTGGCGGTCCTGAAGATGGGGGCGGTGGCGGTGCCGGTGCCGGTGGGGCTGGGCGAGGTGCCGCTGGCGTGGCGGCTGGCCGATTCCGGCGCGGCGGCGGCGGTGGTGTCGCCGCTGGTGGCGGCGCGGCTGCTGGCCGCGCGCGAGGCGGCGCCGTCGCTGACGAGCGTGCTGGTGGCCGACCGCGCGCCGCCGGGCACGGTCGAGATGTGGACCGCCATGCAGGCGGCTTCGGATTCCTTCGCCCCCATGGTCACGGCGGCCGAGGATGCGGCGCTGCTGTTCTATCCCGAACACGCCATGGGCAAACCGGCGGGCGTGCTGCATGCCCACCGCGCCTTGCCCGGCAATCTGCCGCCGGTCGAGATGGCCCTGGACTTCTTTCCGCAATCGGGCGACATCCTGTGGACCGCCGCCGACTGGATGGGGTTCGAGGGGCTGATGTGGGCGGTGCTGCCCGCCTGGCATCACGGCGTGCCGGTGGTGGCCGGACCGGCCGGGCAATCGCCGGTCCAGCATCTGGCGCTGATGGGGCGGCACGGCGTGCGCGCCCTGTACGTGCCGTCCGCCGCGCTGCTGCCGCTGGCCGAGGCGGCGCTGACCGCCCCCCATCCCATTCCCCGCGCCCTGGCCAGCGGTCCGGCGCCGCTGGCGGCGCCGCAGCACGATCTGGTCGCCCGCGCCTTCGGCGCCCCCGCCCATGAAATCTGGGGCGTGCCGGAAACCGGCGCGGTGGCGGCCAATAATGGGGCGCTGATGGAACATCACCCGCCGTCGCCCGGCCGCGCCGCCCCCGGCGTCACCGTCGAGGCGGTGGATGGCGGCGGCCGTCCGATCCGGGCGGGCGAGCGCGGCATGCTGGCCCTGGCCCCCGGCGCCCCCGGCGCCTTCCTGGCCCATTGGAACGCCGCCGACCCGCGCCGGGCGCGGCTGCCGTCGGGCTGGCTGATGACCGGGCAGGTGGGGGCGCGCGACCTGGACGGCTATCTGTGGCCGGAACCGCTGCCGCTGCCCGAGGGCGTGGCGATGATGGACGGCCA
>JAEXAH010000013.1 GCA_023458315.1 Pseudomonadota bacterium
GCGCTGGGCCAGGCTTGCCCGGCGCTGCACGTGGTCGGCGTCGATCCGGCGGGCGACATGCTGGACCTGGCCGAGCGCAAGGTGGCCGAACACGGCCTGACCGAGCGGGTGCGGCTGTATCCGTGCAAGGTGTCCGATCTGCCGACCTTCGAACCGTTCGACGGCGCCACCCTGTTGCTGGTGCTGCACTTCCTGCCCGACGACGGCGCCAAGCTGGCGCTGCTGACCGACATCGCCCGCCACCTCAGGCCCGGGGCGCCGCTGGTGCTGGGCGACCTGTTCGGCCCCGGCTGGGACGATCCGTGGCAGGCCGAACTGCGTACCTATTGGCGCCATCTGCAAAAAGCGGCGGGCATCGACGCCGCCGACATCGACAAGGGATTCGCCCATGTGGACCGCGACATTCACCCCGTCACCGACGACCGTCTGGCGCAATTGCTGGAACAGGCCGGATTCGGTCCGCCGCGTCCGTTCTTTCGCGCGCTGTGCTTCGGCGGCTGGGTGGCGCGCCGTGTCTAGGGCGGCGTTCGCTTTGTTTGGTGCGGCATTCGCCGTGCTGCTGTGTCTGCCGGGCTGGGCGGCGCCCGCCCTGGCCAGCGACAGCGTCGGCCCGGCCGAGGCGCTGACCCTGGTCCATTCCCGCGCCGCCGCCTTCGTCGATATCCGCACGCCCATCGAATGGCAGGACACCGGCCTGCCCTCGGGCGCCGCCGCCATCAGTTGGGGGCGGCCCGATTTCGCCGAACGGGTGCTGGCGCTGGTCCAGGGCGACCGCGCCGCGCCGCTGGTGCTGATCTGCCGCACCGGCAACCGCTCGGGCAAGGCCATGGCCTATCTGCGCGACCAGGGCTTCGGCAACGTCCGCCACGTCCCCGAAGGCATGGTCGGCAGCGCCGCCGGTCCCGGCTGGATCGCCCGCGGCCTGCCCACCGTGGACTGGTCGGGGAACTAATTCACCGGTCGGGCGCCCATCTGGGTGAAGACGTCCTCGATCCGCCGCAACAGGGCGGTGGCGCCGGGGGCTTTGTTGGACACCAGGAAATAGGTGGCCAACCGTTCCAGCGATTCGCTGCGCAGGTCGGGCGGCGTTTCCTGGGCCAGGGCCAGGGTGGCGGGATCGGCGTAATCCAGCAGGTAATCGCCATGCCCGCCCGCCAGCATGCGGATGGCGGCCTGGCGGCTGTCGGCGAAGGACAGCGCCACCCGGTTGCCCGGAGCCTTGAGAAAATCGATCCAGCCGCCATAGCCGTAACCGCGCAGCACGATCACCGCTTTGCCGCCGGTGTTGCGGATGTCGCCCAGCGGCGGCGTGGCGGGCAGGCGATAGGCGCGCAGGTCCAGATAGGCCATGGGCAGGGCGCCGTATTGCACGGAATCCAGGATTTCCGGATGGCGGATCAGCATGGCCACATGGGTCGAGCCGTCGCGCAGCCCGGCCATCAGCCGGGCGCCGGGATAGCATTTGATGTCGTGCGCCAGGCCCGCCCGGGTCAGGATGGCGGAGATCAGGTCCACGGCCTTGCCCGCCGGGCGCCCCTGGGCATCGGTATAGGTCAGGGGCGGGAACTCGACGCAGCCGACCCTGACCACGTCGGCCGCCGCCATCCCCGCCCACAGGCAAAACGCCAGCGCCGCCAGGACAAGGCGGAACAACGGGCGCAGGACACGGCGCATCGGGTCTATACCTGACATGGCGGCCATTGTGCGCCGGGCACCTGCCGCGCGCAATGGCTTCTGGTCTTGGCGGACGCTTTGGCCTAACCTTTTCCGGCAATTTCGACCAGTGCAAGGACGATTCCCGGTGGGGCTTTGGCGGATCGAACAGATCACCACCCGCTTCCTGGTCATCGCCGTCTCGGCGGCGGCGGTGTTGGCGGTGCTGGTGGCCGGGGCGGTGTCGTGGCGGCAGTTCGAGAGCGAACGGCGGCGGCAGAATGCGGCCATGACCGAAACCGCGCGCCTGAACGCCATCGCCCTGCAAGAGCCCATGTGGGCCATCAACGACCGCGCCACCCGCACCATCATCGGTTCGCTGGCCGCCCATCCCGGCATCGTCTGCGCCGAGGTGGCGGAACCGCAGGGCCGTCTGCTGGCCGCCACCGATACCGAAAACGGCTGCGGCACCCCGACCGGCGCCGAACCGGTGGTCGCCCAGGTGGTGTACGAAAACCACCTGCTGGGCCATCTGACCCTGTGGGTGGACAGTGGCGCCCTGCTCAGAACGGCGCGGGCCGATGCCCGGCTCAGCCTGCTGGTGTTCCTGACGCTGGCGGCGGCCATGGCGGTCAGCGCGGTGTTCGCCCTGCGCGCCACGGTGATGCGGCCGCTGGACCGTCTGAACCACGCCATTTCCCGGGCGGCCAAGGTGGCGGACAACCCGCGCCCCGACGACGAATTGGGGCGGGTGATCACCGCCTATAACAGTCTGCTGGACCGCATCGAGGCCCACAACGCCGAACTGGAAGACGCCCGCGCCCAGGCGGTGGCCGCCGCCCAGGCCAAATCGCGCTTCCTGGCGACCATGAGCCACGAGATCCGCACCCCCATGCACGGCGTGCTGGGCACGGTGGAATTGCTGCGCGAGACGGCGTTGAACCGCGAGCAGCGCAAGCTGGCGGACATCATCTGGACCTCGACCGAATCGCTGTTGGGGATCATCAACGACATCCTGGACCTGTCCAAGATCGAGGCGGGACAGGTGCGCATGGCCATGATCGCCACCGACCCCCGCCACGTTCTTCAGGAAGCCATCGCCGCGCTGGAGGCCACGGCGCGGGCCAAGGGACTGCCGCTGGTGCTGGAATGCGACGCCGCCATTCCCGATTGGGTGCTGGCCGACCCGCTGCGGTTGCGGCAGGTCGTCACCAATCTGGTGGGCAACGCCGTCAAGTTCACCGAGCGCGGCCATGTGCGGCTGTCGCTGCGGCAGCGCGACCAGGACATGGAAATCGCCGTCGCCGACACCGGCATCGGCATCCGCCCCGACGACCTGGCCCGGCTGTTCCAGCCGTTCCGGCAGGTGGACGCCTCGACCACCCGGCGCCATGGCGGCACCGGGCTGGGCCTGTCCATCTCGCGCCAGTTGGTGGAACTGATGGGCGGGCACATCGAGGTGCGAAGCCGTCCCGGCGAGGGATCGGTGTTCCGCGTCGTGCTGCCGCTGGTGGCCGCCGACCCGCCCGAGGACGGCGGGGAAACGCCCGCCGTTCCCCGCGCCCTGGGCGGCGGCATCGTGCTGGCGGCCGAGGACAATCCGGTGAACCAGTGGCTGTTGCGCTCGCAACTGGACCGGCTGGGCTATGGCGCCGACATCCACCCGGACGGCGCCGCCGCCCTGGCGGCCTTTCGGCGCGGCGGCGAATACGTGGCAATCGTCACCGATTACCACATGCCGATCATGGACGGCCTGGACCTGGCCCGCGCCATCCGCGCCGCCGAGATGCGGGACGGCGGCCGCCGCCACATCCCCATCATCGGCATGACCGCCGACGCCTTCGCCGAAACCACCGAGGAATGCCTGCGGGCCGGCATGGACATGGTGGTGACGAAGCCGGTGTCGTTGCAGGATCTGGGGGCCGCCCTCAGCCGCCAGACCGCGGGCGCCGCCGTCCCGCCGATTCCCTGCGCCCCGTCCCCGTCCCCGGCCTCGCCCGATGACGCGCCGCTGCTGGATGCCGAGATCACCGCCGTCCTGTTCGGCGACGACCCCGCCGCCCGCGTCGAGATGGCGGCGCTGTACGCCACCACCGCCGACGACCTGCGCACCCGCCTGAACGCCCATCTGTCCGGGGGCGATGCCGGGCAATTGGGTGAAACCGCCCATTCCCTGGCCTCGGCGGCGCTGTCGCTGGGCGCCACCCGGCTGGGTCTGGCCGCCCGCGCCCTGGAACACGCCGCCAAGAACGACGACTGGATCCGGATTCGCACCCTGGCCGCCCGCGTCGCCGTGCTGGACGTGGAAACCCGCGCCGCCCTGGTCGGGCGATAAAGCATTTTCCGATGATCGTTACCGATCACCGGCGCCCTCAGGCGGCGGGCGTGGGCCATCCGGCCCACTTGCCTCCCGCGGCATAAGCCGCGCGGCCCCTTGGGCCTAGGGCGTAAACTCATAAATCCCATGGTGCTCTGCACACCCCGTAAGGCCATATAAAGGGCCGGGAAATGCAGGCGATAGCGGCGCTATCGCCAAATTTGACGGCACAGTTAGATGGCCTTACGGGGTGTGCCCTTCGGGTTTGCCTAAGAGGCCGTACTGCTGCGTCATCGTCGCTTGGCTGTACCGTCAAGGTACAGCCTGCGCTCGTTTCCTGGCATTACGGCCTCTTAGGCAAACAGAGCACCATGGGATTTATGAGTTTACGCCCTAACCAAATCCCGATGCGTTCCTCTTATCGGGATTTGGCACAAACCATTTCCCCCACGCCGCCCGGGTGTTCTAGGATCGCCGCCTTTTCACCCCGCCCAGACCAGCGACGAGGATTTCATGAGCGACGGAATGACCTGCCCGAAATGCGGTTCGGAACACGCCTATCACGATGGCAATCTGTGGAACTGCCCGGAATGCGCCCATGAATGGAACCCCGACGCCAGCGGCGCCGAGGCGGCGGCCGACGACGCGGTGCGCGACGCCAACGGCAACGTGCTGGCCGATGGCGACAGCGTCACCGTGATCAAGGACCTCAAGGTCAAGGGCTCGTCCCTGGTGGTCAAGGGCGGCACCAAGGTCAAGAACATTCGTCTGGTGGCGGACGCCGTCGACGGCCATGACATCGCCTGCAAGATCGATGGCATCGGCGCCATGAACCTGAAGTCGGAATACGTCAAGAAAGCCTGACCCTCAGGACGCGCCGTAGCCGTCGATGCGGGCGGCCAGCCGGGCGGCCAGGGCCGGGCTGGCCGGGGCCAGGGCGTCCAGGATGGCGCGGGCCTCGGCGCCGTAGGCGGCGGTCTTCTCCGCCGTCCAATGGGGCGGCGGCGGCCCCAGGTTGACGATGCGGTCGGCCATCTTGACCATCCACACCTCGGGCGGCTGGCGGCGGATACGCTCCAGGCTGTCGGCCATGGCCTCGGCCTTGGGCAGATCCGGCCGCTTGGTCAGGGCCTGCACCGCCGCCAGAACCTGGGGACCGAATGCCGATTCCACTGCCTCGGGCGGGGTCGGGGTGTCCTCGATCACGTCATGCAGCAGGGCGGCGCTGATCGCCAGGGTGCCGTCGCGGCCGGGCTCGGCCGCCAGCGCCGCCATGACTTCCTGCGCCACCGACGCCAGATGGCAGACATAGGGAAAGCCGGTGCCGGGCACCCGCTGGTCGCCATGGGCGCGGGCGGCGAAGGCCAGGGCGGCGAGATAACGGTCCTGCGACCAGGAAGACATCCGGAAACTCCGTGTCAGAAAACATCCTTGCGCCGCCGCAATTCGGCGAAGACGCGGGCGGGGGCGGTGCCGGGCTCCATGCCGACGGCGCGGGCCACGCCCGGCTGGTCGGCGCGCAGAAAGGGGTTGGTGGCCCGTTCGTCGGCCAGGATGGCGGGCACCGTGGGCAATTCGGCGGCGCGCAGCCGCGCCACCTGCTCGATGCGGGCGGCCAGGGCGGCGTTGTCCCGCTCCACCAGCCGGGCGAAGCGGCCGTTGGCGGCGGTGTATTCGTGGGCGCAATAAAGGCGGGTGTCGGGCGGCAGGTCGCGCAGCTTGGCCAGCGAGTCCCACATCTGCTCGGCACTGCCTTCGAACAGGCGGCCGCAGCCCAGCGAGAACAGGGTGTCGCCGCAGAACAGCGCCCCGCTGTCGGGAAACCAGAAGGCGATGTGGCCGGTGGTGTGGCCCGGCGTCTCGAACACCATGGCGGCGGCGTGGCCCAACAGGAAGGTGTCGCCCTCGCGCACTTCCACGTCGATGCCGGGAATGCGGTCGGCGTCGCGCCGCGCCCCCACCACCCGGGCGCCGGTGGCGCGCTTCAGTTCCAGGTTGCCGCCGGTGTGGTCGCCATGATGGTGGGTGTTGAGGATATGGCTGAGCCGCCAGCCGCGTGCCGCCAGTTCGGCCAGCACCGGCTCGGCCACCGCCGGGTCGACCGCCGCCGTGGCGCCGCTTTCCGGCTCGTGTAGCAGATAGACGTAATTGTCCGACAGTACCGCGATCTGTTCGATCACAATCCGCGTCATCGCCGTCTCCGCGTCAGACCGTGATGCAGAAAACCTGCATCACGGATTGCCCCTCGCCGGGCGCCTGCATCCGCAGGCTTGGCCGCGGCCGCAATGGCCGCTGGAGCGCCGCGCCTTATATTTAAGGCGCGGCTCTAGTCACGGTCAGTCTAGCCCACGATCTTGTAAACCACCACCTCGCGGCGGTCGCGGTCTTCCAGTTCCAGGCTGGTGCGGACCGTGGTGCGCGCCACCTCCAGCAGACCGGTCTTGGGCAGATAGGCGCGGCCGGGATCGGCCATCAGCACCGTGGCTCCGGCGGCGGCCAGCGACCGCAGCCAGGGGAAGATGTGCTCGGTCATGGGGCGTTCGTAACAGACGTCGCCCGCCACCACCACGTCCCAGCGGCAATCCTGGCCGACCACGTCCTGGTCGGTGACGTCCACCGCCACGCCGTTCAGTTCGGCGTTCAGCGGAATGACGGCGCAGGCCAGCGGGTCGATGTCGGCGGCCAGCACATGGGCGGCGCCGCCCATGGCGGCGGCGATGGCGCTGGCCCCCGACCCGGCGGCGAAGTCCAGCACCCGCTTGCCGCGCACCAGTTCGGGATTATCCAGCACATAGCGGGTCAGCGCCTGACCGCCCGCCCAGCAGAACGCCCAATAGGGCGGCGGCACGTTGACCCGCAGCAGCAGCGCCTCGGTGGCTTCCCACAGCGGCGTCACCTCGGTCGCCAGCCACAGGTCGATTTCCGGGCAGGCCGGGGGCTGCGACACTTCGGTCACGTCGCGGATGAAGGCGCGGGGGTCTTGGGCCATGAGGACTCTCAAACGTTCCACGTCCAGCATGGGGGTAAAACTCCGGCGATGAAAGGGAATACGGCTACACCAGCCGCCCGGCCAGGATGGCGGCCAGCAGCAGCCAGCCGAACCAGCGGTTCGACTTGAACTTGGCCAGGCAATCGGCGGAATCGTCGATGTCGCCGCGCGCCACCTGCCACGCCAGGTGCAGCGCGGCCAGTCCCAGCAGCGGATAGAACGCCCAGCCCAGCCCGGCGCTCCACCCGGCGGCGGCCACCAGCAGCACCATGCCGCCGTAGAATCCCGCCAGCCAGCGCGGCGTGGCATCGCCCAGGCGCAGGGCGGTGGATTTGACGCCGATCAGCGCGTCGTCCTCCTTGTCCTGGTGGGCGTAGATGGTGTCATAGCCCAGCGTCCACAGGATGCCTGCCGCGTACAGCAGCACGGGCGGCAGCGCCAGCCCGTCCGTCACCGCCGCCCAGCCCATGATCGCGCCCCAGTTGAAGGTCAGGCCCAGCCACGCCTGCGGCCACCAGGTGATGCGCTTCATCAGCGGATAGGGAAACACCAGCAACAGCGAGGCGATGCCCAGGCCGATGGCGAAATGCGGCAATTGCACCAGGATCACCAGCCCGACCAGCAATTGCAGTCCCAGGAAGGCCCACGCCTTGCGCAGACTGACCTCGCCCGACGGGATCGGCCGTGCCCGGGTGCGCTCGACCATGGCGTCGAATTTGTGGTCGGCGATGTCGTTGATGGTGCAACCCGCGCCGCGCATCACCACCGAGCCGACGGCGAACAGCGCCATCAATCCCCAGTCGGGCCAGCCCGACCCGGCCAGGGCGATGCTCCACCAGCAGGGGAACAGCAACAGCCAGGTGCCGATGGGCCGGTCCAACCGCATCAGCCGCAGATAGGGGCGGGCGGCCGCCGGAACGTGGCGGTCGATCCAATTGCCGACGGGAATGTCGCCGATCAGGGTGGGGGACGTGCTCATGCCGTACCCTTTAGCGGAAATGGCGGGGTTGTGCCACTACAGCGCCCATTGCGGGCGCGGCCAAGGGCGCGGATGCGCCCGCCCGGCGAGGGGCTAAAGCGATCATCATAAGGCCGTGCGGCAGACCAGCAGGCCGTTCTGCCATTCCATGTTGTCCACCGCCCAGCCGCGCAGGGCGACGTCGGCGGCGGGGCGCGGCGTCATGGGCTTGCCGAAATGATAGCCCTGGCCGAACCGCACCTTCAGCAGCTTGAGCAGGTTGGTGGTTTCGGTGTTTTCCACGAATTCGGCGATGGTGCCGACCTTGAGGTCGCGGCACAATTGGGCGATGGCGCGCAGGAACGGCGTGCTTTCGCCGTTGGCGGAAATCTCGCGGATATAGCTGCCGTCGATCTTGACGTGATCGACCTGAAGGGCGCGCAGATAGTGGAAGGCGGCGGCACCGGCGCCGAAATCGTCCAGGCACACCGGAAAACCCTGACGGCGCAGCATCTGCAACACGCCATTGACGGCGGGCAGATCCTCGACCTCGGCGGATTCGGTCAGTTCGAACAGCAGGCGGCCGCGCAGGTCGGTGCAGTCGCGCACGATTTCCAGCAATTGCCGCGCGGTGGCGATGTGCGACAGCGATCGCCCCGACAGGTTGACGGCGAAGCGCAGCGCCTCGTGCTTGCCCATGGTCGAGCGCATGAATTCGATGGCGCGACGCAGGATGGCGAGGTCGAGGCCGCCGACCATGCCGACGTTTTCGGCGAAGGTCACGGTTTCGAACGGCGAATCGCGGCCGGGAAAGCGCACCAGACATTCGAAATGGTGGACGACGCCGGTCCACAGATCGACCACCGGCTGGAACACCAGTTCGAAGCCGCCGGTATCGATCACCGCCTTGATCTCGCGCATCTGGGCCACCGTCTCGGACAGGCGGGGGCGCAGGTCGCTGGCCAGATCGGCCAGGGTGGTCGAGCCCGATTGCGAAAAGGCGTTCAGGCTGTAGATCAGGGCGTTGGCCGCCTCTTCCGAGGAAATGCCGGAACCGTCCAGCGCCATGGAGGCGGAATGCACCTCCTGGTGCGGCGGCGGCGGCAGAAAGGCGTGCAGCAATTCGCTGATGGTGTTTTCGATGGCCTCGGTGCTGACGCTGGGGGCGTGGATCAGGCCGTATTTGTTGTCGCCCAGTTCACCGGCGGCGTCGCCGCCCACCGAACAGGCGCGCAGGCGGTCGCCCAGTTCGGCCATGAATTCGTCGGCGGCCAGGGCGCCCGCCTCGGCGCGCACCTTTTCCACCTGGGGCACTTCCAGCATGGTCAGCTGATAGGCTTCCTCGGGCTCGACCGCCGAGGATTCCGTCAGCATGCGCCGCGCCAGATCGGTGAAGCCGCCCTTGTCCAGCAGGCCGGTGATGGGGTCGTGCGCCTCGGCGGGCACGTCCATGGCGGCGGCGTGGCTCAGCGCGATCAGGCGCGCGTGCTCGCGGTGGGGATGGCGATAGCCGGACAGCGCCACCGGCTTGGGCACGCCGCCTTTTTCCCCCGGCGGGGTATGCAGCAGCAGGTGGCGCACCCGCTCGCCGCGATCGATGCGGGTCAGGGCGCGGCTGATGCGTTCGCCGTCCTCGGCGATGAACAGGTCGGCCAGCGGCCGCCCGGTCAACAGGCGCGCGGGCTTGCCCGCCAGCGCCATGGCGGCGCCCACGGCAAAGCCGATGGTGCCGTCCGCCTCGACCTCGACCAGCAGGTCGGCGGCGGCGAAGGCGAACGCCACGTATAAGTCGCGCGAGCGGTTGATGTCGCCTGCTGCGGTGCCCAACGTTCCCCCTGATCCGATCCCTCTTGAACCCCTGGGCCACTATCGCATGTGCGCATGATGAACGCCAGTGACGGCAGGTAACGGAAACCGACACGGCGGGTGCTTGCAATGGCGGAAACGAATCGTTATAAACGCCGCTTCCTCGCGCGGATCGGGCCTGTGGCATGCCTGACCGCGCCTGTATCGCTAAACTCGCACCGATAAGGAAAGCGAAAATGCCCAAGATGAAGACCAAGAGCGCCGCCAAGAAGCGGTTCAAGCTCACCGCCTCCGGCAAGGTCAAAGGCAACGTGGCCAACAAGCGCCACTGCCTCTCCGCGAAGCCCCAGGACATGAAGCGCCAGGCCCGCGGCACCTTCATTCTGTTCAAGGCTGATGGTGAGAAGGTCAAGCAATACTACCTGCCGAACGGAGCTAAGTAATGGCGCGCGTCAAGCGGGGCGTGATTGCGCACGCCCGTCACAAGAAGATTCTGAAGCTGGCCAAGGGCTTTCGCGGCCGGTCCAATTCGTGCTTCCGCGTTGCGATCGAGAAGGTCGAGAAGGCGCTGCGTTACGCCTATCGTGACCGTCGCGCCAAGAAGCGCAATTTCCGCGCCCTGTGGATCCAGCGCATCAACGCCGGCACCCGCCAGTATGGCGTGCCCTATTCCCGTTTCATGGACGGCCTGAAGAAGGCTGGCATCGTGCTGGACCGCAAGGTCCTGGCGGACATCGCCGCCCGCGAGCCGGAAGCCTTCAAGTCGCTGGTTGAGAAGGCCCAGGCGGCCCTCCAGTAAGGCTTGTCCGCTCCCCGGCGACGGGGAGAGGGAAATTACGCGGAGGGGTCGCCCGTCAAGGGCGGCCCCTTTTCGCGTCCATATGGGGAAAGTCGATGGACGAACTCGATAAGATCCGCGCCGAGGCCCTGGCGCTGGTGGACGGCGCCGCCAGCCTGGAAGCCCTGGAAGCCGCCCGCGTGGCGACCCTGGGCAAGAAGGGCAGCATTTCCGCCCTGATGGCGTCCTTGGGCAAGATGAGCCCGGACGAACGCAAGGCGGCGGGCGCCGCGCTGAACGCCGTCAAGGACCAGGTGGCCGACGCCATCGCCGCGGCCAAGGCGGGACTGGAAGCCAAGGCGCTGGAGGCCAAGCTGGCGCGCGAGCGCGTGGACGTCACGTTGCCGGTGCGCCCGGAAACCCAGGGCCGCATTCATCCCATCGCCCAGGTGATGGACGAGATGACCGCCATCTTCGCCCAGATGGGCTTTGAAGTGGCGGAAGGCCCGGATATCGAGGACGATTTCCATAATTTCACGGCGTTGAACATCCCGGCCGAGCACCCCGCCCGCCAGATGCACGACACCTTCTATTTCGGGGAAAAGGACGACGGCTCGCGCCATCTGCTGCGCACCCACACCAGCCCGGTGCAGATCCGCACCATGCTGGCCAACAAGCCGCCGATCCGCATCATCGCGCCGGGCCGCACCTATCGCTGCGATTCGGACATGACCCATACCCCGATGTTCCATCAGATCGAGGGTCTGGTCATCGACAAGACCACCCATATGGGCCACCTCAAGGGCTGCCTGATGGAATTCGTCACCACCTTCTTCGAGGTGGACGAGGTGCCGGTGCGCTTCCGCCCCAGCTTCTTCCCCTTCACCGAACCCTCGGCGGAAGTGGATATCGGCTGTTCGCGCGAGGGCGGCGAGCTGAAGATCGGCAAGGGTGCAAGCTGGCTGGAAATCGGCGGCTCGGGCATGGTGCACCCCAACGTGCTGCGCGCCTGCGGCCTGGACCCCGACGAGTACCAGGGCTTCGCCTTCGGCATGGGCGTCGAGCGCATGGCCATGCTGAAATACGGCATCCCCGATTTGCGCACCTTCTTCGATTCCGATCTGCGCTGGCTCAAGCATTACGGCTTCGTGCCGCTTGACGTGCCGACCCTGTCCGGAGGGCTGACCCGATGAAGTTCACTCTCTCGTGGCTCAAGGATCACCTTGAGACCGACGCCTCCCTGGCCGAGATCGAGGCGCGCCTGACCATGCTCGGCCTCGAGGTCGAGGGCGTGGTGGACCCGGCCGCGCAACTGGGCGGCTTCATCGTCGCCAAGGTGCTGGAAGCCGAAAAGCATCCCGACGCCGACCGCCTGCGTCTGTGCAAGGTGGACACCGGCTCGGGCATCATCCAGGTGGTGTGCGGCGCCCCCAACGCCCGCGCCGGTCTGACGGTGATCCTGGCCCAGCCCGGCACCTTCATTCCCGTCACCGGCGATGTGCTGAAGAAGGGCAAGGTGCGCGGCGTCGAAAGCCAGGGCATGATGTGCTCGTGGCGCGAGCTGTGCATGGGCGAGGATGACGGCGGCATCGCCGAGCTGGACTCCGCCCTGGTCGCCGGGACGCGGCTGGTGGATGTCATGAGCTTCGATCCGATGATCGAGATCAGCATCACCCCCAACCGCGCCGATTGCCTGGGCGTGCGCGGCGTCGCCCGCGATCTGGCCGCCTCGGGCCTGGGGTCGCTCAAGCCGCTGAATACCGACCCGGTGCCGGGCGCGTTCAAGAGCCCGATCGGCGTCAAGCTGGAATTCTCGCCCGAAACCGCGTCGGCCTGCCCGTATTTCGCCGGTCGTCTGATCCGTGGCGTGAAGAATGGCGAATCGCCGCAATGGCTGAAGGACCGCCTGACCGCCATCGGTCTGCGCCCCATCTCGGCCCTGGTGGACATCACCAATTACGTCACCTACGACCTGGCCCGTCCGCTGCACGTCTTCGACGCGGCCAAGGTCAAGGGCGACATCCGCGCCCGTCTGGCCCGTGACGGCGAAACCCTGCTGGCGCTGAACGGCAAGGAATACACCCTGTCGCCCGAGATGACGGTCATCGCCGACGAAGCGGCGGCCGAGGCCATCGCCGGCATCATGGGCGGCGAGCATTCCGGCTGCACCGAGGCCACCACCGACGTCTTCCTGGAAGTGGCCTATTTCGACCCGATCCGCACCGCCACCACCGGCCGCAAGCTGGACATCCTGTCGGACGCCCGTTTTCGCTTCGAACGCGGCGTCGATCCGGCGCTGATCGTCCCGGCGGCCGAGATCGCCACCCGCATGATCCTGGATCTGTGCGGCGGCGAGCCGTCCGAACTGGTGGTCGCGGGCCAGGAGCCGGACTGGCGCACCTCCATCGTGCTGCGCCCCGAGCGCGTGGCCGAACTGGGCGGCGTCGAGGTGGCCAAGGACAAGCAGGAAGCCATCCTGCGCGGCCTGGGCTGCATCGTGTCCGAGCACGACAACGGCCTGCTGGTGGTGCCGCCGTCGTGGCGCGGCGATATCGGCGCCGAGCACGATCTGGTGGAAGAGGTCATCCGCATCAACGGCTACGACCAGCTTCCGGCGGTGCCGCTGCCCCGTCCGTCCATGCCCAAGCCGCTGCTGACCCCCGGCCAGCGCCGGGCGTCGTGGGTGCGCCGTCAACTGGCGGCGCGCGGGCTGGTGGAAACGGTGACGTGGTCGTTCCTGCCGTCGGCCCAGGCCAAGCTGTTCGGCGGCGGCGCCCCGGAAATGCATCTGGCCAACCCGATCTCGTCCGATCTGGATTGCATGCGCCCCAGCGTGCTGCCCAATCTGGTGGCGGCGACCGGGCGTAACGCCGATCGCGGCTTCCGCGACGTCGCTCTGTTCGAGATCGGTCCGCAATTCGACGGCCCCGAGCCCGGCCAGCAGCGCGCCGTCGCCGCCGGTCTGCGCGCGGGGCGCGCCGTGCCGCGCCATTGGTCGGAAAAGACCCGTGCTGTGGATGTGTTCGACGCCAAGGCCGATCTGCTGGCCGCCATCGTGGCGGCGGGCGGCAACCCGGATTCGTTCCAGGTGACGGCGGGCGGTCCCGGCTGGTATCACCCCGGCCGCTCCGGCACCTTGAAGCTGGGCAACAAGCCGGTGGCGTATTTCGGCGAATTGCACCCGGCCACCCTGTCCGCCCTGGACGTCAAGGGGCCGGTGGTGGCGTTCGAGCTGTTCCTCGAGGCGCTGCCGCCGCAGAAGGCCAAGGCCACCAAGGCCAAGCCCGCGCTGAAGCTGTCGCCGTTCCAGCCGCTGGAACGCGACTTTGCCTTCGTGCTGGATGCCAGCGTGGCCGCCGATGCCGTGACGCGGGCCGCCCGCAACGCCGACAAGGCGCTGGTGGCCGACGTGGCGGTGTTCGACCTGTACGAAGGCCCCAACGTCGGCGAGGGCAAGAAGTCCATCGCCATCACCGCCACCCTGCAACCCACCGAGAAGACCCTCACCGACGAGGAGATCGAGGCGGTGGCCAAGAAGATCGTGGACGCGGTGGTCAAGGCCACCGGCGGCGTCCTGCGGTCGTAAGTTCCTGCCCACCCTCCCCCGGCATGCCGGGGGAGGGCCGGGGTGGGGGAGCTGTATTCCCATGTTCGACATCATCCTGGTCCGCCACGGCGAGACCCACTGGAACCGCCAGAAGCGCATCCAGGGCCATGGCGATTCGCCGCTGACCCTCAAGGGCATCGAACAGGCCAAGGCGTATGGCCGCACCATCAAGGATCTGCTGGGCGACGATCTGGTCAACTGGCGTCTGGTGTCCAGCCCGCTGCCGCGCTGCCTGCAAACCTCGGCCATCCTGTCGGAAGTGTCCGGGCTGGATTTCGCCAAGGTCGAAACCGACGGCCGCATCAAGGAAATCTCCACCGGCCATTGGATGGGCCGCCTCAAGGCCGAGATGCCGCCCGAGGATCTGACCGGCAGCGGCCGCAACACCTGGTTCTTTCGCTGCCCCGGCGGCGAAACCTACGACCATTTCGCCGCCCGCCTGGGATCGTGGCTGGCCGAGCGCGGCAACGGCGAGAAGATGGTGGTGGTCAGCCACGGCGTTGCCGGGCGGGTGCTGCGCGGGCTGCATCTGGGAACCGATCCGGACGCCGCGCTGGACCAGGGCGAATCCCCCCAGGACGCGCTGTTTCGTCTCCGCCCCGGCTCTATCGAAAGGATAGGGTGCGTCTGACCAAAGGATCGGATTAGAATCCTCATAAGCTGACCGCTTATTGCATGCACCGCTTATTGGTGTGACCATGCGGCGGCCGCATTTTGGGGAATTCCGATGGTTTTGGGACGTTTGGCCGGATTGCTTGTGGCCGTTTGCACCGTGCTCGCCGCGCCTGCCGGGGCCAGTGGCCCGCGCGAGTTGGTGGTCGGGGTCGAGGAGCTTGATTATTTTCCCGCCTATGCGGTGCAAAAAGGCGAATACGCAGGTGCCGCCCGCGAAATCTTCGACGCCTTCGCCCAGGCCAAGGGCTATGTGCTGACCTATCGCCCGCTGCCGGTGAAGCGGCTGTATGCCGAATTGCTGTCGGGCGGGGTCGATTTCAAATTCCCCGACAATCCCGGCTGGGGCGCCGACCTCAAGCGCGACATCCAGTTCAGCTATTCCCGGCCGGTGATCGCCTATGTGGACGGCGTCATGGTGCGGCCCGAGAACAAGGGCAAGGGCGTCGACCGCATCCTGACCCTGGGGACGGTGTCGGGCTTCACCCCCTTCGCCTGGCTGGACCGCATCCGCGCCCAGAAGGTGGTGGTGAAGGAAAATCCGCGCATGGACCTGCTGATCCGCCAGGTGACGGTGGGGCGCATGGATGGCGCCTATGCCTCGGTGGCGGTGGTGCATCACAGCCTGGAGCGCGAGTTGAACATGCCCGGCGCCCTGGTCTTCGACCCCGGCCTGCCGCATTCGCGCGATTCCTATCGCCTGTCCACCGTGACCCATGCGGCGGTGCTGGCGGAATTCGACGACTGGATGGCCGCCAATCAGGCGCAGGTGGATGCCATCAAACAGCGTTACGGCGCGGAAAAGGGCGTGAACTGATCCGCCGCGTGAAATGCCCGCCATTCCCGCGCGGGCGGGAATCCATGCATCCGCCTGCTCCGGCCATGGGCACCCGTTTTCGCGGGTGTGACGCCGTAAAGAAGACGGAAGTGCGGCTGGGTTCCGTGCGGAATGTTACCGGGGCAGGGCGACCAGTTGGAACCAATAGGTATCCAGGGTACGGACCACGTCCACCAGACCGTCGAAGGTCACGGGCTTGCTGACGAAGGAATTGGCGCCCAGGTCGTAGGATCGGGCGATGTCTTCCTCGGCCTTGCTGGTGGTCAGGATGACCACCGGAATGCGGCGCAGATCGGCATCGGCCTTGAGATGGGTCAGGGCGGTACGGCCGTCCATGCCCGGCATGTTGAGGTCCAGCAGGATCAGGCCGGGACGGGGCGAGGTGGCGGGGTCGGCATAGCGGCCGCGCCGGTTCAGGTAATCCAGCAATTCCTGGCCGTCCGAGACGTGGCGGAAGTCGTTCTTGAGGTGGCATTCCTCGAGCGCCTTCTGCGTCAGTCGGACATCGGCCGGATCGTCGTCGGCCATCAAAATGACGATCGCGCCATTGCTGTTCATCTGCGGACCCTGTGGCTCATCGTTCAAACCACAGTGGTACGACAGGTGGCCCCCCGAAGTCCATGCACGTTTGGTGGCGTTTCTTTTCGTCATGCAACCATTCGAGGCATCGCTTGGCGACGCGCCGCTCGCGGCCGACGGGCCAAGGGTGTATAAGCCCGCCATGTCCACGCAGCCGCATCCCTGGCGCGCCGAGGCGGTGGCGACATTGCGCCTCGGCTGGCCGCTGATCCTGACCAATCTGGCGCAGATCGCCATCGGCACCACCGACACCCTGATGATGGGCTGGCTGGGGCCGGGCGAACTGGCGGCGGGGGCGTTGGGCACCAACCTGTTCTTCGCCTTTCTGATCCTGGGCATGGGCCTGGCGCTGGGCACGGCGCCGCTGTTGGCCCAGACCCTGGGCCGCGCCCGCCATTCCGTGCGCGAATGCCGCCGTCTGACCCGCCAGGGATTGTGGCTGACCGCCATCTATTGCCTGCCGTGCTGGCTGTTGCTGTGGCACGCCGAGGCGGTGCTGCTGCTGCTGGGGCAGGACCCGGGCCTGGCGGCATTGGCGGGCCATTACGTGCGTGCCCTGCAATGGAGCATGCTGCCCGCGCTGTGGGTCATCGTCCTGCGCTCGTTCCTGGCGGCCAAGGAACGGCCGCGGGCGGGCATGGTCGTCACCTGGGCGGCGGTGGTGCTGCATGTGGGGTCCAACTGGCTGCTGATGTTCGGCCATTGGGGGCTGCCGCGCCTGGGCGTGGTCGGGGCGGGCATCTCCTCGACCCTGTCCTACAGCTTCATGGCGCTGGCGTTGGTCGGCTTTCTGTACTGGGATCGCCGTTTCCGCCGTTTCCACATCCTGGGCCATTGGTGGCGGGCCGATTGGGCCAAGTTCCGCGAATTGCTGCGCATCGGCACCCCCATGGCCCTGGCCATGGGCTTCGAGGTGACGGGCTTCAACGCCGCCGCCTTCCTGATGGGGGTGATCTCGGCCGATTCCCTGGCGGCGCACGCGGTGGCGCTGCAAGTGGCCTCCGTCACCTTCATGGTGCCGCTGGGCGTCGCCCACGCCGTCACCGTGCGGGTCGGGCTGGCGGCGGGGGCGGGCGACAGGGCGGGCGTCACCCGTGCCGGGTGGACGGCGCTGATGCTGGGGGTGGGCTTCATGGCCTGCACCGCCCTGGTGCTGCTGACGATGCCGCTGCCCATCGTCCACCTGTTCCTTGACCCGGCGCGGCCCGAGAACCGGGCGGCGATCGACCTGGCGGTGGGCTTCCTGGCCATCGCCGGCATGTTCCAACTGGTGGACGGCGCCCAGGTGGTGGGGGCGGGCGCCCTGCGCGGGCTCAAGGACACCACGGTGCCCATGCTGTTCGCCGGGTTGGGCTATTGGCTGATCGGCATTCCGCTGGGCGCCGCCCTGGCGTTGCTGACGCCGTTGTCGGGGGTGGGCATCTGGATCGCCCTGGCGGTCGGCCTGGGCATCGTCGCCGCGTTGATGGTCGTCCGCTGGAGCCTGCGCGGGCGGTTGGGCCTGTCGCCCTGATCACTCGGCCGCGTCGCGGCCCGGGTGTTGGCCGCACCATTGCGGACAGGCGAAATCCGCCTGGGTCATCAGCGCCAGACGCGGGTCGGGCAGGTCCAGCAGGCGGGCATGGCAACGGCCGCGGGCGGGTGGCCCGCCCTCGGCCCCGGCGCGGCCGGTCCAGAAAACACAGGTGGCGCACAGGCGCGCCGTGTCGGTCGTGGTCAAGGTTCATCCCGCCGTGCAAGTCCCCGCCGCCATCCCGGGCGGCCCCATCGCGGCACTATGGCGGGGTGGGCGGCGGAAGTCTCAAACGGCCGGTGAACGGGTGTGCGGCGTCCTGTAAACGGCGATGATCCCCGGGCGTCGAATTGTCAATCCGCGCCACCTGGAGTAAGCTTCGGGCGGGCGACAAGGACGGCGGGACATGGAAAAGCGTGGTCTGGGACTGCGGGCGCGGTTGCTGGCCGTGGTCTTCATGGCCGTGCTGCCCGCGTTGGCGCTGATCATCCACAATGCGGATTCCGTGCGCCGTTCCACCTCGGACCGCATGACCGAATCGGTGCTGCAACTGGCCCGCATGGTCGCCGACAATCAGCGCGACCTGGACCGCCAGACCCGGACCCTGGTCAATTTCCTGGCCCGCGACCCGGCGGTGCTGGCGGGCGACCCGGCGGCGTGCTCGGCCCGCATGGCCGATCTGCTGTACAACGCCGTCAATGAAGCCGACCGCTTCCTCAATTTCGTCGCCATCCGTCCCGACGGCGACATCTATTGCGCGGCGCGCGGCGGGGGGCGCGACGTCATGCATGTGCGCGACCGCGCCTATTTCTGGCAGGTGCTGGAACGCCGCACCCTGGTGACGGGCGAATACATCCTGGGCAAGATCGCCAACGCCCCCATCATCCCGGTGGCCGGACCGATCATCCAGGACGGTGCCTTCAAGGGCGTCATGCTGGTCAGCACCAACCTGGCCTGGGTGGCGAAGGCCATGGCGCCGCGCCTGCCGCCCGACGCGGTGCTGCGGCTGTACGACAGCCAGGGGCGCATTCTGGTGCAGGCGCCCAACCACGAGACGGCGGTGGGCGGCACCGACCCGGTGTTCGCCAAGCTGCGCGAGGGCGGCGACGAAGGCACCTTCCGCCATGTGGCGGCAACGGGCGAGGAACGGCTGTATGCCTTTGCCCGTCTGCCCTATGGCGAGCATTCGCTGTACGTGGCCATCGACCGTCCCACCGGTTCGGTATTCGCCGAGGCCGACGCCGCCCTGCGCCGGGGGCTGCTGGCGCTGCTGGCGGTGACGGCGGCGGTGCTGCTGTCGGCCTGGGGCATCGGCAATTCGCTGATCCTGCGCTCGGTGTCGGCGCTGACCCGGGCGGTGCGGCTGATGGCGGCCGGGCACCTGTCGGCGCGGGTGACGGTGGACCGCGACGACGAGATCGGCCAGTTGGGCGAAGCCTTCAACGACATGGCCCGCGCCCTGGAACAAAGCGCCCGCGACGCCGAGGCGCGCGAGGCGGCGCTACAGCAGGCCGACCGGGCGAAAAGCGATTTCGTCGCCACCATGAGTCACGAGATCCGCACCCCCATGAACGGCATCCTGGGCATGGCGCGGCTGGTGGCGCAGGGGCCGCTGACCGAGGAACAGCGCGAGCAGATGGCGGCGCTGACCTCGTCGGCCGAGGCGCTGCTGACCATCCTCAACGACATTCTGGATTTCTCGAAGCTGGAGGCCGGACGCGTCGAGTTCGAGCACGCGCCGTTCCAGATGGCCCGCGTGGTCGAGGGCGTCGGCGGCCTGTTGCTGCCGCGCGCCGCCGAAAAGGGACTGGCGCTGGAAACCTGGGTCGATCCCGCCTTGCCCGATTGGCTGGAGGGTGATTCCGGGCGGCTGTGGCAGGTGCTGATGAACCTGGCGGTCAACGCCATCAAATTCACCGAAGGCGGCGGCGTCACCCTGCGCGTCCGCCTGCTGAACCACGACGACGACGGCGTCGGCGTGGAAGGCGAGGTGGTGGATACCGGCATCGGCATCGCCCCCGAAGCCTGCGCCCGCCTGTTCGATTCCTTCGTCCAGGCCGACGCCTCCATCTCGCGCCGCTTTGGCGGCACCGGGCTGGGACTGGCCATCTGCAAGCGGCTGGTCGAGGGCCAGGGCGGCGCCATCGGCGTCGACAGCGCCCCCGGCCAGGGCAGCCGCTTCTGGTTCCGCCTGCGTTTCCCGCGCGCCCAGGCGCCCGCGCCGCGCGCCGAACAGCGGGTGCTGGCGACGCTGCCGCCGCTGGACATCCTGTTGGCCGAGGACAACCCGGTCAACGTCATGGTGGCGCGCGGCCTGCTGGAACGCGGCGGCCACCGCATCACCGTCGCCACCGACGGCCGCCAGGCGGTGGCCCAGGCGGCCCACGCCCGCTTCGATCTGGTGCTGATGGACATGCAGATGCCGGAACTGGACGGCCTGGGCGCGGCGCGGGCCATCCGCCGCCTGCCCGGCCCCATGGCGGCGGTGCCGATCATCGCCCTGACCGCCAATGCCATGCCCGGCGACGCTGAACGTTGTCTGGCGGCGGGCATGAACGCCCATGTGGCCAAGCCCATCGACCCGCCGGAACTGTTCGCCACCATGGCGGCGCTGCTGACCGGGCACGCCCCGCCGGTGCCCACGGTGGACGCCGCGCAATTCCGTTCGCTGGCCGACCATCTGGGGCCAGAGGCCATGGCGGAACTGGCGCAACTGTTCCGCACCACCGGCCAGGAAGCGGTGGCGCGGCTGCGCGGTCTGGCCGACCAGGGCGGTCTGGCCGAGGCCGCCCAGGCGGCGCACGACCTCAAGGGCATGGCGGGCTATTGGGGGGCCGAACGTCTGGCCCACCACGCCCAGGCGCTGGAACAGGCGGCCCGCGACGGCGATCTGGTGCGTCTGCGCGCCCTGTGCGCGGGCCTGGACGGGCTGTGGCAGGACACCATGGCCGCAGTGGGGTGCAGTCTGGACCCGGTGTGATCCCAAGATCAATTCCCCGGTCGTCGTGCCGCTGCGACAGGGGTTCAGCCGAATGCTTCGGACACCTTGGCCGGATCGACGCCCATGCGGCGCAGGAAATCGGGCAGGGTGCGGCCGGGCATCAGGCGGAAGGTGCGGTCCAGCGGTTCCAGCGCCTGCATGCGGTCGATCCGGAAGGTGCGGAAATCGTCGCGCAATTCGCACCAGCCGACCAGGGTCCACACCTTGCCCCAGAAATACAGCCCCAGCGGCTGGCACGACCGTTCCGAGCCCTCGCCGTCGGCGCGGGTATAGGCGAAGCGCAGCACTCGCCGGGCGCCGATGGCGTCGCGCAGGCGGTCCAGCAAGTGCCGCAGATCCTCGGCCAGCAACGGCGCCGGAACATAGACGCGGCTGAGGGCCAGTTGCCCGCGTGCTTCCTCGGGCACCACCGCCTCGATCTTGGCCAGGGCCTCGGTGGCGGCGGCGGCCAATTGGTTGCCCGCCAGCGAGCGCACCATGCGCACCCCCACCAGCACCGCCTCCAACTCGTCGCGGGTGAACATCAGCGGCGGCACGTCGTAGCCGTCACGCAGGACATAGCCCATCCCGGCCTCGCCGGTGATGGGCACGCCCGAGCCGATCAGTTCGGCCACGTCGCGGTAGATGGTGCGTTCCGACACCTCCAGCCGCCGGGCCAGGTCGCGGGCGGTGGTCAGCCGCCCGCCCCGCAGGGCCTGCACGATCTGGAACAGCCGGTCGGCCCTGCGCATGGTGTGAACGTCCCGTGGTTACGCCATGGAATGTAGCCCGACGCGGTTGCCCTCGCTATCGCGGAACTGGGCGATGAAACCGTGCGGCCCGATGGCGGTCTTGGGCATGACCACCACGCCGCCCGCCGCCTCGGCCCGGCCCAGCGGTCCGGCCAGATCGTCGCCGCCATTCATGTAGACCAGGGTGCCCTGGTCGCCGGGAACGAAGCCCTCGCCCTTGACCAGCGCCCCCTTGACCTCGGCGCCCTCGGCGTCGAATACCGCCATGTGCAGACCGGTATCGGGGCAGGTTTCGGCGCGCAGCGGATGGCCGAACACGGCGCTGTAGAAAGCCTGGGCGCGATCCATGTCGGCGACGGGCAATTCGAACCACACGGCAACGTTCTTCATGATGATGTCTCGCTTTGAAAGGGATGGGATGCGGCGCCACGCCCCTTTCATAGCAAACCCCTCCTGACAGCATGGTGTCAGGAGGGGTTCGTACCCCCCACGAATTATGGCTGCGCAACGTGCGAGATAGCGCGGAAGCCACCTCCGCGTCAGGCCGTGAAGACCCAAAAAAGTCGCGCAGTGGGCCTCAGCCCACTTGCCCTTCGGCCAGGATGCGTTCCAGTTCGGCCACGCCGGATGGCAGGTCGATCTTGGCGCCCGCCGCCCGCAGGCTGGAGCCGAAGGCGTGCAGGGTGCGGAAGATGTGGTGGGCGTGGCATTGCTCGCCCATCTGGCCGATGCGCAGGATGTCCAGGCCGAAGGCGCCCGACACCTCGACGCGGTAGACCTGGGACATGTGGTGGCGCACGGCGTCGCCCGACACCCCGGCGGGCAGCTTGATGCCCACCACCGAATTCAGGCGGCATTCGCGCGGCACGTACAATTCCAGGCCCATGGCCTCGACACCGCCCTGAAGCGCCCGCGAACAGGTTTCGTGGCGATGGAAACGGGCGGTCAGGGTTTCGTTGCAGATCAGCCGCAGCGCCTCGTGGATGGCCATGATGCCCGACACCGGCGCGGTGTAGTGATAGGATTTCAGATTCCAGAAGCGATCGGCCAGCCGGGCGTCCAGGCACCAATGGGCCATGGGGGCGTTGCGGCTTTCGATGCGCTTCCACGCCAGTTCCGAGAACGCCAGCAGCGACACGCCGGGAATGGACGACAAGCCCTTTTGCCCGCCGGTGATGACCGCGTCCACGCCCCAGGCGTCCATTTCCATGGGCATGGTGGACAGGGTGCACACCGCGTCCACCACCACCAGGCATTCGTACTTGCGGCCGATGGCGGCGATTTCCGGCAGGTGGCGGTTCCACACGGTGTTGGACGTCTCGCCCTGCACCAGGGTCAGCACCGCCGGACGTTCGCGGCGGATGGCCTCCTCGATCTGGGCGGGATCGGCGGTTTCGGTCTGGCCGACCTCCAGGGTGGCGACGTCGGCGCCGCAGCGGATGGCCATCTCGGCCAGGCGGCGGCTGAAATAGCCGTTGCACACCGCCAGCAGCTTGGTGCCCGGTTCGACCAGATTGCACACCGCCATCTCCATGGCGGCCGAGGCCGGACCGGCCACGCCCAGCACCCGCGCCGATTGGGTCTGGAAGACGTAGCGAGCCATTTCCTTCACCTGTTCGATGACCCGGTTCATGGTCTCGCCCAGATGGTTGATGACGATGCCGTTGGCTTCGGCCACCCGTGCCGGAATGGGCACCGGGCCTGCGCCCATCATCAGCAGCGGTTCATCCGGCAGGATGCGGTCCAGCGGCACGACGGCAGGCGGGCGATAGCGCATATCATCAAATCCTTAGAAAAGGGGGAGAGGACATTCACAAACCCACCCCCACCCTGTCAAGGCCCAGCCCTCCTCGCTTCGCGGACGCGCCTCCGGGAATCGGCTAACGCTTGGCCTTGGTGGTGCGGTTGATGCGGGTGGTGCGGCGTTCCTTGGGCTCGTCCGACGAATCGGGCTCGGCCGCTTCGGCCAGACGGGACGGCAGATCCTTGAGCTGGCTCCACACCAGGGTCATGAATCCGGCCATCACCACCACGTTCAGCGCATGCAGCGATTGCAGCACCGCCGCCACCACGCCGTCGCCGACCTGGGGGGCGAAATCGGTGAACAGGCCGCGGGCGATTTCCGCCAGCACGATGAACGGCAGATTGACGATCACATAGCCCAGGCCGACGGCCAGACCGCCCGCCAGCACCATTTCCTGCAACTTGGTCCCGGCCAGATCCTTCCAGCGCCCCAGCGACAGTTGCGGCAGGATCAGGAACAGGCCGCCGATCAGCAACTGGAACAACTGGATGCCGGTGCGGGTGTAAATCTCGGCGTTGGGGGTGTCCTTGAGCAGCAGGCCGAACAGGATGGTCGGCGCCAGTTCGAACCCTTGCAGCAATTGCAGGACGATCATCCACAGCAGCAGGCGCGGCACCATTTGCAGGGGCGTCAGATCCTCGACCCCGTCCTGGCCCGCCGCCAGGATGCGCTGCCAGAAAAAGCCCATGGCGGTGACGGCGGCCATGCCCAGCACCGGGCCGATACCGGCCAGCGCCCCACCCTGGGCGGCGGCCAACTGGCCACCCGCCACCAGGGCCAGACCGGGCACCAGCAGCACCGCCGATTCCTTGGGGCGGGCGACGATCTGGCGGAAGGCGTCAAGGATCTGCGGCGCGTAACGGGTCAGGCTCATGGGACACCCTGCTGGAAATGGGGCGCCACTGTAGCGTGGGACGGGCGGCGGGGCTATCGGTTCAATTCGAAATAGCCGCGCGCCAGCATGATCTGGCGGATCAGTTCGTCCGGCGGGATGGGTTTCGACAGGATTTTCGAGGCGCCGTGGCGGCGTACCGCCTCCAGCGTCTTCTCGTCCTTCTCGGCGGTCAGGATCAGCACCGGCTTGCGGCAATTGCGGCCCGCGCGGTCCGAGCGCAATTGCCGCAGGAATTCCTCGCCGCCCATGGGCGCCATGTGCAGGTCGCACAGGATGACGTCGGGCTCCATGTCCGACTGCCCCAGCAGGTCCAGGGCCTCCTTGCCGTTGCGCGCCTCGGTGAACTTGGACAGGTGCACCTTGGCCAGCGATTTCTTGATGATGGCCCGCACCATTTCCTGGTCGTCCACCACCATGACATGCAACCCGGCCTCGCCCACCTGCATGGTCAGCGCGGCGCCGTCCTTGTATTTCTCCACCAGCTTGTTGGCCGAACGCGGCAGCGGCACCGCGTGGTCGCGGCAATACTGGGTCAGCGCCAGCCCCACGTCCTCGCAGGAAAAGGTGAAGCGCGACGGCACGGCGCTGCGGCTGTTGCCGGGAAAGGTGACGGCCAGGGCGATGTCCTGGGCGGGTTCGAACTGGAAGTTCTCGGGCGGCGTGTCCGGCATGTGCTTGTCCACCCGCTCGCCATAGCGGCGCATGGCATCCAGGAATTCCGCCCTGGGAAAGACGATGACGCGGCGCTCCAGGATCATCTGGCCCATCCCCAGTCCGACCGATCTATATCTTCATAAATAGACCCGGGGTCTGGGGAAGGCCAGCGCCGCCTTGTGATGAAATCTGCTTTTGCCGTCACGCCGCCAGGCTGCGCAACACGGCGGTCGCCGCGTCACCCGCCAGGGAATAGAAAATGTGACTGCCCGCGCGGCGGCAATTGACCAGACCGTCGGCGCGCAGGCGGGCCAGATGCTGCGACAGCGCCGAGGGTTGCAGGCCGGTGGCACGGCCCAGATCGCCCGCGCAGCGTTCGCCATCGGACAATTCGCGCAGCACCCGCAGGCGGTGCGGGTTGCCCATGGCCTGCAACAGCCGGGCGGCACGGTCCAGATCCACGTTGGGGGCGCGGCGGCCTTCGAACACCAGCGGCAGCACGCCCGCGCTGCGCAATTCGCTCAGCGCGCCCTCGGCCTCGTCGGGCGACAGGTACATGTCGGCGTCCACGGCGCGGTCCTGAAGCTCGCGCGCGGTCAGGGCCAGGGTCGGCCCGGAAAACACCAGCCCGGCCACCGTCACCCGCTGGGGCGTGGGGGCCAGACGGGCGCGGCGCAGGGCTTCGATGCCTTCGGACATTCCGGTGGTGGTCATGGCGGGGTCTCTCCGTGCCTCGGATGCGATAAGATTGTGCAAATGATAATCGTTCGCAGCAAATCGGCAAGAGAGAATTTATTCAGGATTTCGGAAATCGTCAGGAGCGCAACTGGCGGCGCGCCTCGTGCAGCAGGTGGGCCAGTTTGTCGCGGATTTCGCGGATGCCGACCTTGCCGCGCAGATCGCGGGCCAGACGCCCGGCGATGGAATCGTCGCAATCCCTGGCGGCATCGTGCCCCTGGGTCAGATCGCGGGCGTAATCGTGGGCGGCGTGGCCGATCAGCCCCAGCAATTCGGCGGCCCACAATCCGGCCATGCGATCACGGTGCAGGCGGACCTGGGCTTCCAGATCGGGGGGCGGCGGGGTGGCGGTGATCCTGGTACGGGCGAACAGCATGGCAGCCTCCTGCCGCGAGCTTTCGACACCTTACAGTGTACTCCTGTCAGGCGGCGGCTTCCACATCGCGGCGATAGGCCACCCCCCATTCGCGCAACGCCATCACCACCGGCCGCAGGCTTTCGCCCAGGGGCGTCAGGGAATATTCCACGCGCGGCGGCACCTCGGCGTGGACGCGGCGCGTCACCAGCCCATCCTGTTCCAATTCCCGCAACTGCTTGGTCAGCATGCGCTGGGTGACGCTGGGCAGCTTGCGCTTCAGTTCCCCGAACCGGTGGGTGCCCTGCAACAGATGGTACAGAACCACGCCCTTCCACTTGCCGCCGATCAATTCCAGCGTCGCCTCGACCGGACAGCCTTCGGAACAGTCATAGCGGGAGTGAGCGGCCATGGCGGAAAACCTCAATGGTATCATTTCGGGTACTATAAACAGAAAATGTGCATTCTTGCGAGATAGTGCCCAACGGGATCATCCTTGCCCGCAACGCAGACCAGCCAAGGAGCATCCCCATGCGCGCCGTCGCCTATCGCCATTCCCTGCCCGTCACCGATGCCAACGCCCTTGAGGATGTGGACCTGCCGCGCCCCGAGGCCCACGGCCGCGACCTGCTGGTGGAAATCCGCGCGGTGTCGGTCAATCCGGTGGACACCAAGGTGCGCCACCGCGTCGATCCGGCGGGCGAGGCCAAGGTGCTGGGCTATGACGCCGCCGGTATCGTGGTCGCCGCCGGTCCCGACGCCACCCTGTTCAAGCCCGGCGACGCGGTGTTCTATGCCGGGTCCATCGCGCGGTCCGGCACCAACGCCCAGTTCCATCTGGTGGATGAACGCATCGTCGGCGCCAAGCCCGCCAGCCTGGATTTCCCCGCCGCCGCCGCGCTGCCGCTGACCTCCATCACCGCCTGGGAATTGCTGTTCGATCGGCTGGAAATCAAGCGCGGCGCCGGGACCGATTCCCGCACCCTGCTGATCATCGGCGGCGCCGGCGGCGTCGGCTCGGTCGCCATCCAACTGGCGCGGCAATTGACCGGGCTGACGGTGATCGCCACCGCCTCGCGCCCGGAAACCGCGCAATGGTGCCGCGATTTGGGCGCCCATCACGTCATCGACCATTCCCAGAAGCTGGCGCCGCAGGTGGCGGTGCTGGGGCTGGGTGCGCCGCACCTGGTGGCCGGGCTGACCGCCACCGACCAGCATCTGGCCGACATCGCCGAGCTGATCGCGCCGCAGGGCCGCTTCGGCCTGATCGACGACCCGGCCAGCTTCGACCTGAGCCTGTTCAAGCGCAAATCGGTGTCGGTGCATTGGGAGTTCATGTTCACCCGCGCCTTGTTCGACACCGCCGACATCACCGCCCAGCACGATCTGCTGAACGAAGTGGCGCGGCTGGTGGATGCGGGCGTGCTGCGCACCACCCTGGCCGAGCATTTCGGCGCCATCAATGCCGCCAATCTGATCAAGGCCCACGCCCTGATCGAAAGCGGCAAGGCCCGGGGCAAGGTGGTGCTGGCCGGTTTCTGATGCGCGGAAGGGGCGGAGCAAGGCGAAGCCCTTTCCAAATGCCGCGCAAGGCCCTATGTTCCGGCATGTTCCGATAGGCCCTTGAAAAGTGACATGACCAAGCTCTCGCACATCCGCAACTTCGCCATCATCGCCCATATCGACCACGGCAAGTCGACCCTGGCCGATCGCCTGATCCAGCAATGCGGCGCCATCGAAGCGCGCGAGATGAAGGAGCAGATCCTCGACTCGATGGATATCGAGCGCGAGCGCGGCATCACCATCAAGGCGCAGACCGTGCGCCTGGCCTACAAGGCCAAGGACGGTCAGACCTATCAGCTGAACCTGATGGACACCCCCGGCCACGTTGACTTCGCCTACGAGGTCAGCCGCTCGCTGGCCGCCTGCGAAGGCTCGATCCTGGTGGTGGACGCCAGCCAGGGCGTCGAGGCCCAGACCCTGGCCAACGTCTATCAGGCGCTGGACGCCGGGCACGAGATCGTGCCGGTGCTGAACAAGATCGACCTGCCCGCCGCCGAGCCCGAGCGCGTCAAGCAGCAGATCGAGGACGTCATCGGCCTGGACGCCAGCGACGCGGTGATGATCTCGGCCAAGTCCGGCATCGGCATCGAGGACGTGCTGGAAGCCCTGGTCACGCGCCTGCCCTGCCCCGAAGGCGACGACAAGACCGAGTTGCAGGCCCTGCTGGTGGATTCCTGGTACGACGCTTACCTGGGCGTCATCATCCTGGTGCGGGTGAAGAACGGCGTGCTGAAGCGCGGCCAGAAAATCCGCATGATGGCCTCGGGCGCCGCCTACGAAGTGGATTCGGTGGGCTACTTCACCCCCAAGATGGTCAAGTGCGACGCGCTGTATCCCGGCGAGATGGGCTTCATCACCGCCGGCATCAAGGCGGTGGCCGACACCAATGTGGGCGACACCATCACCGACGACAAGAAGCCCGCCGCCCAGGCTCTGGCCGGGTTCAAGCCCAGCGTGCCGGTGGTGTGGTGCGGCCTGTTCCCCATCGACGCCGCCGATTACGAGGATTTGCGCGACTCTCTGGCCAAGCTGCGCCTCAACGACGCCAGCTTCCAGTACGAGCCGGAAACCTCGCTGGCGCTGGGCTTCGGCTTCCGCTGCGGCTTCCTGGGCCTGCTGCACCTGGAAATCATCCAGGAGCGCCTGGAGCGCGAATTCAACCTGGACCTGATCACCACCGCCCCCAGCGTGGTCTACAAGATCCACATGACCAACGACGAGTCGATGGACCTGCACAATCCGGCCGACATGCCGGATCAGGCCCGCATCGACCATATCGACGAGCCGTGGATCAAGGCCACCATCATGGTGCCCGACGAATATCTGGGGCCGATCCTGCAATTGTGCACCGAACGGCGCGGCCAGCAGATCGACCTGACCTATGCGGGCAACCGCGCCATGGCGGTGTACAAACTGCCGCTGAACGAAGTGGTGTTCGACTTCTACGACCGCCTGAAATCCATCAGCCGCGGCTATGCCAGCTTCGATTACGAAATCGACAGCTATGCCGAAAGCGATCTGGTCAAGGTGTCGATCCTGGTCAACCAGGAACCGGTGGACGCCCTGGCCTTCATCTCGCACCGCGCCAATTCCGAAAGCCGTGGCCGCTCCATCTGCCAGCGGCTCAAGGAACTGATCCCGCGCCAGATGTTCCAGATCGCCATCCAGGCCGCCATCGGCGGCCGCATCGTCGCCCGCGAAAGCATCAGCGCGCTGCGCAAGGACGTGCTGGCCAAGTGCTATGGCGGCGACGTCAGCCGCAAGCGCAAGCTGTTGGAAAAGCAGAAGGAAGGCAAGAAGCGCATGCGCCAGTTCGGCAAGGTGGAAATCCCGCAATCCGCCTTCCTGGCCGCGCTCAAGATGGGCGACAATTAAGCCCCGCCAGAACAACAAAAAGGCCGCCGGAGCGATCCGGCGGCCTTTTTCGTTGGAAATTCCGTGTTTAGCGGCGGAAGCGGTAGCGCTTGGCGCGCTTGCGGCACGACAGCAGCATCAGGGTGCCAAGCACGCCCGTCACCACCCAGGCGGGGGTGTCGAGCAACGCTTCCTCCATGGATGCCAACAGCGACAGGCTGCCCCCGAATTCCGGCTCGCCGCCGGTCAGCAGGGTGAAGACGTCGGCGGTGATGATACCCGTGTATTCCGCCGGTCCCAGCGCCATCACCGCGTCGGCGGACGCCAGGATAACGGCCAGCCCAAGCAGAGCCCACCCCACAATACGACCGAACAGCATTCCCCCACTCCGGTCTTCGTGATCATCCGATTTCGATTAGTCGCTAAGGTTTGCACCCGAGACGGATAAAATTCAACGCTTTTCCGACTCGTTGCGGTTGCGACTCCGTAAATTTGCTGAAAAAGCGGGCTTGCACCCCAGCCCCTGTTTGTGTATTTTCCGCGCTCCATCGCCCCTGTCGAGACAGGGATGCCGATGTGCGGAGGGGTGGCCGAGCGGTCGAAGGCGCACGCCTGGAAAGTGTGTATAGGTCAAAAGCCTATCGCGGGTTCGAATCCCGCCCCCTCCGCCATTCAAACAAAAAGCCCGCCATTTCGGCGGGCTTTTTGTTTGCGTTCGGCCTTACCAGCGCATGGGGCGGGTCCAGACGGTCAGGGCCAGGAAGGCGGCGGCGGCGAGGTAGCCGCCGGACAGGGGATCGGTGACGGCGGGGTCCAGGGCGATGCGGGCGGCGCGCAGGATCAGGAAAATCGAGAGAAACAGGCAAAGTCCGCCGCCCATGCGGTAATGCAGGTCGTGCGGCAGGGCGCGTAGGAATTCCCAGGCCAGTCCGGCGGTGGCGGTCGCCAGGGCGGCGGTGTTGACGGCGATGCGCAGATGGGTGGGCAACGCGTCGAACAGCAGGGCGTTGAACCCCACCAACCCGGCCAGGAACACCCACCACCATGGAGCAAGGCCGCCCCGCCCCAGGGAGCGCCGCAGCCCCAGCCGCACCACCAGCAGCCCACCAGCCGCGCACAGATTGCCCGCCGCCCCGGTCAGCGGCAGCGGCAATGGCGATTGCAGGCGAAAGGCGATCAGAACCCCGCCCAAAGAGAACAGCATATGGCCGACCACCCAATGGCCGATACCGCCCACCCGGGTTTCGCCCGCCCAATGGGCGCCGCCGCCCACCGACAGCAACAGGGCGGTCAGCGACACCAGGACGACAACGACCTGCTGTTCGACGGACATGACCTTCCCTTTCTATACCGCCCGCACGTCGGCCAGGAAGCGTTCCACCAGACCGCGCACCGATTGCGCGTCGTTGGCGACGCCGTGGGCGATGCCCAGGACCGACTGGGCGGCGTCGCCGGTGGCGCGGGCGGCGTGCTGGACGCCGTTCATGTTGGTGGACACCTGTTCGGTGCCGATGGCCGCCTGTTCCACGTTGCGGGCGATTTCGGCGGTGGCGGCGGCCTGTTCCTCGACCGCCGAGGCGATGCCGGACGACGCCTGGCCGATTTCGCCGATGATGCCGACGATGCGGCTGATGGCGCCCACCGCCTTGCCCACCCGGTCGCGGACCTCGGCCACCTGGATCGAGACTTCGTCGGTGGCCCGTGCCGTCTGGGTGGCCAGGGCCTTGACCTCGTTGGCGACCACGGCGAAGCCCTTGCCCGCCTCGCCCGCGCGGGCCGCCTCGATGGTGGCGTTCAGCGCCAGCAGATTGGTCTGGCTGGCGATGTCGGTGATGGCCTGGACCACGGTGCCGATATGGTTGGCCGCCTCGGCCAAGGATTGCACCAGGGCGTTGGTTTCGGCGGCATGGTCGCTGGCCTGGCGCGAGATGGTGTTGGCGTGTTCCACCTGGCGGCCGATCTCGTCGATGCTGGCGGCCAGTTCCTCGGCCGCCGCCGCCACGGTCTGCACGTTGCCGGCCGCCTGCACCGCCGCCCCGGCGGCGCTTTCCGCCCGTTCGCTGGCTTCGCGCGCGGCGTCGGTCATCACCGCGGAATCCTCTTCCAGCTTGCCCACCTCGCCCGCCACGGTGCCCAGCACCTGCCGCACCTCGGCGTCGAAGGCGTGGGTCAGGTCGGCGATGGCCTTGGCCCGTTCCAAATCGGCCTGGATGCGCGCCGCCGCCTCGGCCTCCAGCCGTCGCTGGGCCAGCAGCTTGTCCTTGAACACCGCCAGGGCGCGGGCCACGGTGCCGATCTCGTCGGCGCGGGCGGCGCCGGAAACCTCGACATCCAGGCGGCCGTCGGCCATGGCGCTCAGCGCCGTCACCGACCCGGCCAGCGGCCGGGTGATGCCGCGCGTCACCACCAGCCACGCCAGGGCGCTGCCCAACAGCAGCGCCGCCAGGGTGACGCCGATGATCGCCATCCGCCCCAGACGCACGGTGGCGTTGACCACCTGCATTTCGTGCTCGGCGTGATCCTCGGCGATTTTGAAGAAGGCGCGCACCGCTTCGCGCAGGGCCGCCGCCTGCTGGCCCAGCGCCTTGGCGCTGGCGGCCAGCGCCGCGTGGTCGCCCTGGCGCGCGGTGGCCAGCATGGCATCCTGCGCCGTCACATAGGCGGCAAAGCCGTCGCGCACCGGGGCCAAGGCCGCCGCGCCGATCTCGCCGTCGAGATGCTGATCCAGGGCGGCAACCCGCGACGCGAACAACTGCCGCTCGGCCAGCAGCCCCTTGGCCACGGCCTCGACGCTTTGCGGCGACGCATCGGCCAGCACCTGGAATTGCAGGGCGTTCATGGCCTGGATGTTGGTGTTCATGCGCGCCACCAACACCACCGCCTTGCCGTCGCCGTTCACGTCCAGGATTTCGTCGCCCAGCCGGTCGGCGACAGTCCAGGCGGTGGCGCCCAACGCGGCCAGCGCCAGCACGAACAGGGCGACAACCGCGAACACCTTTTGCGCAATGGAAAATCTGCTGAGTGACATGGCCGCCTTCCCCCTGCCGCGCAATCATTCGGAATCATTATAGGATTGCGCTTTGTCATGGCACAGGGAGAACAGGCGTCTTCCGCCCTTAGTATGGATTTGCCGCCGCCCCACCCGCGCCGCGGTTGAGGTCGCGCATGGCGCGGTCCAGCCCCTCCAGGGTCAGGGGGTGCATGCGGCCGCCCATGATCTGGTGCAGCATCCGGGTCGATTGCGTCCATTGCCACATCCGCTCGGGCGCCGGGTTCAGCCACACCGCGTCGGGCCATGCCGCCAGCAGCCGTTCCAGCCAGGTCTGGCCGGTTTCCTCGTTCCATTCCTCGACCGCCGCGCCGGGGGTGACGATTTCCCACGGGCTCATGGCGGCGTCGCCGACGATCACCAGTTTCCAGTCGCGGGGAAAGGTGTGGATGACGTCCCAGGTGGCGGTGTGATCGCCGTGACGGCGGCGATTGTCCTTCCACAAGGTGCCGTAGGGGCAATTGTGGAAGTAGAAATGCTCCAGGTGCTTGAATTCCGAACGCGCCGCCGAGAACAATTCCTCGCACGCCGCCACGTGTTCGTCCATGGACCCGCCCACGTCCAGCAGCAACAGCACCTTGATGCGATTGTGCCGTTCCGGCCGCATGCGGATGTCCAGCATGCCGCCTGCCCGCGCCGTTCCGGCGATGGTGCCGTCCAGGTCCAGTTCGGTGGCGGCGCCTTCGCGGGCGAAGCGGCGCAGGCGGCGCAGCGCCAGCCGGAAATTGCGGGTGCCCAGTTCGATGCCGTCGTCCAGGTTGCGGAACTCGCGCTTGTCCCACACCTTGACCGCCCGGTTGTGGCGGTTGCGGTCCTGGCCGATGCGCACCCCCGCCGGATTGGCGCCATGGGCGCCATAGGGCGAGGTCCCGGCGGTGCCGATCCATTTGTTGCCGCCTTCGTGGCGGCCCTGCTGTTCCTCAAGCCGCCGACGCAGGGTGCGCATCAATTCATCGAAGCCGCCCATGGCCTGGATTTCCGCCAGTTCCTCGGGCGTCAGCAGCTTTTCCGCCAGTGCCCGCAGCCAGTCGCGCGGCAGCGCCAGCAGCATTTCCTCGGCCCCGGCCTCGGGTTCGGCGGCCAGCACGCCGTCGAAGGTGGCGGCGAACACCTGGTCGAACTTGTCCAGGTGGCGTTCGTCCTTCACCAGCGTGGTGCGGGCCAGATAATAGAAATCCTCGGCCGAAAACCCGGCCACGCCCCGCGCCACCGCCTCCAGCAAGGTCAGGTATTCGCGCAGCGACACCGGCACCTTGGCGTCGCGCAGGGCGAGGAACAGGTTCAGGAACATGGCGGCCCTAACGCTGGCCGCGCGCGGCGAAGGCCAGACGCTCGAACAGGTGGACGTCCTGTTCGTTCTTCAGCAAGGCGCCGTGCAGGCGGGGGATCAGCGCGCGGCTGTCCTTGTTGCGCAAATCGTCGGGCGACAGATCCTCGGCCAGCAGCAGCTTGATCCAGTCCAGCAATTCCGAGGTCGAGGGCTTCTTCTTCAGCCCCGGCACGTCGCGGACCTCGAAGAACACGCCCAGCGCCTCGCGCAGCAAGGCGGGCTTGATGCCGGGGAAGTGAACCTCGGCGATGCGGGCCATGGTGTCGCGGTCGGGAAAGCGGATGTAGTGGAAGAAACAGCGGCGCAAAAAGGCGTCGGGCAGTTCCTTTTCATTGTTCGAGGTGATGATCACCAGCGGCCGCTGCCGTGCCTTGATCACCTGCCGCGTCTCGTAGACGTGGAATTCCATGCGATCCAGTTCCAGCAACAGATCGTTGGGGAACTCGATGTCGGCCTTGTCGATCTCGTCGATCAGCAGCACCGGGGCGTCCTGCGCCTCGAACGCCTGCCACAGTTTGCCCTTGACGATGTAATTGGCGATGTCGTGCACCCGGCCGTCGCCCAATTGCGAATCGCGCAGGCGCGCCACCGCGTCGTATTCGTACAGTCCCTGCTGCGCCTTGGTGGTGGATTTGATGTGCCACGCGATCAGGTCGCGCCCCAGGGCGCGGGCCACTTCCTGGGCCAGCACGGTCTTGCCGGTGCCGGGCTCGCCCTTGATCAGCAGCGGGCGTTCCAGGGTCAGGGCGGCGTTGACGGCGACCATCAGGTCGTCGGTGGCGATATAGCTGTCGGTGCCGGTAAAGCGCATCGGGCGGTGTCCTCCTGCCGCGAGGGTAGAGGAGGCGGCCGGAACCGGGCAAGAAAATAGGCCGTGACGGGGGCGTCACGGCCTGCAAGGTTCGGGGACCGGGCGGGAGGAGGTACCCGGTCCCCGTGGCGGCACTCAAGCCGAGCCGAGGATCAAGCGGCGGACTTGACCAACGACTGGAACGCCGCGAGACGGGCGTTCAGGGGCTCGAGCGCGGCGGAGAACACGGTCTGCGACAATTCGGCGAACTTGCGGCCCTCGGCGATGGCGGCTTCGACCGAGTCGCGGGCCAGCTTGCCCTGGATGTCGGCGAATTCGGCCGGGGTCTTGACGGCGAACAGCGCCTTGACGGCGGCGTCGGCCTTCTCGACCGAGGTGGTCAGATAAGCCTGCGAGGCCTTGGCCAGCTCCTCGAAGCCCTTGGCGGCCAGGGTGGAGCTCTGCACCACCGCTTCGGCGTTTTCCTTGCCCAGGGCGACGAACTTCTCGAAACCTTCGATCTTCATGGTCATGGCTGTGATCCTTTTCGACTGCCGACGACCATTCCGGGGGGCGGAGGTCGTTGTGCACTGCAACATGAGCATAGAATACCGTTTCCACCGGCCAACGCAAGCGGATTTTTGTGCAGTGCACAAATTGTCATGAAGCAGGACGGGGCGGGGCCGCCTTGGCCCCGCCCCGGGTCGTCGTCAGGCGATGTGGCTTTGACAGGGGGCGTCGATTCCGGCCACCGCCCGCACCAGCTTGCCGCCGCGTTCCGGCCCTTCGGTGAAGACCAGATGCAGGGTGCCGTCTTCCCAGGTGCGCACTTCGACGGCGATGGTCTGGCCCGCGACGCTGAGGCGGCCCTGAAGTCCCGCCTGACATTCGTCGATGCCCAGCACGGCGGCGCCGCCCGCCGAGATGTCTTCCAGCTTGCCCTCGAACGTCTCGCCGCCCAGCGTCACCGAACAGGGCACGTTGACCTCGACACGCGGACAGATGCGACGGTCGGCTTCCTTGGTGCTGGTGCGCACCACGCGGACCAGCACCTGGCGCAGATCGTGGATGGAGTGCGAGACGTCGTTGGAGGCATGACGCACGCCGCCCGCCTGGTCGCCGGTTTCGGCGGCGTCGGCCGACACCGAGGCGATCAGCGACGACACTTCCTTGGCGGCCGAACTGGTTTCGACCACGTTGCGGCTGATTTCGGCGGTGGTGGCGCTTTGCTCTTCCATGGCGGCGGCGATGGAGGCGGAAACCTCGTCCACCCGGCGGACCGAAGTGGCGATGCCTTCGACCGCCACCACCACGTCCGAGGTCAGGCTTTGGATCTTGGCGATCTGGTTGGTGATTTCCTCGGTCGAGCGGGTGGTCTGGGTGGCCAGGCTTTTCACCTCGTTGGCGACCACGGCGAAGCCCTTGCCGGCATCGCCCGCCCGCGCCGCCTCGATGGTGGCGTTCAGCGCCAGCAGATTGGTCTGGCTGGCGATGTCGCCGATCAGCACGGCGATCTCGCCGATCTTCTCCACCTCGTGGGCCAACGAACCGATGATGCCGCGCGCCTGCTCGCCATCGGCCACCGAGGTGCGGGTGACTTCACCGGCATAGGCGACCTGGGCGGCGATTTCCTGGATCGAGGCGGCCATTTCCTCGGCCGCCCCGGCCACCGCCTGGGCGTTGGCCAAGGCTTCCTCGGCGGCGGCGGCCACGCCCTGGCTGTGGGCGCTGACCCGTTCGGCCGACCGGGCCATGGCCTCGGCATCGCTGGCCATCTGGGCGGTGCGTCCGGCCACCGCCTCGACGGCGGCGCCCGCCTCGCGCTCGACGGTTTCCGCCATGTCCTCCAGCGCCTTGGCCCGTTCCTCGGCGGCCTTGCGCTCGTGCTCGGCCCGTTCCTGGGCGCCATAGGCCAGCTTGGCCTTCATGGCGCGCAACAGCACGGTCAGGCGGCGGAATTCCTGGGCGGGCGGGGTTTCGATCTCGTGGGCGAAATCGGCGCGGGCGATGGCGTCGAAATGGGCTTCGAAGCGGGCCAGCGGACGGCGCACCGCCTCCAGCAGCAGGCGGCCGCCCAGGGCGGTGACGATCACCGCCACCACCACGATGGCGAACATCAGCATCAGGTGGAAGCGGAAGTCGGCCTTGGCCTCGGCGAAATCCTGGTTGGCCACCTTGATCTGCAATTGCAGCAGGTCGCGGTTGGTGGCGTGGGCGGCCTCGAACAGCGGCATCACCTTTTTGGTGAACAGCGATTCGATGCGCAACGGGTCGGAATTGCGCGCCGCCTCGATCACCGGCAGCAGACCTTCCTGGACGAAGGCGCCGCGCTGGGCGGCGAAGCGGGCGGCCAGTTCGGCTTCCTCGGCGGTCAGCGCGCGGGCCGAGAACAGGCGCCACAACTCGCCGATCTCGGCGATGTTGCCTTCGATGCGCTTGATGCGGCCGTCGATCACCTTGTCGTCGCTGCCGTCGCGCAGGTCGATGACCAGCAAGGTGGTCTGTTGCAGATTGTCGCGCATGCGGTCGACGATGTCGCCGATCTGCCCGGCGGGCACGGTGCGGTCCTCGATGGCGGAACGCAGCGCCTCGTTGCTGTCGCGGATGCCCGCCAGCCCCAGGCCGCCCACCAGCATCATCAGCACGATCAGGCCGCTGAACAGCACGGTCAGACGGCCGGTGATCGCGGCGCCGAACACCCGCAGGCGGTGCGCCATTCCGGCGGGGATGGCGTCGCCCTCGACCACCCGCAGGCTGGAATCGCCGCCGCGCAGGCGGGCATAGGCGGCCTCGGCCGCCTGGATCTGGGCACGCGACGGCTTGGACCGGATCGAGATGTAGCCGGTAAGCTGGCCGTCCTCGGTGACGGGGGTGACGTTGGCCCGCACCCAGTAATAATCGCCGCTTTTGGTGCGGTTCTTGACCAGACCTTCCCACGGCCGCCCGGCCTTGACCGTCGCCCACAGATCTGCGAACGCCTGGGGCGGCATGTGCGGATGGCGGATCAGATTGTGCGGCTGGCCGATCAGTTCGTCCTCGGCATAGCCGCTGATGGCGATGAAGGCGCGGTTGACGAAGGTGATGCGGCCACCGGTGTCGGTGCGGCTGACCAGAAGCTGGTCGTCCGGCATCTCGATTTCACGATCGGTGATCGGTTCGTTCAAACGCATGCGTCACCCCCTCCCTGGGGTCGTCACCCTATTGTGGATTTCCGATATGCCGGAAGCCCGCAGGGGGAGCAAGGGAATGTGACACAAGTGTCTGTGCATAAGCTTGGAATTATTCTTTCGGTGTATTTTCCACGACCGAGAGGAAATTCCGTGTCACCGGAGTAATCGCCTCGTGGTGGATCAGCAGCAGGTCCAACATGGCGTCCGAATCGGCGATGGCGGCATAGGCGACGCCGTCGAAGCCCACCCGACACATGGTCTGCGGCACCACCGCCAGCCCCAGCCCGGCGCCGACCAGCCGGATCATGGTGGACATCTGGTGGGCCTCGACCGCGATGCGCGGGGCGTACCCGGCGGCGCGGCACAATTGGGTGATCTTGTCGTACAGGCCGGTGCCGATATGGCGGGGATTCATCACCAGCCCCTCGCCCGCCACCTCCGCCATGCCGATGCTGGCGCGCCCGGCCAGCGCATGGTCGGACGGCAGGGCCAGCACCAGCGGCTCGCGCAGGATCAGGCGCCCGACCACGCCGGGCGGCAGATTGTGGGCGGCGGGACGGGCGAAGCCCACATCCAGGCGCCCCTCGGCCACCGCCTCGATCTGGGCGCCGGTGGACATCTCGCGCAGGGATACCCGCACCTCGGGATACAGATGACGGAACTGGCGCAGGATGCGCGGCATGACCTCGGTGAACGGCACCGAACCGGTGAAGGCCATGTCCAGCCGCCCGGCCTCGCCGCCCGCCGCGGCGCGGGCCAGCCGCCCCAGGTCGCCCGCGCGGGCCAGGATGGCGCGGGCCTCGGGCAGCAGGGCATCGCCCGCCGCCGTCAGTTCCACCTTGCGGCGGTTGCGGTCGAACAGCCGGGCGCCCAGTTCGGCCTCCAGCGCCTGGATCTGCTGGCTCAGCGGCGGCTGCGCCATGCGCAGGCGTTCGGCGGCGCGGCCGAAATGCCGTTCCTCGGCGACGGCGACGAAATAGCGCAGGTGGCGCAGTTCCATGATACTTCCAGAATATCACCCGATGCCGTGTAATATATTGGAAATCCCATGGCCGGGAAAGCTAGCATCGGCCTCCATATCGCGGAGTTCCGATGATCACCCTTGACCGCCGCCGCATCGCCGTTTTCGTCGCCGGTGCCAGCGCCTTTCTCGACATGTATTGCACCCAGGCCCTGTTGCCCGATCTGGCCCGCCATTTCGACGCCAGCCCGGCCGAGGTCGGCCTGACCGTCACCATGGCCACCCTGGCCACCGCCCTGGTGGCGCCCATGGTCGGCGCCGTGGCCGACATGTGGGGGCGCAAGCGGCTGATCGTGTTCGGCGCCCTGGCGCTGGTGCTGCCGACCATGGCCATCGCCGTGGTGGACAGCCTGCCCGCCATCCTGGCGCTGCGTTTTCTTCAGGGGCTGTGCCTGCCCGCCATCTTCACCGTCACCATGGCCTATGTGGGCGAGGAATGGCCCGCCGCCGAAGTGCCCGAGGTGGTCAGCATCTACACCGGCGGCACGGCGCTGGGCGGGGTGTCGGGGCGGCTGGTGACGGCGGTCGCCGCCGATTTCGTCGGCTGGCGCGACGCCTTTCTGGTGCTGGGCGCGGTCAATCTGGCGGCCGGCCTGCTGATCTGGGCGCTGCTGCCCGCCGCCAGGGGCTGGCGGCCGTCGGGATCGTTGGTCGAGACGCTGCGCGCCGCCCTGGCCCATTGGCGCAACCCGCGTCTGGTCGCCACCTTCGGCATCGGCTTCACCATCCTGTTCGCCCTGGTCGCCACCTTCACCTATGGCACCTTCTATCTGGCGGCGTGGCCGTTCCTGCTGTCCACCACCGGCCAGGGGCTGGTGTTCCTGGTCTATCTGCTGGGAACGGTGTCGGCCCCGATCGGCGGCAAGGTCATCGCCCGCATCGGCGCGGTGCGCGGCATGGCGCTGGCGGTGGCGGCGGTGTGCGGCGGCCTGCTGCTGACCCTGGTGCCATCCTTTCCGGTGGTGGTGGCCGGACTGGGAGTGATGGTGTGCGGCATCTTCGTCTGCCAGACCGCGTCCATCAGCACCATCAGCGCCACCGCCAAGACGTCGCGCTCGGCGGCCATGGGCATGTACGTGACGCTGTATTACACCGGCGGCTCGCTGGGCGCGGTGGTCCCGGCCCCGCTGTGGCACCTGTACGGCTGGCCGGGACCGGTGTTCACGGTGATCGTGGTGTCGCTGGGCGGCCTTGCCCTGGCGTGGCGCTGGTGGGCGCCCGCCAGGGTTTGACCGGGTATATGGCGAGGACTCTCTTCAGCGGCCATTGCGGCCGCGGCCAAGCCCGCGGAGGCGGGCGCCCGGCGAGGGCTAAACCAAAGCCATCACCTTGCCGTCCAGGTCCATGATCAGGGTTTCCACCTCCAGGCCGGGGTGGTGTTCCTTGATGGCGGCGCGCAGCTTGGCCAATTGTTCGCGGTGAATGGCCAGTTCCTCGTCGCCGGTGAAGTCGCGCTCGAACACCACGCGATAGGCGCCGCAATCCTTGTGGTCCAGGATGATCACCTTTTTGACGTGATGCAGCTTGATGGCCACGTCCAGGTGGTCCCAAAAGGTCTTGCCCCAATTCAGCTTGTCCGACACCGCGCCCAGCGACCCACCCGCCAGCACCACATGGTCGTATTGGTTGGTCATGCCGCGGGCGTCCATGTAGCGGACCACGTCGTCCACCAGCCGGTAATCCATGCACGACAGCAACAGCGCCTCGGCGGTACCGCCCGCCTCGGCCGGGGCCAGCGGCAGGGTGGCGGCGGTGGTGGCGACGACGCCGCCCACCAGGGCCATGCGCAGGAAGTGGCGGCGGGCGAGTTCACCCGCGTGGCAGCACCCCTGGTGATCGTTGGGATTGGTCATGGATGCGTCCTCCCCGTTCTGTTTGGGGAACTATATCTTCGGTATCCGGGGGTGTCCCTCAGACGGAGGTCGTAAGCGCGAGAATCATTGCGTTTCGCCGCGCCAATCCCTATGTGTTGCGCCATGAATACCGGCACCAAGAAGAACCTGATCGGCCTGTCGCGCGACGAATTGGCCGCCGAAATGGCGACCATCGGCGAGAAGCCGTTCCGCGCCAAGCAATTGTGGCACTGGCTGTACAATCGCGGCGAAACCGATTTCGCCAGGATGACCTCGATCTCCAAGGTCATGCAGGCCCGGCTGGCCGAGCATTACGTGGTCGAACGTCCCGAGGTCGAACGCGACCTGATCTCGGTGGACACCACCCGCAAGTGGCTGCTGAAGTTCGGCGACGGCAACGAGGCCGAAACCGTCTATATCCCCGACGAGGACGAGGTTCGCGGCGCCGTCTGCATCAGTTCCCAGGTCGGCTGCACCCTGACCTGCAAGTTCTGCCATACCGGCACCCAGTTGCTGGTGCGCAACCTGACCCCGGCCGAGATCGTCGGCCAGTTCATGGTGGCGCGCGACGCCTATGGCGAGTGGCCGACCCCCGACGATCAGGCGCGCAAGCTTTCGAACATCGTCATGATGGGCATGGGCGAGCCGCTGTACAATTTCGACAACGTCGCCACCGCGCTGAAGATCATCATGGACGGCGAGGGCATCGCGCTGAGCAAGCGCCGCATCACCCTGTCCACCTCGGGCGTGGTGCCGATGATGAAGCGCTGCGGCGAGGAACTGGGCGTCAACCTGGCCATCAGCCTGCACGCCGTCACCGACGACGTGCGCGACCGCATCATGCCCATCAACAAGAAGTACCCGCTGGCCGAACTGATGAAAGCCTGCGCCGAATATCCCGGCGCGTCCAACGCCCGGCGCATCACCTTCGAATACATCATGCTGAAGGGGGTCAACGATTCCCTGGCCGATGCCCGCCAGTTGCTGCGGCTGGTCAAGGGGCTGCCCGCCAAGTTCAACCTGATCCCGTTCAATCCGTGGCCGGGCTCCGAGTTCGAATGCTCCAGCATGAAGGACATCAAGGCGTTCTCGGACCATATCCAGGACAACGGCTATTCCGCGCCGATCCGCAAGTCGCGCGGCGCCGACATCCTGGCCGCCTGCGGCCAGTTGCGTTCGGAAAGCCAGCGGCAGAAATGCTCGCGTCTGGCCGACCGGCTGAAGGCGGGCATCGCCGACGAGCACCACGCCCTTCCGGCGGGCTAACCCACCCGGCACACGCCATCAACAAAAGACCGCCACCCGCAAAGGTGGCGGTCTTTGTGTATGTTCTTCTGGAAATGTAAACGGTCAGTGACAAGTGTCAAAAGTTTTCAAATGAACAACTTCCTCTACTTTGACTACGGTCAAGGATGATTGTTATTTTTTGAATTATTACTGTTGAACGACACTGTGCGCATGTGTAGCTTTCCCCTTCGGGGCATGGGGGTAAGTGTTTTTCCGGACCGGTCTGGGGCGGTCCACGCCTGGAAAGTCTGGACATGCTCCGTCGTCTGCTCTCGTTGGGTGTCGCCCAGAAAATCACCGTCCTGATGATCGCCGCCCTGGTGGCGCTGGCGGCGACGGTGTCGGCGGCCATCACCACCCATGTCTCGCAATCCCTGGAACGCATGGCCTTCGAGCGGCTGGAACAGAACCTGTCGGTGCTGTACGCCGTGCTGAACCCCCGCCAGGATTCCTTCCACATGAGCGACGGCCGCCTGATGCTGGGCGACACCGTGCTGGACGGCGACAACGACGTGCTGGACGCGGTGGTCGGCGCGGTGGGCGGCGTCGCCACCATCTTCAAGGGCGACGTGCGGGTGGCCACCACGCTGGTCCAGGACGGCGCCCGCGCGGTGGGAACCCGGCTGGCCGCCGGTCCGGCCCATGACGCGGTGTTCAAGGACGGCTATCGCTATAGCGGCGAGGTGGACATCCTGGGCCAACGTTACGTGGCGGTGTACGAACCCATCGCCGACGACAGCACCGGCAACCCCATCGGCGCGCTGTTCGTCGGCGTCAAGGTTTCGGAATTCCAGGCGGTCAGCAAGGCGGTGGCGGAAATCGCCCTGGCCATCGGCGCCGTGGCGGCGCTGGTGCTGTCGCTGCTGGCCTTCGTGCTGCTGCGGCGCATGCTGCGGCCGTTCGCGCCGCTGACCCGGCTGCTGGACGATTCCACCCACGGCCAGTACCCCGACAACGTGCCCCATGCCGAACGCGGCGACGAATTCGGCGCCCTGGCCCGCGCCATCGGCGCCTTTGGCGACGCCATGCGCGGCGCCGAGCGGCAGCGCGCCGAACAGGAAGAACACGAACGCGCCGCCATCGCCGAACGCAAGGCCGAGATGCGGGCGCTGGCCGACCGCATGGAAGCGGGCATCCAGGGCGCCATCGCCGCCATCCACGCCCAGGTGGCGGGGTTGGGCGCCACGGCGCGGACGCTGCTGGACAGCGCCGAAAGCACCAGTCAACGGGCGGGCACCGTGGCCGGGGCGTCGCAGACCGCCAACGCCAACGTCCAGGTGGTGGCGGCCGCCACCCACCAGCTCAGCGGCTCCAGCACCGAAATCGGCCGTCAGGCCGAGCATTCCTCGACCATCGCCGCCGAGGCCGCCGACCGCACCGCCCAGGTGGGGTCGCAGATCGGTGCCCTGGTCGAAGCCGCCAACCGCATCGACGAGGTGGTGGAACTGATCGCGGGCATCGCCGGGCAGACCAATCTGCTGGCCCTGAACGCCACCATCGAGGCGGCGCGGGCGGGCGAAGCCGGCAAGGGCTTCGCCGTGGTGGCGGCCGAGGTCAAGCAACTGGCCAACCAGACGGCACGCGCCACCGAGGACATCGCCCGTCAGGTGGCCACCATCCAGCAGGAAAGCGCGAACACGGCGGGCGCCATCGGCGCCTTCGGCGGCATCGTCGCCAGCGTGCGGCAAAGCGCCGAATCCATCGCCGTCGCCATCCGCCAGCAGAACGGCGCCATCGACGACATCTCGCGCAATGTCCAGGCCGCCGCCTCTGGCACCGGCGACATCACCAGCCACATGGATCTGGTGTCGCGCGACGCCGCCGCCACCCGCTCCGCCGCCGCCGAGGTGACGCAAGCCGCGTCCGCCCTGGGCGACGCCTCGGAACGCATGGAACAGGCGGTGCGCGCCATGATCGACCGCATCCGCACGGACAACGCGGCGTAAGGAAACGGCCGCCGGAAAGGATTCCGGCGGCCGCCTTGGTGCACGGGGAATACTTACTTCTGTTCGACCTGCACCGCCTTGACCTCGGTGGTGAACTGCTTGACGCCGTCCGGGGTGTCCAGGAACAGGGTGACGTTGGCGGTGCCGGTCTGCCAGTCGTCGGCCGTCACCAGCCGCACCTCGATATGGCGGCCCAGCAACTTGTCCGAGCTTTGCAGGACCACCAGATGGTGGGTGTTCTTCGGCATCACCGTCATGTCGGTGACGGTGCCGTAGACCGGCAGGCGGACATTCAGCGGCGGGTTGACGGCCTGGGTCACGCCGGCGATGCCCGACGCCTTGGAATGCGCCACGTCCACCACCAGATTCAGGGTCAGGGCGTAGCCACCGGCCAGGGTGTTCACGCTCTCGTAATTCACCAGGAAAGTCCCAACGCTCATGATGCTTCCCCCTCCAGGGTATGATGGCCCGGCATGGTGCCGGGACTGGGGGAAGTGTGGATCATTCCCGTAAAAAGGGAAGAATCAGGTTGTATTTTATACTAATTACTCAATCTATGAGTGTTGACATAGGCACCCACGGTGTTGACCCGATGCCAGCGGGGCTTTTCCCGCCACAGGGCGTCACATGTGTGCGGGGCAGGCTATTCGCCGCGTTCGATGCGTTCCAGCACCGGCCAGAATTCCAGGAAGACCTGCCCGCGTTCCGGGGCGTCGCGGCCGCCATGGTCGGGATGGAACAGCCGGGCGAAGGCCCGCTTGGCCTCGCGGAAACGGTCGTCGGCGGGGGAACAGGGGCCGCTGCCCGCGCGGGCGCGGGTGATCTCCAGCGCTTCCTTCAGCATCTCCACCTTGTTCTCGGCCAGCCGGGCGCGGTCCTCGGCCTCGGCGCAGCGGGCGGTCAGCCGTTCGATCTCGCCCGGGGCGGCGGGGCGCAGCTTCGCCAGTTCGGCCTGATACGCCTGTTGCAACTGGCCGGTCAGCTTTTCCAGTTCGGCGACGCGGGCACGTTCGCGGGCCAGGGCCTTTTCGCCCTGGCTGCGCAGGGTTTCGCTCAGGCGCGCCAGTTCGCGCTCGTAATTCTCCGCCACTTGCCCGGCGTCGCCGCCCGGCCGCTTGCGCCCACCCGCCCGCCACAGCCAGTAGCGCAGGCTCTTGCCCGCTTCCTTCAGCGGTTCGGCGGGGGGCTCGGCGTCACCCGGGGCGCCGCCCATCAGCCGTTCGGCCAGCGAAAAGGCACGCGCCAGCCGTTCGTCGTCGGACGCGGGGGTATCCTTGGCTTCGGGGTCGCTGGTCATGGCCCGAGTATGGGGCAAAAGCCATGCCCGCGAAAGGGGTGCGGCGGCCGCATGTTCGGCCGAATGGCCGCCCTGCGTCGCGCCCCCTTGCCCCCGCCGCCGCAAAGCCTATACTTCGGCCCTTGTGTTATCCCATTTCCAAGGGCGTTTACCCATGAAGGGCGAAGTCAAGAAGGTCGTGCTGGCCTATTCCGGTGGCCTGGATACCTCCATCATCCTGCGCTGGTTGCAGGACCAGTATCAGTGCGAGGTGGTGACCTTCACCGCCGATCTCGGCCAGGGCGAAGAGCTGGAGCCGGCGCGCAAGAAGGCCCAGTTGATGGGCATCAAGGACGAGAACATCTTCATCGACGATCTGCGTGAAGAATTCGTCCGCGACTTCGTGTTCCCCATGTTCCGCGCCAACGCCCAGTATGAAGGCGTATACCTGCTGGGCACCTCGATCGCGCGGCCGCTGATCTCGAAGCGCCAGATCGAGATCGCCAATCAGGTCGGCGCCGACGCCGTGTCGCATGGCGCGACCGGCAAGGGCAACGACCAGGTGCGCTTCGAACTGGGCTATTACGCCCTGAAGCCCGACATCAAGGTCATCGCGCCGTGGCGCATCTGGGATCTGACCAGCCGCACCAAGCTGCTGGACTTCGCCGAGAAGCACCAGATTCCCATCGCCAAGGACAAGCGCGGCGAGGCGCCGTACTCCACCGACGCCAACCTGCTGCACATCTCGTATGAGGGCAAGGCGCTGGAAGATCCCTTCGTCGAGCCCGACGAGGACATGTTCACCCGCTCGGTCAGCCCGGAAAAGGCCCCGGACAAGCCGACCTATGTGGAAATCCAGTTCGAGAAGGGCGACGCCGTCGCCATCGACGGCGTGCGCCTGACCCCGGCCGCGCTGCTGACCAAGCTGAACGAACTGGGCGGCGCCAACGGCATCGGCCGCCTGGATCTGGTGGAAAACCGCTTCGTCGGCATGAAGTCGCGCGGCGTCTATGAAACCCCCGGCGGCTCCATCCTGATCGTCGCCCACCGCGCCATCGAGAGCCTGACCCTCGATCGCGGCGAGGCGCACCTGAAGGACGACATCATGCCGCGCTACGCCGAGCTGATTTACAACGGCTTCTGGTTCAGCCCGGAACGCATCGCGTTGCAGCAGATGATCGACCACATCAGCCTGAACGTTTCCGGCGTCGTCCGCCTGAAGCTGTACAAGGGCAACGTCACCGTGGTCGGCCGCAAGTCGGAAAAGTCGCTGTACCGCATGGACTACGTCACCTTCGAGGAAGACAGCGTCTACGACCAGCGCGACGCCCAGGGCTTCATCAAGCTGAACGCGCTGCGCATGCGCCTGGCCAAGATGGCCCGCGGCTAAAGTCCTCTCCTCCCTCCCTCCCTCGCGCCAGCGGGGGAGGGCCGGGGGGGCTTTTTTTGAGACACAGAGGCGCAGAGAGACCGTGGGGCGGAGGCATGATGGCTTCCGTCTGGCACGTCCTCTCTGTGTCTCTGTGGTTTTATTTGATGGGGTGAACGGCCCCTGCTCACCGGCATCGAAGTGCTCTTCCGTGGTCGTCGGAAAGATCGCCACCAGTTGCGTCGCGGTGAGGTCGGGAAGTTCTTCAGCGAGTTGACGCCGTCCATTGTGGGGATGGAAGCGTGTGCGACCTCTTTTTCAGGTCTCATACCGGTCGCCCATTGAAATGATCCGTTCGGGCGACCGGCAAGCCCGAGCGGCGTTTGAGCCCACCGTCTCGGCATGACCTGATCCAACGGATCAGGTCATTGGCCGGGTGGTCTCACTTCGCGCGCGGCAACGTGAAATTCACCGTCAGGCCGCCGCCCGCGGCGGCCGGGGTGATCCACACGTTGCCCAGGTGGCGGCGCACCATCTTGCGCACCGCCGCCAGACCGAAGCCGGTGCCGGACCCGCCGGGATTGACCGTCTCGAACAGTTCGAACACCCGTTCGCGGAATTGCTGGGGCACGCCGGGGCCGTTGTCGGTGACGCCGACCACCACGCGTCCGGCATCGACGCTGGCGTGGATGCGGATGTGGGGCGCGCGGTCGCCGCGATGGTCCAGGGCGTTTTCCAGCAACAGCCGCAGGATTTCGGCCACTTGCGCCGGGTCGCCGTGCACGGCGGGCAGATCGTCCACGGCGATGGTGGCGCGGGTGGCGGCGATGCGCCCGGCCAGCGCCTGGCGGGCGTCGTCGGCGCAGCGGTTCAACTCGGCCCGGGCGTCGGGCGGCAGCGGCGTCATGTCGATGTCGAGAAAGCTGCGCAGGCCGTCCAGCAGGTCGTGGGCGCGGCGGGAATCGTTGGCGATGCGCGCCAGCACCGCGTCGGCCTCGCCGTCCAATTTGCCGCCGGTCAGGCGGCGCAGGGTGGCGGCGCCGTCGTCCAGCGACGCCACCGGCGCCCGCAGATGGTTGGCGGCCAGATCGGCCAGCCGTTGCAATTCGGCGTTGGCGGCGCGCAGGGTGGCGCTGCCGGCCTCCAGTTGCGCCACCTTGTCGCCGATTGCCCCGGCCATGACGTTGAACGACCGCGCCAGGGCGGCGACCGCGCCGTCCCCCGACGGCTGCGCCACCGTGTCGAAATCCCCGGCGGCCAGCCGCATATGGGCGGCCGACACCGTCTTCAGCCGTGCCGACAGCAACAGGCCGATGGTCAACAGGGTGAAGGTGGAAAAGAACAGCGCCAGCACGGCGATGGCGATGGCCTGTCCCACCATCTCGTGCCGGGCCTGGGTCAGCATGGCGGTGGACAGGGCGTAATGCAGGCGGCGCGGCGGCTGGCCCGCGGGCTGGGCATCGACGCGGCCGCGATGCAGCGGGCGGCCCAATTCCGGCTCGGGGTCGGGCTCGGGCAGCACGGACGGGGGCGCCCCGGCGGTGGCCAGGCGGTTTCCCGCCTCGTCCTCGACCACCACATAGACGATGCCGGGCAGCCCCGCCAGCCGCCGCAACGCCGGTTCGGGAATGGTGCCGTCCACCAGGGCGGCGGCCAGGCTGTTTTCCAGGTCGTGGGCGCGGTCGTGGGTCGCCGATTCCAGGTGCCGTTCGGCCAGCCGAATGCCGTTGACGGCCAGCAGCACCAGCATCACCGCCTGGATCGCCACGCAGGCGGTGATCAGGCGAAAGCGCGACGAACGGCGCCACGGTCCGGTCATTCCCGGCCCTCCCAAGATAATTCCCCTGACGGAAGTTTAGGCCGGGACGGCGTTCGCGGCAATCGGGCTTGCCGGACGGACCTGCCGTGCGGGCATGGCTTGGAGACTGTCGCCCACACTCATACCATGGTATAAAGCCTTCCCTCTTTTCGTCTAGAGATCGCGCCCGCCCGTGACGTCGAAAGCCGCCGTTTCCCCCACGACCGAACATTCCCCGGCCTTTTCCCAGCGCCTTTTGGTGGTGGCGGTCCTGCTGTGCCTGTGGGGCGGTTTCGCCATCCTGCTGGGCTATGATCTCAAGGTTTCGCGCGACGCCGAATTCGACGCCATGTACCGCGATTCGGGCAACCTGACCCGGCTGCTGGAACGGCACCTGACCGCCTCGGTCGAAAAGATCGACATCGTGCTGCGCGACACCGCCCGCGACTATGCCGCCGACATGGCGGCGGGGGCGCCCAAGGACCGGGCGGCGGGCAACCGCGACCTGCTGCGCCGCATGGAAAGCATCCCCGAGGCCCAGGCGCTGAGCCTGCGGGTGATCGATTCCGGGGGCGCGGTGGCGTGGAGCGCCGCCGACGATTCCGCCCTGCCCAACGTCCATGTGGGCGACCGCGCCTATTTCCTGCGCCAGAAGACCGATCCCTCGGCCGGGCTGGTGATCTCGGAACCCATCCTGTCGCGCTTCACCGGCAAGTGGGTGATGACCCTCAGCCGCCGCCTGCCCACCGCCGACGGCCGTTTCGTCGGGCTGGCCCAGGCGGCCATCCGCACCGAACAGATCCAGGCGCTGTTCGAAAGCCTGAATTTGGGGCAGCGCGGCTCGATCGCGCTTTACGATCTGGACATGCGGCTGGTGGCCCGCCACCCGGTGGCGCCCGAGCAATTGGGCAAGTCCTATCCGCTGACCCACATCACCGACGGATTGCGCGCGGGCAATGAAACCGGCATCTATTCGGTGGCGTCGCGGGTGGACGGGGTCGAGCGCAATTACACCTACCGCAAGCTCAACAACCTGCCCTTCGTGGTGCTGATCGGTCTGGCGCCCGAGGATTTCCTGGCGGCGTGGTGGCGCAAGGCGGTGTTCTACGCGGTCAGCCTGCTGGCCATGACCGTGGAACTGGGCGGGCTGATCTGGCTGGCGCGCAAGTTTTCGCGCGATCGCGTCAGCTATCTGGTGACGCACGACACCCTGACCGCGCTGCCCAATCCGCAATTGCTGGAACAGCACGTTCCCGCCCATCCCGACGGCCATGGCGCCATGGCGCTGCTGGCCCTGGACCTCGACCATTTCAAGAACATCAACGACACCCTGGGCCACGAGGTCGGCGACCGTCTGCTGCGGGCGCTGGCCGACCGCCTGCGCGGGTCGCTGCGCGACACCGACACCGTCACCCGCCAGGGCGGCGACGAATTCGTGGTGCTGCTGAAGGGCGTGCACGGCAGCGCCGTGGTGGCGCAGCGGGCGGGCAATCTGTTGGACACGGTGGCGCGGCCGTTCCTGATCGACGGGCGCGAGCTTGTCACCACCGCCTCGGTCGGCATCGCGCTGTACCCGGCGGACGGGGCCGATCTGGGCACGCTGCTGAAGAACGCCGACACCGCGCTGCATCAGGCCAAGGCGGCGGGGCGCAACACCTTCCAGTTCTTCGCGTCCGAGATGAACGCCCGCGTCGCCGACCGTCTGGAAACCGAAAGCGGTCTGCGCAAGGCGCTGCCGCGCCAGGAACTGGCGCTGCACTACCAGCCGCAATTCGAAACCGCCAGCCGCCGTCTGGTGGGGTTCGAGGCGCTGCTGCGCTGGCGCCAGCCCGACGGCAGCATGATCCCGCCCGGCCGCTTCATCCCCATCGCCGAGGAAACCGGCCTGATCGTGCCCATCGGCGAATGGGTGCTGCGCGAGGCGTGTCGCCAGAACAAGGCGTGGCAGGACCAGGGCCTGCCGCCGGTGGTGATGGCGGTCAACCTGTCGGCGGTGCAGTTCCGCCAAAGCGATCTGGTGTCCATGGTCCGCGCCATCCTGGCGGAAACCGGGCTGGAGCCGCGCTGGCTGGAACTGGAAGTCACCGAAAGCGTGCTGATGCACGACATCGAGCGGGTGATCGCCATCCTGCACGACCTCAAGGATCTGGGCGTGCAATTGTCCATCGACGATTTCGGCACCGGCTATTCCAGCCTGAACTACCTCAAGCGTTTTCCCATCGACAAGATCAAGATCGACCAGTCCTTCGTGCGCGACGTGGAACGGTCGTCGGACGACGCCGCCATCGTCCAGGCGGTGATCGCCATCGCCAACCGCATGGGCATGCGCGCCATCGCCGAGGGCGTGGAAACCGGCCTGCACCTGGATTGCCTGCATTCCTTCGGCTGCGACGAGGTGCAGGGCTTCCTGTTCAGCCCGGCGGTCGAGGCCGCCCACGCCGAACGCTTCTTCGATTCCCTGCCGCGCTGAGCGCGTTCATTTTCCACGGTCCTTTCCGCCTTGCGGATAATAGGACGCCCCCTGGGGGGAATGTTACAGTCTTGTCCTGACGTCCATTGACGGCTGTGGGGGGGCAAGGCCATGGCGATCGTCGTTGTGGGGGACAACCGGCTGGCCAGGGATGCGCTGGCGGCCGCCATTTCCGAGACTTTCGGGGGCGAGGTCCGCTGCCTGGACGATCCGGCCGGGCTGTCGGCGCTGTTGGGCGGCCTGTCCGGCGACGTGCTGGTGCTGCTGGATCATCAGTTCGGCCCGGTGGCTGATGTGCAGGCCATGCCGCGTCCGTGCGATCATGTGGTGCGGGTGGCCCTGTATGGCGGCCCCGGCCTTGGCGGCGAGGCCATGCGCTGCCTGGGGCTGGGCTATGCCGGATACCTGCCGCGCACCATGCCCGCCGCCGCCATGATCTGCGCCATCCGGCTGATGCTGCGCGGCGAACGCTTCGTTCCCGGCGTCACCGTCGATCGTGCGCCGCCGCCATCGGCATGTGCCGCCGCACCGCCGCCCGTGCTGCCGACCCTGTCGCCGCGCCAGTCGGAAATCCTGTCGCTGGTCGCCACCGGCGCCTCGAACAAGCACATCGCCCGCGCCTTGCAGGTCGAGGAGGTGACGGTCAAATCGCACGTCAAGGCCATCTTCCGCAAGCTGGGCGTCCACACCCGGACCGAGGCGGCGCGCTTCGTGCTGGCCGGATGAAAACCCGGCCTTGGGGTAATCCCCAGAAGCTGTGGAAAACTCTGTCGAAAAGCTGTGGGACTCTGGTGCGAGGCACGGTGATTCCTGACTCTTTCACGGCCTGCCCGATTCCTGTGCAGCGCGGATTGCCTGGATTGCCCTGATGGCGGGCGATGGTGGCGGCGGCAAGAAACGGCAAGTCTTGCGCTGTGAATAGTCGTGAAACAGCAGTCATCGGGCGGCAACATTTGCGCTGTTCTGGTATAAGGGAAAACCACGCCTTGCCCGGCACGGCGGCGACGCGTGTCGGCCGTCCTTGTCCGGCCTGCCCGTTCCGGTTATAGAGGCAGGGATTTCGCGGCGCGCAGGCCCGCGCCCTGGTGGAGACCCACACGATGAAGCTTTCGGATGTCGATATTCGCCGCTACATGTCGGAAGGCAAGATCGTCATCGATCCCGCCCCGACCGAAAGCCATATCGGCGCCATGTCGGTGGATCTGGAACTGGGCAACCAGTTCCGGGTGTTCACGCCGGGCAAGGCTTCGTTCGTCGATCCGGCCCCCGGCGCGTCGGACATGGAAGAGCTGATGAGCCACATCGAGGTGGGCGACGGCGAACCGTTCTATCTGCATCCCGGCGATTTCGCCCTGGGCATCACCATCCAGAAGATCAAGATTCCCACCGACGTGGTCGGCCGCCTGGACGGCCGTTCGTCGCTGGCGCGGCTGGGCCTGATGGTGCACGCCACCGCCCACACCATCGATCCCGGCTGGAACGGCCGCATCACCCTGGAATTCTTCAATTGCGGCCGCCTGCCGCTGGCCCTGCGTCCGGGCATGCGCATCTGCGCCATCAGCTTCGAGGCGCTGATGACCCCGACCAGCAAGCCCTATGCCGAGCGTCCGGATTCCAAGTACAAGGAACAACTGGCGCCGCTGCCCAGCCGCATCTCGCGCGAGAACGCCGGCTGATCCTGGTGGGCGGGGCATCCGCGCCACGGTCCATGCCGTCGCTGCTGGGGCTGGGGCTGCTGGCGGCGGCGCTGTTTTCCGTGACCTTCGTCCTGAACCGCGCCATCAGCCTGCAAGGCGGCCATTGGCTGTGGAGCGCCGCCCTGCGCTATGCCGACATGGCGGTGCTGCTGGCGCTATGGCTGGCGGCGCGGCGCGGTCCCGCCGCCCTGGCGGCGGTGTGGGCGGCCTTCGTCGGGCGGCTGCGCTTCTGGCTGATGGCGGGCGGCATCGGCTTCGGCGTGTTCTATGCCGGATGCTGCTATGCCGCCGACCACGCCCCGGGCTGGGTGGTGGCGGCCACCTGGCAAGTCACCATCCTGATGTCGCCCTTGGTGCTGCGCGGCTTCGGTCTGGCGGTGCCGCGCCGGGGCCTGCTGTTCCTGGGCATCACCTTCCTGGGCATCGTGCTGGTCAACGTGCAGCAGATGGCGGCGGGGGTGACGCTGGCCCAGGTGCTGCACGGCGTGGTGCCGGTGCTGGTGGCCGCTTTGGCCTATCCGGTGGGCAACCAGTTGCTGAACCGCGAACGCCATCGCGGCGGGCCGCAATCGGCGTTGCTGGCCGATCCGGTGGCGGCAGTGCTGTTGCTGACCCTGGGGGCGTTGCCGTTCTTTGGCCTGCTGCTGGCGCTGGTGCAGCCGCCGCCGCCCGGCATGGGGCAGGTGGTCAACACCGCCATCGTCGCCTTGTCGGCCGGGTGTTTCGCCACCGCGTTGTTCCTGCACGCCCGCAACCTGTCGCACGATCCCTATCGCATCGCCGCCGTGGACGCCACCCAGGCGGGCGAGGTGGCCTTCGCCCTGCTGGGGGAAATCCTGCTGCTGGGGGCGCCGCCGCCCGGCCCGCTGGGCTGGCTGGGTCTGGCGGCGATCACCGCCGGTCTGGTGGGCTTCGCCTTCGGACGGAAGTAGGTATCACACCAGTTCCACGACTTTTCGACTCGTGGAACTGGTTTGCGGCCATTGAGGCCGCGGCCAAGCCCGCGGATGCGGGCGCCCGGCGAGGGACCATAGGAAAGTTTCGACCCGGAGGTCGGAACTTTCTGGAACCAGTATCAGATCGGCAACAGGGTCGGCGGGCGGTTGTCCACGATGTCCTGCATGCGGATCTTGACGCCCAACAGCGATTGCTCGTGCGTCAACACATAGAAGCGATTGTCGCGGATGGCGGCAAAGGTCTTGTCGGCGACTTCGTCGGCGGCGATGCCGTTGCGCACCGCCTTCATCATGGCCTGTCCGGTGCTCTGGGTGTGGGGGTCCAGGCGGGTGAAGTCGGTGCGCTCGTCGGCGGCGCGGTGGCGTTCGGCCTCGGCGATGCGGGTGCGCACCCAGGCCGGGCACAGCACCGACACGCCGATGGGCGCCTGGCGCAGCGCCAGATCGTGGAACAACCCCTCGGACACCGTGACCACGCCGAACTTGCTGGCGTTATAGGCGGCCATGCCCGGTTCCGAGATCAGCCCGGCGACCGAGGCGACGTTGACGACATGGCCCTCATCCCCGCCCGCCAGCATGCGCGGGACAAAGGCGCGAAGGCCGTTGGTGACGCCGTACAGATTGACGCCCATCACCCAGTCCCAATCCTTTTGCGAGGTTTCCCACACCGATTTGGCCAGGGCGACGCCAGCATTGTTGACCAGCAGGTGCACGGCGCCGAAGCGGGCATAGGCCAGCTCGGCCAGGGCCTCGACCCGCGTTGCGTCGGACACGTCCACATCCAGTCCCGCCACGTCCGCACCGGTGGTGGACAATTCGGACATTGTGCGCGACAGGGTGTCGGGGTTGAGGTCGGCCAGCACCAGCTTCATGCCCTGGCGGGCGGCGTGCAGGGCGATGGCCTTGCCGATGCCCTCGGCGGCGCCGGTGATGACGGCCACGCGGCCGGAGAAGGTCTTCATGGTCGGTCCCTCCTAACCCAGCAGATAGCCGCCATCGGCGGCCAGACAGGCGCCGGTGACATAGGACGCGGCGGGCGAGGCCAGATAGAGCACGGCACCCGCCATTTCCGCGGGCTGGGCGACGCGGCCCATGGGCACATGCTCCAGCGCCTTGTCCAGAATGGCCTTGTTGTGGATCAGCGCGGCGGCGAATTTGGTGTCGGTGGCGCCGGGCAACAGGGCGTTGACCCGCACGCCCTGGGCCGCGCATTCCTTGGCGAACGCCTTGGTCATGGCGATCACCGCCGCCTTGGTGATGGAATAGATGCCCTGCAACGCGCCGGGGATGACCCCGTTGACCGAGGCGACGTTGACCACCGCGCCGCCGCCATTGCGCGCCATCAGCTTGATGCCCGCCGACGACATGAAGAAATAGCCGCGGATGTTGACGTCCACCGTTTTCTGGAACGCCTCGGGATCGGTTTCGGTGATGGGGCCGAAATGCGGGTTGGTGGCGGCGTTGTTGACCAGGATGTCCAGGCGGCCGTGCCGGGCCTCGATGTCGGCGAACAGGGCGGCGATCTGCGCCAGGTCGCCGATATGGCAGGCCAGCGCCTCGGCCGAGCCGCCCTCGGCGCGGATGGATTCCGCCACCGCCGCGCAGGCATCGGCCTTGCGGCTGGAGACGATGACATGGGCGCCATGCGCCGCCAGCAGCCGTGCCGCCGCTTCGCCGATGCCCCGGCTGGCGCCGGTGACAAGCGCCACCTTGCCGCTCAGGTCGAAGGTATTTGGAATGGTCATGACATCGCCTCCCGGTGTTTTGTTGTTTCAGCGATAGGTGATCAGGGCGCCGCCCGCCGCCTCCAGATGGGCGACGTTGTTGAAGCCGCCCAGGCGGCGGCCGTCGCCGCTCAGTCGGGTGATTCCCGCATTGGCGATGCCCCAGTTCAATTCCAGCATGCGGGCATCGCTGAGCCCCAGGACGTGCTGCACCAGTGCGGCGATGGGGCCGCCCGAGGTGAAGATCCAGACCTCGCCGCCCGCCGCCGCCAGCCGGTCCAGCGCCGCCACGCAGCGGCCGCGAAAGGCGGGCCAGGGCTCGGCATATTCCGCGTCGTGGGTGCCCGCCATCCAGCGTTCCACCGCCGCCGCGAATATTTTCTGAAAGGCGCGGCGGCCGTCCGGCCCGGCCACCAACCGGGCCAGGGCGCCGTCTTCGGCCAGATCGGGGCGGGCGCGGGCCAGGATGTCGCGGTGGTCGAATTCGTCGAAACCGTCGTCTTCGGTCATCGCCAGCGGAACGCCCCAGGCGGCCAGACAGGCTTCGGCGGTCTGGCGGTGGCGGCGCAGCGTGCCGCAGACCACCCGTTCCGCCGGTTGGCCGATGCGCGCCAGCCATTCGCCCAGCAAGGCCGATTGCCGAATGCCCAGATCGGACAGGCGGTCGTAATCGGCGCTGCCGAAACTGGCCTGACCGTGCCGCACCAGATGAATGCCGCCCATGGTCACAGCGCCGAGGCGGCGATCAGCGCCCGGCAGCGTCCGTGCAGGTAATGGACGATGTGGATGAACGATGCCAGTTCGGGATTCCTGGTCTGTCCGGCATGGAAGCGGGCATAGATCTGCTGCACGATCACCGCCAGCCGGAAGAAGCCGTAGATCAGGTAGAAGTCGAAATTATCGACGCGGTGGCCGGTCTTCTCGCCGTAATAGGCCACCACCTCGGCGCGGGTCAGCATGCCGGGCAGATGGGTGGGCTGGCGGCGCATGGCCTTGAACTGGGCATCGTCGTCGGCCTGCACCCAATAGGCCAGGGTGTTGCCCAGATCCATCAGCGGATCGCCCAAGGTGGCCATTTCCCAATCCAGGACGCCGATGACGTCGAACGGGTTGTCGGCGGCCAGCACCACGTTGTCGAAGCGGTAATCGTTGTGGATCAGGCAGGTGGCGGTGTCGTGGGCGGGCATCCTGGCCGCCAGCCACGCCATCACCTCGGCGAAATCCGGGGCATCGGCGGTGCGGGCGCGGCGGAAGCGCTCGCTCCAGCCCTCGATCTGGCGGCGGACATAGCCGTCACCCTTGCCCAGCGCCTCCAGTCCCGCCGCCTTGACGTCCACCCGGTGCAGTTCGATCAGCCGGTCGATGACGTTCAGGCACAGTTTGCGGGTGTCGGCCTCGGACAGCGCCAGCCCGGCGGGCAGGTCGCGGCGCGGGATGATGCCGCGAATGCGGTCCATGACATAGAAATCGCAGCCCATCACCGCCGGGTTGGCGCAGGTGGCGACCACGGTGGGGACGTAGGGATAGACCGGGCGCAGCGCCTGCATGATGCGGGCCTCGCGCAGCATGTCGTGGGCGCCCTTGGCCTTGTCGCCAAAGGGCGGGCGGCGCAGGATCAGCGCGCGTCCCGGATAGCTGAGAAGATAGGTCAGGTTCGAGGCGCCGCCGGTGAATTGCGTGATCACCGGGCTGCCCGGCAGCCCCGGCACCATGGCCTTGAGGAAGGCATCCACCCGCGCGATGTCCAATTCCTCGCCCGGCCGCACATTGCCCGCCTGATCCACGACATCCATGTCCGCTTCCTTGTTTATAGATGTTTAATTAACAGCAGGGGCTATTTCCCCGCCGGGATCAAGCCATGCTTGCGGGCATAGGGCTTGAGATGCAGCTTGGCGATCAGGGCGCGGTGCACCTCGTCCGGGCCGTCGGCCAGGCGCAGGGCGCGGGCGCCCGCGAACAGCGTCGCCAGCGGGAAATCGTCGGACAGACCGGCGCCGCCGTGCATCTGGATGGCGTGGTCGATGACCATCTGCGCCACCGATGGCGCCACCACCTTGATCTGGGAAATCTCGCTCATGGCGCCCTTGGCGCCGACCCTGTCCATCATCCATGCCGCCTTCAGGGTCAGCAGCCGGGCCTGTTCGATGGCGATGCGGCAATTGGCGATGATGTCGGCATTGCCGCCCAAATAGGCCAACGGCTTGCCGAAGGCGGTGCGGGTGACGGCGCGCTCGCACAGCAAATCCAGGGCGCGCTCGGCCATGCCGATGGCCCGCATGCAATGGTGGATGCGCCCCGGTCCCAGGCGGCCCTGGGCGATCTCGAAGCCGCGTCCCGGCCCGGCGATCACCGCATCCAGCGGCAGGCGCACATCGGTGAAGGTCACTTCGCCATGGCCGAACGGTTCGTCACGGTCGCCGAACACCGTCAGCATGCGCTCGATCCTGACGCCGGGGGTATCCAGCGGCACCAGCACCATGGAATGGCGGGCGTGCTTGGCGGCGTCGGCATCGGTCAGGCCCATGAAGATCACCACCCGGCAATGGGGGTGGCCGATGCCGGTGCTCCACCATTTGCGGCCATTCAGCACGATGCTGTCGCCCTCGACAATGGCGGTGGCCTGCATGTTGGTGGCGTCGGACGAGGCGACGCCCGGTTCGGTCATGCAAAAGGCCGAGCGGATGTCGCCCGCCAGCAGCGGCGCCAGCCATTGCCGCTTCTGCGCCTCGGACCCGTATTTGATCAGCACTTCCATGTTGCCGGTGTCGGGGGCGTTGCAGTTGAACACCTCGGGCGCGATGGGCGAACGGCCGGTGATCTCGGCCAGCGGCGCGTATTCCAGATTGGACAGGCCGGGGCCGTGTTCCGGCTCGGGCAGGAACAGGTTCCACAGCCCCGCCGCCTTGGCCCGCGCCTTCAATTCCGCCATCACCGGCGGCACGTTCCACGGCATGTCGCCGCGCTTCAGTTGGGCGTGGTACTCGGCCTCGGCCGGATAGACGTGCGCCTGCATGAAATCGCTCAGGCGGTCCATGAAATCCTGGGCGCGGGCGGAAGGGGCGAAGTCCATGGGGCAACCCTGTGCTGTTGGTTGCCCCGATTGTGCGGACATGGTTCAATCAATCAAATGATCAATAATGACCTTGAACCATGAACGGCATTCATACTCCCCGGCTGGACCTGAACCTGTTCGTGGCCTTCGACGCCATTTACAGCGAAGGCAACGTCACCCGCGCGGCGCGCAAGCTGAACCTGACGCAATCGGCGCTCAGCCATGCCCTGGCACGGCTGCGCGACCTGTTCGCCGACCCGCTGTTCCTGCGCCACGGCGCGGAAATGGTGCCGTCGCCGCTGGCCCGCGCACTGATCGGGCCGGTGCGGCATTCGTTGCAGACCCTGACGGTCAGCGTGTTGCAGGCGCGATCCTTCGACCCGGCGGCGGCGCGGCGGCGCTTCACCATCGGCTTGCGGCCGGTGCTGGAAGCCACCGTCCTGCCGCCGCTGATGGCGCGGCTGCGGGTCGAGGCGCCGGGGGTGGATCTGGTTTCGGTCCAGGTGGATCGCCGCGACCTGCCCGCCCAACTGGCGGGCGGCACCCTGGATCTGGCGGTGGACGTGCTGATGCCGCCCGGCCCCGACATGCGATGCCGCCGACTGACCCGCGATACCCTGGTGGTGATCGCCCGCGCCGATCATCCCGGGCTGGCGGACGGGCTGGACCTGGACGGCTATCTGACGCACGGCCATGTCCAAGTGTCGTCGCGGCGCAGCGGCCCGGGGGCCGAGGACATGGCCCTGGCCCGCATCGGCCGCCACCGCCACGTCGCCCTGCGCTGCCAGCATTATTTCGCCGCCTGCCGGGTGGTGGCGGAAAGTGACCTGCTGCTGACCATGCCCGAGCAATACGCCCGTCCGGCCAACCGCGACCTGCCCAACCGCATCCACCCGCTGCCGCTGGACATGCCGCCGCTGGACGTTTTCCTGTACTGGCACGCCACGGTGGACGCCGAACCGGCCAATCTGTGGCTGCGCGACCTGCTGGTGCCGCTGCTGGATCAGCCGATGGCCGCCAGCAGCCGGGCCATTGTGGCCGACCATGCCTCGCCCGGGCGCTGACGTTCCAGGGTCAGGCTGCCGTACCAGCGGCAGGATGCGCCGTCCAGCCCCCAGCGCCAGTCCGGCACGGCGGGCACCAGCACCCGGCAGGGCCGCCCCAGGGCGCCCGCCAGATGGGCGGGCGAGGAATCGACGCTGACCACCAGCGGCAGGTGGGCCATCAGCGCGGCGGTGTCGGCGAAATCGCCCAGATGGGCGGCCAGCGACACGTCCAGCCGTCCGGCGGGAAAGGCCGCCGCTTCGGCGGCGCTGGCGTCGGGATGCAGGGCGACGAAGGTGACGTCGTCCCGCGCGGCCAGGGCGGCCAGCACCTCCAGCTTGACCGACCGCAGGTGGTCGCGGCGGTGGGTGGGCGACCCGCGCCAGGCCAGCCCGACCTTGATTCGCCCGGGCAGCGCCGCCAGCCGTTCGGCCCACGGCGCCAGCCGTTCGGGCGGGGCGTGCAGATAGGGGGCGGGGGGATCGTCGCCGTCCAGGTCCAGGCGGTGGGGCAGGCTCATCAGCGGCACCAGCCAGTCGGCCGGGGGGACGGGGTCGTGGTTGCCGATCACCGTGCAGTGGGGGAAGTTGGCGGCCACCAATGTCTTCAACGGCGGCTGCACCCGCAGCACCACATGGCGGCAGCGCGCCGCCAGCAGCGGCACGTAGCGCAGGAAATGCAGGGTGTCGCCGTGTCCCTGTTCCGCCACCACCACCACCGTCGCGTCGGCGATGTCCTGGTCTTGCCAAAGGGGCAGGCCGGTGAATGGCGGATGTTCGGGCAGCCGCCACCGCCATTCGTATTCCCGCCAGCCCTGGCGCCAGTGTCCGCATTGCAGCAATTGCAACGCGTGGCTCCAGTGATATTCCGCCTTGTCGGGGGCCAGGGCGATGGCCCGGCGGCTGTGGGCCATGGCGCGCGGCAAGTCCTGCAATTCGGTGTGCAGCAGGGACAGGTTGGCCTGGATGCCCGCGTCGTCGGGCGCCAGTCGGGCGGCGCGGTCCAGGGGCGCCATGGCGTCGTGGGGGCGGTCCAGGCGCAGCAGGGCGCTGCCCAGGTTGTTCAGGATGGCGGCATTGTCCGGGGCCAGGGCGGCGGCGGCGCGAAAGCTGTCCAGCGCCTCGGCGTGGCGGTCCTGGGCGTGCAGCACCCGGCCCAGATGGTTGTGGGCCTCGGCATGGTCGGGGGCCAGGGCGACGGCGCGGCGCAACGGCGCCTCGGCGGCCTGGGGCTGGCCGTCTTCCTCCCAGGCGCAGCCCTGGTAGAAATGGGCCAGGAACAGGTCGGGGTGCAGGCGGGCGGCCTCGGCGAAGGCCAGGGCGGCCTCGGCGTGGCGCTTCAGGGCGTGCAGGGCGACGCCGCGATTAAGGTGCAGGGCGGCGAAGCCGCTGTTCAGATGCAGGGCGGCGAAGCCGCTGTTCAGATGCAGGTCGGCGAAGCCGGGATGGGCGGCCAGGGCGTCGTCGGCGGCGGCCACCGCTTCTTCGGGGCGGTCGGCGGCGGTCAGCGCCGATACCAGATTGCCGCCCAGATGCGGCAGATGGGGGGCGCGGCGCCACGCCTCGCGCAGCAGGGCCAGCGCCTCGGCCAGCCGGTTCTGGCGGCGGCGGACCAGCCCCAGGATCTGCAACGCCTCGGCCTGGGCGGGGTCGGCGGCCAGCACCGCCAGCGCGGCCCGCTCGGCGCCGTCCAGATCGCCCGCGGCCAGGGCTTGGGCGGCGGCGTCGGTCATTGTCCGGCCCCGGTGGCGAAGCGGCGGTACAGGTCGCTGTGCTCGGCCCCCTGGTTGCTGGGCTGGCTGCTGTGCAGCGACCAGAAATGGCACAGGGCGGCGTCACCGTTCTGGATGTCCTGCGGCCACGGCAGCAGCGCCGGGGCGCCGTCAAGACGGGCGGCGGCCACCAGCGCGGCGAACAGCGCCACCTGATCCAGGAACCACGGCGCCAGCCCCCGGTCCAGGAAATGGCGGATATAGGCGCGCACCCGTTCCAATGCCGGGATCGCGGCGGGGGTGCACAGGATGGCGTCGGCCCACAATTCGCACCACGGATCGCGCTGGGTGCCGACGGTCAGGGCGATGTCGGCGCCCTCGCGGCGCAGGCGCTCCACCAGCGGCGTGGGATCGCGCAGCAGCACCAGATCCACGTCCACCATCAGCACCGGCCGCCCGTGCTGGCGCAGCAAATCGGGCAGGTGCAGGAAGCGGGCGCAGGCATAGAAGGTCCGGCGCTGTTCCGCCGTCAGGTGGGGCGGCGTGGCGACGGTGCTGTGCTCGACGGCCAGGGCGGGATGGCGGCGGCGCAGGGAATCCAGATGGGCCAGGGCGTCGGCATCGGCGTCGACGATGTGGAAATGCAGGCGGGCGCGGGCGCCGCTGGCCGCCAGGGAATTGGCCAGCGCGTCCGAGAAGCGGCGGAAATAGCCGCTGTCGCATCCGGCATAGACGACGAAGCCGTCGTCGTCGCGCGTGGGCGGAAGGGGGCGGGGATCGGCGGGCAGGGCGGCCAGGAAGGCGCGGTCCAGCCGGATGACCTGCTCGATGCCGCCATGGGCGGCGCCCACCGCCAGGAACAGGGCGGTGGCCTCGTCGAAGCGGCGTTGCTCGGACAGCAGCGCCGCCAGCCGGGCGGCGGCGAAGGGCAACGCGGGACGGGCGGCGGCGGCGGCGCGGTACAGCGCCTCGGCCCGGTGCTGGCGTCCGGCCCGGCGTTCCAGATTGGCCAGGGCGACCAGGGCGATCGCGTCCGCGCCATCGGCCTCGATGGCGCGGCGGCACTCCGCCTCGTCCAGCGGCCGCCCCAACTCGCCGGTGGCCAGGTGGACGTGCAGCGAGCGGGCGGTGGCATAATGGGCGCGGTCCAGCGCCCAGGCGGCGACGGCCAGGCGGCAGGCGGCCAACGGCTCGGCGGCCAGCCGTTCCAGCGCGGCGTCATGCAGGCGACGGGCGGCGTCGTCCAGGCC
>JAEXAH010000014.1 GCA_023458315.1 Pseudomonadota bacterium
TCTTGACTATCTTGTATTGCTCGACGGACTGCCTCTGTCGTCGTGGCGCTGCCGTGTAGAACCTGGCCCATAGTGCCTCCTTCCACTCCGTGGACAAGAATGCACCATTAAATTCCGGGACTAAACAACTAATCTCTCCCTTCAACCCTTCACGTTGAGCTTGATCAATACCCGACGCAATGGCCATGGGCATGCCAACCCCTCGGCCGAGAATGCCGAGTGCCTTGCCGGAACCGGCATGACCGGTGACTTCCAATGCGCTGCCCCCAGCGGCCGTGACGCCGCCAGCAACACCGGCCAGATTGCTGAAGCGTGCCGAAGGGTTGTCGCCGCCCGCGTTCTTCAGTTCCTGCTCCGACATCAGTCCCGGCTGCCACAGGGAATTTGTCTTGTAGTCGAGCAGCATGCCTCGGATTTTCTCGGCGGCCTTGGGGTTTTCTGCCGCGGCCTGGTGTGCAGCCGCCATGACCTGATTGAGGGCGGCAGGACTTCTGTCAGGACTGTCACGAAATTTTTGTAGGGCATCAAGGGCTGCTTTGGTTTTATCGCCGGCCTTGGCTCCGACGTCGTGGTCCAATCCGAATTGGTCGGCGATGGTGCCGTAGTCGCGGGTGGTCGTGGTTGCCGATGGTGGGGACGGTTGACTCTGAGGTTCCGGCGTCCCTTGAGGCTGTTGTGGGTGGGGTGTTTCTCTTCCCGGAGCCTGTTTCCCAAGAACCGGTGCGGGTGCCCCGGCCCACATTGCCATCACCGCCCATTTCGGGCATCACAGGGAGACGGGGCTCAACCTCTGAACGGGATCAATCAGGGGAACAGGTCAGTTACAGCAACGCCGCCACCGCCTTGACCGCCGCTTCGAAATCGCTTTCCACCGGGTGCGCCCCGGCGGTCAGCATCAGATTGTCGGTCAGGCCGAAATCCTCGACGATCATGCCGTGCTGGCGGCACCAATAGGTGCCCTTGGGGTCCACGTCGGCGGCGACCCGTTCGCGGTACTGGTCGGGGGCCTCGCTCCACGCCACCACCGGCTTGCCCAGGGCCTCGGCATAGCCCATTTCCCAGGCGGTTCCGGCATCGGCGCCGGGGCCGCGGAACGGCGAGATGCAGGCCAGCACCGCGTCGGCGGCGCGGATCTTCGACAAATTCCCGGCGCGGATCAGCGCCGCCTGTTCCGCCGGGCTCAGCCCTTCCAGGGTTTTCTCGTCGATCTGCGGGGTGATGGCCTCCAGGCCGTGCCGGGCGCACACCTCCACCAGATATTCGAACACCTGCCGGGCGGCGGGGTGGAACACGGCCGGTCCGGCCAGATAGACGCGCCTGCTCATGCTTGGTCCTTGGCAAGTCGGTTTCCGCCCTCGGCCTTGGCCCGTCTCAGGGCGGCCAGGGCGCGGCGGATCAGGGTTTCAGCCTCGTCCCCCGGGCGGCCTTGCGCCACGCCGCCGCTGAACGAGGCGCGGAAGCGGCCCCCCGGGCCATGGTGCCACAGCCCGGCGAACACCGCGCGCAATTCATCGACCAGGGTGGCGCCGTCCTCCAGGGTGGCGGCGGGCAGCAGCAGGCCGAATTCCTCGCCGCCGAAGCGTCCGGCGCGGGCGTCGGCGCCGGTGCGGTGGCGCAGCAGCCGCGACAGGGTCTTCAGCACGCCGTCGCCCACCGGGTGGCCGTGTTCGGCGTTGACGGCGCGAAAGCCGTCAACGTCCAGCAATGCCAGGCAGCACGGTTCGGCGCCGCGCAGGACGTCGTCCAGGCTGTCCTTGAACGCGGTGTGGGTCAAAAGCCGGGTCATGCCGTCGGTCTTGAGGTGGCGGCGCAGGCGGCGCATGCGCTCGGCCCGCGATTTGATCAGCGGCACCATCAGCGCCGCCGGGGTGCCCTTGGCGACGAAATCGTCGCCGCCGGTGCTGACGGCGTTCATCTGGGCGGCCAGTTCGCCCTCGGACGACAGGAAGATGATGGGCAGGCTGTCGAAGGTGGCGATCTGGCGGATGACCTGGGCCAGTTCGGTGCCCGAGCATTGCGGCATGTACAGATCGACGATGGCCAGATCGGGGCGGAAGCTTTTCAGGCTGTCCAGCACCTGTCCGGGGTCCTGCACCGACAGGGTCCGCATGCCCGCCATGTCCATCTGGCGGGCGGTGACGCGGGCGGCGATGGGGTCGTCGTCGACGATCAGCACGCGGATGGGGGCGTCGCCGCCCGCTTGCGCGGCGTCTTCCAGCAGGTCGAACAGGTCGGCCGGGCAAAGCGGGCGTTGCAGGAAGCCGTCGGCCCCCAGCCGCGCCGCCTGAAGCCGGGGGTGGAAGCCGCCGTTCTCGGCCAGGGCCACCACCTGCCCGAAATGCTTGGCCAGATTCTGGTTGGGCAGGCCCGAGGCCAGCGGCGCCAGCAGGCCCAGATCGGCGGCCAGCGCCCAGTCGGGGGCGCGGTCGAGCGGCACCTCGTTGGAGAACTCGAAGCCCAGGCCGGTGAAATAGGCTTGCGCCTCGGCCCGCAGGGTGTCGTCGCCCGTAACCAGGACCAGGCCCTTCATGCATTCCCCCTTGTCGCGCCGGGTCTGGCCTTCAGTTCGGCCAGATATTCCCGGAAAACCTCCAACTGCCGTACCGCCTGATGCACCAGCCGGTCGGCCAGGGCCAGATCGCCCTCGGCCAGACAATCGTCCAGGGCGGCGAACACCTCGGCCAGCGCCCCGGCCCCCACCGATCGGGCGGTGCCGCGCGCGGTATGGGCATGGGGACGGGCGGCGGCGGCGTCGCCCTGGGCCAGCGCGGCGACCAGCGACGCCAGCCGCGTCTGCGCATTGGTGCGGAAATCCTCGAGCAAGGCAAGGGCTTCGCCGTCCAGGCCGCCGAACAATTCGATCAGGTGGGCGCTGTCCAGGATGGGGGTTGCCGGGCGTGGCGCCATGGCCGCCGCCGCCGTCTGCCCGGCCTGCGCCCGGCGCAGTTCGGCGGCGCGCGGCAGGTGGCGGATCAGGATTTCGTCCAACTGGGCCAGCGGCACCGGCTTGGTCAGGCAGCCCTGCATGCCCGCCTCGGCGCAGGCTTGCGTGGTCTGGGCCAGCACGTCGGCGGTCAGGGCCAGGATGGGCAGGGCCGGGACGGGCAGGGCGCCGGCCTGCTCATCGGCGCGGATGGCGCGGGCCAGGGTGATGCCGTCCATGCCCGGCATGTGCAAATCGGTCAGCACCAGTCCGTAACGGCGCTGGCGGAACAGGGCCAGCGCCTCGTCGCCGTCGCGGGCCAGATCGTAGACCATGCCCAGCCGGTCCAGCATCTTGGAAATGACCATGCGGTTGACCGGGCTGTCCTCGGCCACCAGCAGGCGGGTGCCCTCGGCATCGGCGGTTTCGCCGGGCGGCGCGGCATAGGCGGTTTCGCCGGGCCGGGCGGTGCCGGTTCCCGTCTGCTGGCGCCCGGCGGCGGCGGCCACCGCCCGCACCAGATCGTCGGCCCGCACCGGCTTGCGCAGCAGCGGGCCGTCGGCGGTCGGCATTTCCAGATGGTCGAACGGCACCAGGGCGACCAGCGGCGCGTTGGCGGCGGCACCCTGTTCGGCCACCACCACATCGGCGTTGCCCGCCGCCACCGTGGCGCCGTGGGCGGTCAGCAGGCGTTCCAGCGCCGGTCCCAGCGTGTCCGGCAGCCGCACCGCCACCCGCAGCCCGTCCAGCGGTCGCGGGCGCGGCGGCGTGTCGGGCTCGGCCGGGGCGGGCAGGGTGAAACAGAAGGTGCTGCCGCGCCCCGGCGCGCTGCTCAGCCAGATGCGGCCGCCCATCAGGTCCAGCAGCCGCTTGCAGATGGACAGGCCCAGGCCGGTGCCGCCATAGCGCCGCGCCACCGAACCGTCGGCCTGGGTGAAGGGCTGGAACAGATGGGCGTGCTGGTCGGGGGCGATGCCGATGCCGGTGTCGGTGACGGCGAAGTTCAGCACGCCGTCCCCGGCCCAGGCGCGCAGCAGGACGTGGCCGCGTTCGGTGAACTTGACGGCATTGCCCGCCAGATTCAGCAGCACCTGACGCAGCCGCGCCGGGTCGCCCTGCATGCGGGCGGGCAGGGCGGCGGCGTCCACCACCACCTCGATGCCTTTTTCGGCGGCGCGGGCGGCGACCATCTGGGCCACGTCCTCGACCACGCGCACCGGGTCGAACGCCACTTGCTCGACCACCAGCCGCCCGGCCTCGATCTTCGAGAAATCCAGGATGTCGTCGATGATGGTCAGCATGCTTTCCGCCGATTGCCGCAGGATCGACACCATCGATCCCTGCTCGCTGTCGGTGCGGGTCTGGGCCAGCAACTCGGCCATGGCGGCGACGCCGTTCATGGGGGTGCGGATTTCGTGGCTCATCACCGCCAGGAAATCCGACTTGGCGCGGCTGGCCGCCTCGGCCTCGGATTTGGCGCGGCGCAAATCCTCCAGGGTGGCGCGCAGCCGTTCCTCGGCCTCGCGGCGGTGGGTGACGTCGCGGAACATCAGCAGCACGCCCACCGCCTGGCCGTGCCGCTCCAGCCCGACCCGGCGGATTTCGAAATGCCGCCCGGCGGCGCCCAGCCGCGCTTCGATGACGGTGTCGCCAGGGGCCGACGGCAAGGTCGCCAATTCCTGCCCGGCCCAGTCGAGATCCTGGAAACGCCGCCCCGCCAGTTCGTCCAGCCCGGCCAGTTCGCAGGCGGCGCGGTTGGCCTCCAGCACCATGCCGCCCACGTCCAGCACCAGCACCGGGTCGGGCAGGGAATCCAGCATGGCGGTGCGGGCGACGGGCACCACCTCGAACAGATGGCGGCGGTGGATCATCCAGTGGAAGATGCCGCCCATCACCAGAAAGCTGAACGGCGTCGGGTCGAAATCGAACAGCGTGAAGGTGCCGGTGACATAGGCCAGATTGGCCGCCCACGGCAGCATCATGGCGAAGGCCATGCCCAGATAATGGCGGCGGTACAGGCCGTGGCTGCGGTGGATGGCCTCGATGATGGCGAACACGCTGAACAGCATGAAGCCGTACAGGTAGACCACGGTCAGGAAATACCAGATGCCGTGGTGGTATTCGATGGCGGCGCCCGGCGCGTCGCCCATGGGCGCGGTGCCGCGATACATCAGCCCGTGCAGATCGTTGCTCAGCGCCACGGCCACGGTCAGCAGCGGCATGACCCAGGGCAGCCACACCCAGCGGCCGGGCAGCAGCTTTTCCTCGCCACGACCATAGGACCACACGAACATGGCCCAGGCGGTGGGGGCGACCACGATGCCGCCCCAGGCCAGCTTGGCCCACAGCACCTTGTCGTCGGGGGCCTGGGCCATGTTCTCCAGGGCGGCGGCCAGCGCCCAGGCCGCCGCGCCCAATTGCATGACGATGAAGCGCTGGCGCCCGGGAAAGCGCCGCAGCTTGCGGCCATGCCACGCCATGGCCACCGTCAGCGCCACCGCCGCCAGCAACAGCAACGCCGGCGGGTTCAGGGCATAGGCGGCGCCGAGAAGCTGGGCGGCGGGCATGGCGAGGGCGGGCTCAGACCAGGGCCTTGGCGACGATCTCGCCCACGTCGCGCGACAAATCGGGCTTGGCCTTGATGCGCTCCAACTGGGCGCGCATCAGCGCCTGGCGGTTGGCGTCGTAGCGCTTCCAGCGCATCAGCGAGCGGACCATGCGCGACGCCACCTGGGGATTGGCGGAATCCAGCGCCATCACCCGCTCGGCCATGAAGGCGTAGCCGGAACCGTCGGCGGCGTGCATGGCCTTGGGATTGGCGGCGAAACCGCCGATCAGGGCATAGACCTTGTTGGGCTCGGACCCGTCGAAGGCGGGATGGGCCAGCAGCCCCTTGACCCGATCCAGCACGTCCGGCCAGTCGGCGGCGGCCTGGATGGCCAGCCATTTGTTGACCACCAGCCGCTCGCCCTTCCACTGCTCGTAGAAGGCGGCCAAAGAAGGCTCGGCGGCGGCGGCGCCCACCAGGGTCAGGCACGACAGCGCCGCCAATTGGTCGGTCATGTTGTCGGCGTCGCGGAATTGTTCGCGCGCCAGCATCACCGCGTCGGCGGGCAGGCCGTGCGCCAGGAACCCCAGGGCGACGTTGCGCAGACGGCGGCGGCCGACGGCGGCCGGGGTCAGGGAAAAGCCGGAATCGGCCAGGGATTCGCGCAGGCGCAGCAGGTGCGGCGCGAAGCGCCGTCCCAGGGCGGCGGCCAGGAAACGCAGGGCGGCGTGGATGCCGTCCACGTCGATGACCTCCAGCCGTTCGCCCAGCACCGAGAAGCCGGGCAGCGACAGCGCCTCGGCGGCGAAGGCCGGGTCGGCGGCGTGGTCGGCCAGCAGGCGGCCCCAGGCGGCGGCGAAGCTTTCGTCCAGCGCCAGCTTCCGCCCGGCGGCATGGTCGGCGACCAGGGCCAGCAGTACGCGCACGGTCAGTTCCTGGGCGGCGTCCCAGCGGTTGAAGGCGTCGGAATCCGCGGCCATCAGGCGGGCCAGATCGGCGTCGGAATAGGGCGCGTCCAGCACCACCGGCGCCGAGAACCCGCGCAGCAGCGACGGCAGCACCCCTTCGCCGACGTCCTCGAACACGAAACTCTGCTCGGGCCGGGTCAGGTTGAGCACGCGGGTGGTGCCGCGCGGGTCGGCCTCGCCCTCCAGCCGCAGGTCCAAATCGCCGTCGGCGCCCACCAGACCCACCGCCACCGGAATGTGATAGGGCTGCTTGTCCGGCTGGCCGGGGCTGGGCCGCCACGATTGCGCCAGGGTCAGGGTCAGGCGGCGGGCGGCGGCATCATGGCTCCAGCGGGCGCCGACCCTGGGGGTGCCCGCCTGGGAATACCAGCGGCGGAACTGGCCCAGATCGACGCCCGAGGCATCTTCCATGGCGGCCACGAAATCCTCGCACGTCACCGCTTGGCCGTCATGGCGCTGGAAATACAAATCCATGCCCTTGCGGAAGCCGGTCGCCCCCACCAGGGTATGGATCATGCGGATGACTTCCGCCCCCTTCTCGTAGACGGTGGTGGTGTAGAAATTGTTGATCTCCACATAGGATTCCGGCCGGATCGGATGGGCCATGGGGCCGTTATCCTCGGGGAACTGGGCGGCGCGCAGCGATCGCACGTCCTCGATCCGTTGCAGGCCCCGGCTGTTCATGTCGGCCGAGAATTCCTGGTCGCGGAACACCGTCAGCCCTTCCTTCAGCGTCAACTGGAACCAGTCGCGGCAGGTGACGCGGTTGCCGGTCCAGTTGTGGAAATATTCGTGGGCGATCACCGATTCGATGCCCAGGAAGTCGCCGTCGGTGGCGGTTTCGCGCTTGGCCAGCACGTATTTGCTGTTGAAGATGTTGAGGCTCTTGTTCTCCATCGCCCCCATGTTGAAATGCGACACCGCGACCACGTTGTAGACGTCCAGGTCGTATTCCAGGCCGAACACCCGTTCGTCCCACTCCATGGCCGCCTGCAACGATTTCAGGGCGTGCGGCACCTGATCCTGGTTGCCGTGCTCGACCCAGAATTTCAGCGCCACCTTGCGCCCCGAGCGGGTGGTGAAATCGCCCTCCACCAGCGCCAGGTCGCCCGCCACCAGGGCGAACAGATAGCAGGGCTTGGGGAAGGGGTCGTCCCACACCGCGCGGTGGCGGCCGTCGCCCAGATCGGTCTGTTCCACCAGATTGCCGTTGGACAGCAGCACCGGGAAGCGGGCGCGGTCGGCGGTGATGGCGACGCGGAAGCGGGCCATCACGTCGGGGCGGTCGGGATACCAGGTGATGCGGCGGAAGCCCTCGGCCTCGCATTGGGTGCACAGCATGCCGCCGGAAACGTACAGCCCCTCCAGCGCGGTGTTGGCGGCGGGGTCGATGGCGACCTCGGTTTCCAGCACGAACGCGCCGTCGGGCGGGCTGGCGATGGTCAGCGTCTCGCCCGCTATCGCGTATTCCCCGGCCGTCAGCGCGCGGCCGTCGAGGACGATGCGGCGGGTGTCCAGATCCTGGCCGTCCAGCACCAGGGGCTGGCCCGGCGCCGCCTCGGGGTTGCGGCGCAGGTGCAGGACGGCGCGCACCAGGGCGTCGTCGCCCAGCGCGACGTCCAGCAGGACACGCTCCACCAGATAGGCGGGCGGGGCGTAATCGCACCGGCGGATGGCGGCGGGAACGGCGGCGGCGGTCTGGATGTCGGAGGGCATGAACTCTCTGCCGGTGGGAAGGGAAGGATAGGCAAACTGCAACATAAGCAATGGCGGCCCCAGGCGGAAGGGTGCCCGACGTATGACGCATTGCGACAACCGATGTTTGTTTTTCGTTTATCCATCCCCGCAAGGCCGTTTATACATCCTTGGTATCAATGAGGCAGGAGGGGAGCCCATGCGCATTTCCCAACATGTCTGGACGCGGAACACCGGGTGGGTGCAGGTCGGGGACGATGTCGCGCCGCCGCCGCCGTTGTTTTCCGCGCCGGATGTGTGGCGGATTTCGGGCTTTCCGTCCCCACGGCGGCGGTCGTTTCCCGACGGCGCCGCATGATGCATCCCCTGCTTGAAGACCAATTGCGGCAGGCGCGGCGCGACGGCGCCATCGACGTGGACGCGCTGCTGGCCCTGGTGAACCGGTCCTACGAGGAAGCCGACCGCGACCGCCACGCCAGCGGCATGGCCGCCGCGCTGATGGAGCAGGAACTGCGCGAGGCCAACCGCGAGGCCCGGGAAAGCGCCGAGCGGCAGCTCAAGGCGATCCTGGACACGGCGGGCGAGGGGGTGGTGATCTCGGACCTTCAGGGCACCATCCTGGACGTCAACCGCGCCATGCTGACCATGTTCGGCTATGGCCGCGACGAAGTGATCGGCCAGCCGCTGACCCTGCTGATGGGCCAGCGCGACGCGGCCATGCATCACCACCACGTGGAACGCTACAAGGCGACCGGAACCGCCCGCGTCACCGGCCGGGGCCGCGAGGAAACGGCGCGGCGCAAGGACGGCACCCTGTTCCCCATCGAACTGGCGGTGGGCGACCTGACCGTGGTCGGCATGCACCAGTTCGTCGGCATCATCCGCGACATCAGCGACCGCAAGCGCCACGAGGCCGAATTGCAGGCCAGCCACGCCCGGTTCCGCGATTTCGCCCAATCGTCGTCGGACTGGTTCTGGGAAACCGGCCCCGACCACCGCTTCACCCGCTTCACCGGCAGCGATGACGGGCTCGAGCATCTGTTGCAGGGCATCATCGGCCGCACCCGCGCCGAATTGATGGCCGCCACCGTGCCCGCCGACCAGATCGCCGCCCATCAGGCGACCCTGGACGCCCGCCTGCCGTTCCGCGACTACACCTATCCGGTGCAATTGCCCAACGGCGCCTGCCGCTATTTCAAGGTGTCGGGCAAGCCCGCCTACGGGCCGGGCAAGGAATTCCTGGGCTATCGCGGCACCGCGTCCGACGTCACCGAGCAGATCGAGGCCGAGGCGCGGCTGAAGCAGTTGGAAAACCAGCTTCTGGCCGCCATCTCGTCCATTTCCGAAGGTTTCGTGCTGTACGATTCCCAGGGGCGGCTGGTGGTATGCAACGACCGCTACCGCGCCCTGTTCCCCCATCTGGCCGACGTCATCCGCCCCGGCGTGCATTTCGGCGATCTGGTGCGCGCCATCGCCGAACGCGGCGCCTATGCCCTGACCGGGGCCGAACTGGACCGCTGGATCGAACAGCGCATCGCCGCCCACCACGAGGCCAGCGGCGCCGAGGTGTTGCAGCATCTGGCGGGCGACCGCTGGGTGCGCACGGTGGAATATCCCACCGCCGATGGCGGCGTGGTCGGCATCCACACCGACATCACCCAATCGGTGCAGATGGACCGCGAATTGCGCAAGGCCATGGCCGCCGCCGAAAGCGCCAACAAGGCGAAAAGCGAGTTCCTGGCCACCATGAGCCACGAAATCCGCACGCCCATGAACGGCATCATCGGCATGACCGGCCTGTTGCTGGACACCGATCTGAACCCCGAACAGCGGCATTTCGCCGGCACCATCCGCCTGTCGGCCGAGGCGCTGTTGTCCATCATCAACGAGATCCTGGACTTCTCGCGCGCCGAATCCGGGCGGCTGGAATTCGAGGAAAGCTCGTTCGAGGTGCGGCCGCTGGTGGAAGGCGTGGTCGACATCCTGGCGCCGCGCCTCAAGGGCAAGCCGCTGGAACTGACCTATTTCGTGCAATCGCCCGAGGCCGCCACCTTCATCGGCGATTCCGGGCGGCTGCGTCAGGTGCTGCTGAATCTGGCGGGCAACGCCATCAAGTTCACCGATCGCGGCAACGTCGCCATCGAGGCGTCGGCCCATCCCGACGCCGACGGCGAACGGGCGTGGCTGCGTTTCGTGGTGCGCGACACCGGCATCGGCATTCCCGCCGCCGCCCAGACGCGGCTGTTCACCAAGTTCACCCAGGCGGATTCGTCCACCGCGCGGCGTTTCGGCGGCACCGGCCTGGGGCTGGCCATTTCCAAGCACATCGTGGAACTGATGGGCGGCAGCATCGGCTTTTCCAGCGCCGAGGGCGAGGGCTCGACCTTCTGGTTCGAGGTGCCGGTGCGCCAGGGCGAGGGCGGGCACGAACGCTCGGACAACCCGCTGGCGGACGTCAAGGTGCTGGTGGTGGACGACAACGACACGAACGCCGACGTGTTCCGCCGCCAGTTGGAAAACTGGGGCGCCACCGTCGTCACCGCCGAGAACGCCGCCGTCGGATTGGTGGCGGCGCGCGAGGCGGCGCGCGAGGCGGCGCCGTTCGCCGTGGTGCTGCTGGATCACCACATGCCGGGCATGAGCGGCCTGGACCTCGCCACCCTGTTGCGCGCCGATCCCGATCTGGCCGGGCTGAAGCTGATCCTGGCGTCGTCGGGCGATACGCCCGACCTCAAGGCCCAGGCGGCCAGCCTGCGCCTGGATGCGGTGCTGTCCAAGCCGGTGCGGCAAAGCACCCTGCTGGATCGTCTGCTCGAGGCGGTGGGCATCCAACGCCCGCGTCCGGTGGGGCCAAGCCGTCCCGAGGACGCCATCCTGCCCACCGGTCCGGCCCTGCGCATCCTGGTGGCCGAGGACAACGCCATCAACCAGCAGGTGGCGGTGGGATTGCTGGCCAAGCTGGGCCACCGCGCCGACGTGGCCGATGACGGGCGCGAGGCGGTGACGCTGGTGGAACGCTGCGATTACGATCTGGTGCTGATGGACATGCAGATGCCGCACATGGACGGCATCGCCGCCACCCGCGCCATCCGCCAACTGGCGCGGCCCAAGGGCGCGGTGCCCATCATCGCCATGACCGCCAACGCCATGGCCGGCGACCGCGAAGCCTGTCTGGCGGCGGGCATGGACGATTACATCGCCAAGCCCATCGACCGCCAGCGTCTGGCGGTGCTGCTGGAACGCTGGGGCGAACAGATCGTCGCCGCCCGCCCGGAACGCGGCCCCTGCGCCCCCTGTGTCCCCGCCGAACCGGCCGCCGCCCCGCCGCCGGTGTCGCGCCTGCCGCTGCTGGATGCCGAGGCGCGGGCCGATCTGGCCGACACCTTGGGCGCCGACGTGTTCGCCTCGCTGATGCGCACCTTCCGGCAAAGCCTGCCGACCCGCATGCGCGAGATCGAGCAGGCCCTGGCCGACGGCGACGTCCAGGCCGGGGTCAAGGCCGCCCATTCCCTGCGCGGCGCCGCCAGCAATCTGGGGCTGGCGCGGCTGGCCCATCTGCTGGACCGGCTGGAAAGCGGACTGAAGAAGAACGAGGACGGCATGGACGCCGTGTTCGCCGCCATGGTCGAGGCCGCCATGGACACCATCGAAGCCATCACGGCCGGGTCCTAGGGGGGAGCCGGGGAGGACGCCATGCTTGTTCAGATCGTCGACGACAATGACACCAACCTGATGCTGTTCGAGCAACTGGCGTTGCGCACCGGCGCCGATGTCGAGGTCGTCACCTATGCCGATCCGGTGGCCGCCCTGGCCTGGTGCCGGACCACCGTCCCCGACATGATCGTGGTCGATTACATGATGCCCGAGATGGACGGGCATCAATATGTCGAGGCGGTGCGCAAGCTGCCCGGCTTCCGCGACGTGCCCATCGTCATGGTCACGGCCGCCGCCGAACGCAGCGTGCGCCAGAAGGCGCTGGAACTGGGCGTCACCGACTTCCTGGCCAAGCCGGTGGACCCGGCCGAGGCCAAGGTCCGCTTCGCCAACCTGCTGGCCCTGCGCCGCAGCCATCTGCAATTGCGCGACCGCAACCGCTGGCTGGCGGACGAGGTGCGGCAGGCCACCGCCACCATCGCCGCCCGCGAACAGGAACTGATCCTGCGTCTGTCCAAGGCGGCGGAATTCCGCGACCCGGAAACCGGCGCCCACATCGTGCGCATGGCCCGCTATTCCGAACTGATCGCCCGCCGTCTGGGCCAGGACGAGGAATATTGCGAGCTGATGCTGAAGGCGGCGCCCATGCACGATCTGGGCAAGCTGGGCATTCCCGACGGCATCCTGCTGAAGCCGGGCAAGCTGACCGACGAGGAATTCGCGGTCATGACCAAGCACCCGCAGATCGGCCATGAAATCCTGTCGGGCAGCGATTCGCAACTGATCCGTTTCGGCGCCGAGATCGCCCTGACCCACCACGAGAAATGGGACGGCAGCGGCTATCCCAACCGCCTGTCGGGCGAGGCCATTCCGCTGTCCGGCCGCATCGTCGCGGTGGCCGACGTGTTCGACGCCCTGACCAGCGAACGGCCGTACAAGGCGGCATGGCCGCTGGACAAGGCGCGCAAGCTGCTGGAGGACAATTCCGGCAGCCATTTCGACCCGGCTTGCGTCGCCGCCTTCCTGGCGGAATGGGACGCGGTGCTGAAGATCCGCGCCGAAGTGACCGACGAACCCATGCCCGAGATCGGAATGGGGTGACGGTTCAGCCGGTGTTGCGCAACCCTTGGGCCAGGGCGTTGATGGAACGCAGCAGCGGCGTCAGCCAGTCGCCGCGCGCCGGATCGTCGGGCGACAGGGCGCGATAGCGGCGCAGGGCGGCGATCTGGATGTGGTTCAGCGGGTCCAGATAGGGATTGCGCCGGGCCAGCGACAACGCCAGACGCGGGTTGTCGGCCAGCAGATCGTCGGTTTCCAGCAGCCGCGACACCCATTCCACCGTCAACCGGTATTCCGCCTTGATGCGGGCGTGGATGACGTCGGCCTCGACCGCGTCGTCGCACAATTGGGCATATTCGCGGGCGATGGACAGCTCGCATTTGCTCAGCGACATGGCGATGTTGGCCAGCAGCGCGCGGCAGAACGGCCAGTCGCGCGCCATCTCGCGCAGGGTCGCCAACCGGTCCCGGTCGCGGCCGCACCATGCCTCCAGCGCCGTGCCCAGGCCGTACCACGCCGGGATGGTCTGGCGCGACTGACCCCAGCCGAACACCCAGGGGATGGCGCGCACGGAATATTTCGAGCGGTCGCCCTTGGCGCGGTGACTGGGGCGCGAGCCCATGTTGAGCAGGCCGATCTCGGAAACCGGCGTCGCCTCGTAGAAATAATCGATGAAACTGGGGGTGCGGTCGGTCAGGTCGCGGTAGGCTTCCTCGCCCAGCCGCGCCAGTTCGGCCATCACCGCCATGAAATCGCCCCGGTCCACCGCGCAGGCGAAGGCGATGCCGCACGACGCCTTCATCAGACCGGTCAGGCCCATGGTCAGTTCATAGACCGCCGTTTCCGGGTTGGCGTATTTGGCCGACAGCACCTCGCCCTGTTCGGTGAACTTGATGTCGCCCGACAGGGTGCCCGGCGGCTGCGACAGGATGGCGTCGTGGGTGGGGCCGCCGCCGCGGCCGACCGTGCCGCCGCGGCCATGGAAGACCCGGGCCTTGATGCCGCGCGCGGCGCTGGCCTGGGCCACCTGCTTCTGGGCGTTGTACAGGCCCCAACTGGACGCCAGGATGCCGCCGTCCTTGCACGAATCGGAATAGCCCAGCATCACCTCCTGCACCCCGCCCGAGGCATGCAGCAGGGCGCCATAGGCGGGCAGGTCCAGCAGGGTGTCCAGCACCGGGCGGATGCGGGTCAGGTCGTCGATGGTTTCGAACAGCGGCGCCACCCGCACGGCGCAATGCCAGGTGCCGTCGGCGCGGCGCCCGGCGAGCCCGGCGAACCCGGCCAGGAACAGCACTTCCAGCACATGGCTGGCCTGATGGGTCATGGAGATGACATAGGCGCCGAAGGCATCGGCGCTGATCTCGGCCCGCAAATCGCGCACCGCCGCCAGCACGTCCAGGATTTCCCGCGTCTCGGGCGAAAGATCGTCGGCGTACAGCAGCGGCGTGCCGCCATGGCGCAGCATTTCGTCCAGCACCTTGACCCGCCCGGCCTCGTCCAGCGCCGCGTAATCGGGCAGGTTGGGGGCGCGGGCGAACAACTCGGCCACGGCGTTGGTATGGCGGGTGGATTCCTGGCGGATGTCCAGTTGCGCCAGGAAGAAGCCGAAGGTGCGGACCAGACACAGCAAATCCCTGAGCCCGCCTTGGGCTAGGCCAGCATCGCCGTGGCTGGCCAGCGAGCGGCCGATCACCTCGAGATCGGCGATGAACGCCGCCTCGTCGGGATAACCGCCGTTCAGGCCGGGATCGGGGCGGCCGTCCAGCAGCGCCTCGATGCGTTCGATCCGCCGTCCCAGACGGTGGTGGGCGACGTGCAGCTTCAGACGATAGGGTTCCTGGGCATAGCGGTGCGGGTTGCCCGCCAGCACGTCGGCCATGACATCGGCATCGGCGGCCAGGGCATCCTGGAATTCCCGCGACGGCGTCACCAGGGTCGAGGAATGGGTCAGTTCCAGCGCCAGTTGCTCGATGCGGCGGCGATAGCGTTTCAGCACCTCGCGCGATTGCAGGCGCAGGGCCAACCGGGTGACGTCGTGGGTGACGAACGGGTTGCCGTCGCGGTCGCCGCCGATCCACGACCCGAAGCGCAGCAAGGGCGGCACGGTGATGCCGGAATCGGCGCCATAGGCCGCGCGCACGGCGCGTTCCAGGTTGCGGTGCAGGCGCGGCACGGTGTCGAACAGGGTTTCGCGGAAATAGAACAGGCCGTTCTTGATCTCGTCTTCCACCCGCGGGCGGTTGACCCGCACCTCGTCGGTCTTCCACAGCACCTGAATCTGGTTGCGCAATTCCTGCTCGATCTCGGCCCGTTCGGGGCCGGGCGCCGCCGTATCCAGGCGCTTGACCAGCACGTCCAGGCGGCGCTGCACCTCCAGCACGGTGCGACGCTTGGCCTCGGTCGGGTGGGCGGTGAACACCGGGCGATAGCACAGGGAATCCAGCAGCAACTGCACCTGTTCCGGCGTCACGCCCTGGTCGCGGAAGGTCCGCAGGGTATGGTCGAACGACCCGTACCACAGCGTCTCGCCCTTCTGCACCATGCGGCGGCGGTCCTGGTGGGCGCCGTCTTCCTCGGCGATGTTGGCCAGCAGGAAATACAGCGAGAAGGCGCGCACCACATGGCTGAGCACCGCCGGGTCCAGCCCGGCGATCACCTGCATCAACTGCTCGCGCCGGGCCGGGTCTTCCTTTTGCCGCTGCTCGATGAAGCCTTTGCGCAGGATCTCGACGGTGTCCAGCACCTCGCCGTCCTCCTGGTCGCGCAGCACGTCGCCCAGCATGGCGCCCAACAGCTTGACGCGGGCGCGCAATTCCTTGTCGTCGGCATGCGGCATGGTGCTTTCCCCTGAACTGCTTTACAGGGAAATGTGGGCCTTTGCTCGCTGCGCTGCAATATGAAGAGATGTTACGGCTGGGTTGCGTCCATGCCGCCGCCCAGGGCCTTGACCAGTCCGACCGAGGCGGACAGGCGCGACAGGCGGACCTGCACCGCGCTGTCCTCGGCGTCCAGCAGGGTGCGCTGGGCCTCCAGCACGGTCAAGTATTCCTCGGCGCCCTCGCGGTAGCGCACGTCGGACAGGCGTTGCGCCTCGCGCGCCGCAGCCACGGCGCGGCTTTGGGCCTCTTCCTGCACCGCCAGCCAGCGCAGCGCCGCCAGTTGGTCCTCGACCTCCTTAAGCGCGGTCAGCACGGTGGATTGATAGCTTTCCGCCGCCTCGCGCAGCTTGGCCTCGTTCAATTCCACGGTGCCGCGCAGCTTGCCGTTGTCGAACAGGGTGGCGGCGATGCTGCTGCCCAGGGTCCAAAAGGTGTTATGGGCGTCCAGCAGCGAGATCAGGTACGGGTTGGCATAGCCGCCCTCGGCGGTCAGGGTCAGGCTGGGATACAGCGCGGCGCGGGCCACGCCGATATTGGCGTTGGCGGCTTCCAGATCGGCCTCGGCCTTGGCGATGTCGGGGCGGCGGCGCAGCAGGTCGGACGGCAGGCCCGCCGCCACCGCCGGGGCGGGCAGGCCGTCCAGGGTGCGGGCGGTCAGGGCCAATTGCGACGGCGCCAGCCCGGTCAGGATGGCCAAGGCGTTGACGCTTTGCCGGTATTGCAGTTCCAGGGCGGGCAGCTTGGCCTCGATGGCGGCGACGGTGGCGCGCTGCTGCGCCGCGTCCAGTTGCGAGGTCTTGCCGAATTCCGCCTGCCGTTCGGCCAGATTCAGGGTCTGGCGCGCCAGTTCCAGGTTGCGCCGCGCCACCGCGACCCGGTCGCCCAGGGCCATGGCCTGCAACCATGTGGTGGCGACGTTGGCGGTCAGGGTCAGCGCCACGGTGTCGCGGTCGAAGCGGCTGGCGCGCAAGCTGGAATCGGCCGCCTGGATGGCGGCGGCGGTCTTGCCCCAGAAATCCACCTCGTAGGACGCGGTGGCCGAGCCCTGGAAGCTGCGCGCCGTGGTGGCGGATTTGGAGGTGCGGGTGCCCGACGTGGTGCTGGCGCCGTGGGTCATCTTGTTGCTGCCCGCGCCGCCCGCGCTCAGCGACGGCAGGGTGGGGGCGCCCGCCACCTTCAACTGCGCCTCGGCCTGCTCGATGCGGGCGATCGCCGCCTTGAGGTCGTGATTGGCGGCCAGCGCCGCCTGTTCCAGCCGGTCCAACTCGGCCGATTGGAACAGCGTCCACCACGCGGCGGGGGCGGGCAGGGCGGCGTCCTGCGCCTCGCCCCAGGCGGCGGGCAGGGCCATGTCCGGGACTTGCAGTTCCGGCGTCTGGGAACAGGCGGCCAGGGCCAGGGCGATCAGCGGCAACAGGGGGCGACGCATGGCTACTCCGCCGACAATGCGGTGACGGGATCAAGATTGGCGGCCTTGCGCGCCGGCATATAGCCGAACACCAGACCGGTGACGAAGGCGCAGCCGAAGGCCAGGATCACCGGCCCGGCCGAGAACACCACCGGCTGGCCGAAGGCGCGGGCCAGGAACGCCGTGCCCAGGCCGCCGCCGACGCCCAGCGCGCCGCCGATGGCGCACACCACCACCGCCTCGGTGATGAATTGCAGCAGGATGTTGCTGGTGCGGGCGCCGGTGGCCATGCGGATGCCGATTTCGCGCGTGCGCTCGGTGACGCTGACCAGCATGATGTTCATGACGCCGATGCCGCCCACCAGCAGCGAGATGGCGGCGATCGAGCCCAACAGGATGGTCATGGTGTCCTGGGTCGCCGTCGCCATCTCCATGATCGAGGCGGTGTTGCGCACCATGACGTCCTTGGCGCGGTGGCGGGCTTCCAGCAGGGCGGTGACTTCCGCCTGGGTCTGGTCGATCTGCGCCAGATCCGCGACCTGCACGGTGATGGCGCGCAGGTAACGCTGGCCGAACAGCCGCAACGAACCGGTGGTCAGCGGCACGAAGGCGGCGTCGTCCAGATCGGACCCGAACGGCGAGGCGCCCTTGCGCGCCAGCACGCCCACCACCTGGAACGGCACGTTCTTCAGCAGCACGTATTTGCCGATGGGGTCGGTGCCGTCGCGGAACAGGTTGTCCACCACGGTCTGGCCCAGCACCACCACCGGCACATAGCTTTTGACGTCGTCGGGGCCGAAGAACGTGCCGCTTTTGATCGGCCAGTCGCGGGCGACGGGATAATCGGCCGAGGTGGCGGTGACGGATGTCTGATAGTCGGAATTGCCGTGGCGCAGCGTCACCGTGCCGCCCATTTCCGGCACCGCCACGCTGACATTGGGCAGGCGGGCCACTTCCTCGGCGTCGTCGGGAACCAGGGTGGCCAGGGTGCCCGCCTCGGGGCCGCGCATGTTGGCGGTGCCGGGGCGCACCAGCAACAAATTGGTGCCCATGGCCTGGATGCGGCTCAGCACGTCCTGCTTGGCGCCGTCGCCCAAGGCCAGCATGGCCACCACCGAGCCGACGCCGATGACGATGCCCAGCAGCGTCAGCACCGTGCGGAACAGATTGGCGCGCAGGGATCGCAGCGCCATCTTCACCGCTTCCGACACGTCGGTCATGGGGTGGCTGTCGCGCGGCGGCGGCGCCTCCAGCGTCACCGCCGCCGCGCCCGCTTCGGCCGCCGCCGGGCCGTCGCCGTCGCAATCGGACACGATCTCGCCGTCGGCGATGGTGACGACCCGGCGGGCCTGGGCGGCAACGCCCGCATCGTGGGTGATCACCACGATGGTATGGCCGTCGGCGTTCAGCCGGTGCAGCAGGGCCATGACCTCGCGGCCCGATCGGCTGTCCAGCGCGCCGGTGGGCTCGTCGGCCAGGATGACGGCGCCGCCGTTCATCAGGGCGCGGGCGATGGACACCCGTTGCTGCTGGCCGCCGGAAAGCTGGCTGGGGCGGTGGTCCAGGCGCTCGCCCAGGCCCAGCGCCGTCAGGATGGCGGCGGCACGGGAATCGCGCGCCGCCTTGGGCATGCCGGCATAGATGGCGGGAACCTCGACGTTCTCGACCGCGTCGGCATTGGCCAGCAGATTGTATTGCTGGAACACGAAGCCGAAGGCGTCGCGCCGCAGCAGCGCCAACTGGTCGCGGTCCATGGCGCCGACCTCGCGCCCGGCGAACAGGTAGCGGCCGGATGTCGGTCGGTCCAGGCAGCCGATCAGGTTCATCAGCGTGGTCTTGCCCGAGCCCGAGGCGCCCATGATGGCGACGAATTCGCCGCGCCGGATGGTCAGCGACACGCCGTGCAGCACCTCGACCTCCAGGGTGCCGCTGCGATAGGTCTTGGTCACGCCCTGCAACTGGATCAGCGGGGCGCCGGGGCGGATGGCCGACAGGTCGGTGTCGTTCATGGCCGGGGGCTCAGCGCGGCGGCGGCGGCGGCGACGACGACCCGGCCCGGGCCGGGGCTTTCCTGGCCTCGGCCACGCGCTGGCCGATCACCACCTCCTCGCCCGCTTCCAGCCCCTCGACGATCTGCGCCTGCACGCGGTTGCGCACCCCGACCTTGACCGGGCGCGGCCGCGGCGCGCCGTCCCGCATCACCAGAAGGGAGGCGTCGCCGCCCTTGCCCCGCGTCTGGGCCAGGGCGGCGGCGGGCACCACCACCGCATCCTTGGCGGCGGCATGGACGAAGAACACCTGGGCCGACATCTGGATGCCCAGGTCGCCGTCCGGGTTCGAGACGTCGAACAGCGCGTTGTACAGCACCACGTTGTTCAGCACCTCGGGCGTCGGCAGGATCTGGCGCAGGGTGGAATAGCGTTTGTGCTCGGGCCGTCCCAGGGTGGTGAAATAGACGTCCTGGCCCAGTTTCAGCTTGCCCACATCGGCCTCGGACACCTGGGTCCACACGGTCATGGTGGACAGATCGGCAATGCGCACGATCACCGGCGCCTGTTGCGCCGCGACCAGGGTCTGGCCCTGGCGCGAGGTCTGGCTGACCACGGTGCCGCTCATGGGGGCGTAGATCTTGGTATAGCCCAGATTGGCCTGATCGCCGCGCAGGGTGGATTGCACCTGATTGATCTGCGCCTGCAATTGCGCCACCTGGGCGCGGGCGGCGGCCAGGGTGGTCTGGGCGTTCTGGAACGCCTCGGTGCTGGTGGCGTTGGCGGCCAGCATGCGTTGCTGGCGGGCGAACAATTCCTCGGACAGCTTGGCCTGGGCCTGCTTTTCCGTCAGTTGCGCCCGCAGGTTCTGGATGTTGGCCTCGCCCGCATCCACCTTGGAGCCATAGACGGTGGGATCGATCTCGGCCAGCAACTGGCCTTTCGTCACCTGATCGCCCACCTGCACGTACAGGCGGCGCAACTGGCCCGATACCTGGGTGCCCACATCCACGTATTCCAGCGGTTGCAGGGTGCCCAGCGCGGTGGTGGTGTCCTCGATGTCGGCCCGCGCCGCCTTGGCGACGGTCCAGCGGGCGGCGGCATCCTCGCGCCCCAGCCACCACCACGCCCCGCCGCCCGCCGCCAACAGAATGGCGGCGGCGGCCAGGGCCAGGGTCAAGGTGCGGCGCTTCAGTCGTGGTGTGTGCATGGCGGCGATATTGGCCGCACCGGCGGTATCCGTCGAGCCCGACTTGGTAACGGAATGTAGCCGCGCCTTGGCGGTGGCTTCGGCGGAGGGGCGGCCTTCGGTCAGCCCAGTCCAGCCTTGGCGCGGGGGTCGTAACCGTGACGGGGGCCCCATTTTTCCACCAGCTTGCGGAATTCCGGGTCGTGGTCGGGCAGCACCACCTTGAGCGTCACCAACTGGTCGCCGCGGGTGCCGCCCGGTCCGGCAAGGCCCTTGCCCTTCAGGCGCAGCACCGCGCCGGTATTGCTGCCCGGCGGGATGGTCACGGCCACCTTGCCGTCGATGGTCGGCACCGTGACCTTGCCACCCATCACCGCCTCCTGCACGCTGATGGGCAGGTCCAGCAGGATGTCCAGGTCGCGTTTGGTGAAATGGGCGGGCAGATCGACCCGAACGTCGATCAGGGCGTCGCCGTCGCCGCCGATGCCGGGGTTGCCCTGGCCTTTCAGGCGCAGGGTCTGGCCGTCCACGGTTCCGGCCGGAATGCGGATGTCCAGCGACTTGCCCGACAGCAGGGTGATGCGTTTGGTGGTGCCCTGGGCGGCCTCGGCCTGGGTGATGGTCAGGGTGTGGCGGACATCGCCGCCGCGATTGCCGTTCTCCGGCCCCTGGCGGCCGCCGCGCGCCTTGCGCCGCATCATCTCGCTCAGGATGTCGTCGACGTTCTCGCCGAAATTGAAGCCCGAGCGGGATGAGCGCCCCCCCGACCCGGTGCCGCCATGGGCGCGCCACGACCGGCGGCGCTGGGCGCCGGTGGCGTCGATCTCGCCATCGTCGTACTGGCGGCGGCGTTGGGCGTCGGACAGGAAATCGTAGGCGGCGCTGATTTCCTTGAACCGGTCCTCGGCCCGCTTGTCGCCGGGGTTCAGATCGGGGTGCAGGCTGCGCGCCAGGGCGCGATACGCCTTCTTGATGTCGTCGTCGGAAGCGGTCTTGGCCACTCCCAGCACCTGATAGGGGTCCTTCACCACGCGCCTCGGATAAACGAACGGGGCGGCGTCCCGGCGACGCCGCCCCCTTATGTGACAGATTTCCGCGCCGGGCGCTACTTCACCACCATGTCGGGGCCGCCTTACCGGATTGTCATGGAATTGGGGCTTTTTAAGCCGGTCCCGGCGGGCTAGAACTTTGGAGCATTATAAACCGCGTCAATCACCATCGGTCCGCCGCCATGTCCAGCACCTCCGCCGATCCCTTCGTCCAGTTCGCCCAGTGGATGGCCGACGCCGAGGCGTCCGAGCCCAACGACCCCAACGCCATGGCGCTGGCCACCGCCGACGCCCAGGGCCGCCCCAGCGTGCGCATGGTGCTGCTGAAGGATGCCGGGCCGGACGGCTTCGTCTTCTACACCAACCTGGAAAGCCGCAAGGGCGGCGAATTGGCGGCGAATCCCCATGCCGCGCTGCTGTTCCACTGGAAAAGCCTGCGCCGCCAGATCCGGGTCGAGGGACCGGTGTTGCCGGTGACGGCCGAGGAAGCGGATTCCTATTTCGCCAGCCGCGCCCGCACCAGCCAGATCGGCGCCTGGGCGTCGAAGCAGTCGCGGCCGTTGCAGGGGCGGTTCGAACTGGAGAAGCGGGTGGCGGAATACACCGCCAAGTTCGGTTTCGGCGCGGTGCCGCGTCCGCCGCACTGGTCCGGTTTCCGCGTGGTGCCGCAACACATCGAGTTCTGGCAGGACAAGCCGTTCCGCCTGCATGATCGCGCGGTCTTCGACCGCGATGGCGACGGCTGGACCGTCACCCCCCTGTTCCCGTGAGCACGCCATGAGCACCGCCCCCGTCCCACCGTCCGAGGCCGCACGCCTGATGCGTCTGGCCACCTATGCCTCGGTGGCCACCGCGGGCACGCTGATCGCCGTCAAGCTGGGGGCGTGGGGGCTGACCGGCTCGGTGGCGCTGCTGTCGACGCTGATCGATTCCACCCTGGACGCCGCCGCCTCGCTGATCAATCTGTGGGCGGTGCGTCACGCCCTGACCCCCGCCGACCAGGAACACCGCTTCGGCCACGGCAAGGCCGAGCCGCTGGCCGGGCTGGGTCAGGCGGCGTTCATCGTCGGCTCGGGCGCCTTGCTGCTGGCCCAGGCGGTCAACCGTCTGCAACACCCGGTCGAGGTGGCCAACGCCGACATCGGCACCGGCGTCATGCTGTTTTCCATCGTGCTGACCCTGGTTTTGGTGCGCTTTCAGAAATATGTGCTGAGCAAGACCCGCTCGGTGGCCATCTCGGCGGATTCGCTGCATTACGCGGGCGACGTCATGATGAACGGCGCGGTGATCGTGTCGCTGCTGCTGGGCAAGTTCCTGGGCTGGACCTTCATCGACCCGCTGTTCGCCATCGCCATCGGCGGCTATCTGATGTGGAGCGCCTGGCGGATCGCCCTGGGCTCGCTGGACATGCTGATGGACCGCGAACTGCCCGAGGACGACCGCGAGCGCATCCGCGTGCTGACCCTGGCGGTCGACGGGGTGCGGGGCATGCACGATTTGCGCACCCGCCTGTCGGGGCAACAGGGCTTCATCCAGTTGCATCTGGCGCTGGACGACGACCTGCCGCTGGTCAAGGCCCACGCCATCGCCGACCGGGTCGAGGCGGCCATCACCGACGCCTTTCCCCATTGCGACGTGCTGATCCACCAGGACCCGGTCAGTCTGCACGACGACCCGGAAGAAGGGTGAATCAAAAAGCCCCGTCCGGGGACGGGGCTTTTTCCTACGCTTTCTCGATGGGGCCCAGCACGGTGGCCAGGTCCTGCACCCGCCGCCGCACCTCGGGGTCGCGGATGCGGTAATAGGCGCGGACCAGTTCCAGCGTCTCGCGCTGAAGCATCAGGCTTTCCTCGGCCTGGGGCGGGTCCTCGGTGGCGCGGACCATGTTGCGCGGGCTGGCCGCCATGGTTTCCTCGTCCATGTCCTCGTAGAAATAGCTGACCGGCACGTCCAGCACGCGCGCCAGATCGTACAGCCGCGAGGCGCCGATGCGATTGGCGCCGCGTTCGTATTTCTGCACCTGCTGGAAGGTCAGGCCCAGCGCCTCGCCCAGCTTTTCCTGGCTCATGCCGAGCAGGGTGCGGCGAAGGCGGACGCGGGCGCCCACATGCACGTCGATCGGATTGGGACGGCCCGAGGGGGTGCGGCCGCGGCTGGCGCGGCGCGATACACCGGCGGTGCTCTTGCGGTTGGCCTGGGACATACGTTATCACCTCTGTACGCAGCGGCGCGGGGGGCGCGCCGGATCTTTCAACGGGAACCTCTTCCAATCGGCGACGGAGCGCGAGCGCGATAAATAGGGAGAGGGGGGCCTTCTCACAATAGCTGCATTTCGCAGGCATGTGTAGAGATAAGAGGAGTCCCGGATGGACGTCTTGCGTGATCCGGTCGAGGCGTTGGCCAGCGATTTGGCGGGCATCACCGACCCGGCGCACCGTCAGCGGGTGTTCCTGGCCCATGCCGGCGCCTTTGGGGTTTCCCATTTCGCCTATCTGAACACCGGCCATGCGGGCGATCCGTTCCACGTCGAAACCAATTATCCCGTGGAATGGGCCGGGCAGTACCGCGACCGGGGCTATGTGGAGGTGGACGCGGTGGCGCTGGAGGGCATGCGGTCGCCGGTGCCGTTCCACTGGCGCACCGCCCTGGCCCTGCCGCAATACGGTGTCGCGGCGCGGACGGTGTTCGAGGAGGCGGCCGAGTTCGGCCTGCGCGACGGCTATACCGTGCCGATCCACGGCCCCGGCGGCATCAGCATGATGAGCATGGCGGTGGACGATCCCGGCCTGTTCGCCCCGGCGGCGGCGGCCGACCGCCATGTGCTGCATCTGATGGCGCTGCATTTCCATCTGGCCTGCGACCGGGCGCTGGCGACCGGCGCCGCGACGGCGGCGCCACGGCTGACGCCGCGCGAATGCGAGGTGCTGTTGTGGGCGGCACGCGGCAAGACCGGCTGGGAGATCGGGCAAATCCTGAACCTGACGGCGCGCACCGTCACCTATCACGTGGAAAACGCCCGCGCCAAGCTGGGGGCGGCCAGCCGCGCCCAGGCGGTGGTGGCGGCCATGACGCTTGGCCTTATCCGTCCGTAATCCCCCTGACTTCCGGCATACTGTAATTTTTGGCAGGTGGCAAACGCACGGTCACTTGCGACAATGTTCGTCTGACGCATGGGGGGCGGAGGGGGGACGAGACAGCATGAACGTGATCGCATTTCCACGACGGGAACACCGCGAGGACCGCCTGCGCGGGATCGAGCAATGCCTGGACGCGCTGGGGGAAGAGGCGGCGGCCATGGGCCTGCCGTTGCTGTCCCATCTGATCGCCGTGGCGCGCGAGGCGGCGCACGACGCCGTCGAGGACGAACGCGGTTAGCAGGCTGCGGAAAAACTCTCAAACAGCCCATTTCTCCCGTCACCCCCGCGAAGGCGGGGGTCCATGTTGGGGAAAGATACTGACTTCACCGCAATATCTGGAATGCGGACACATGGATTCCCGCTTTCGCGGGAATGACGTTCTTTTTTGGTTCATCGCGGAATTCCGGGGAAATGCTCGTCATGGCCGGGCTTGACCCGGCCATCCACGTTTGTCCGCGGGCATCTCAGCGGAAAGACGGGAACAGGCGGCGCCGCGTGGATGCCCGGATCAAGTCCGGGCATGACGCAAACGGTTGCTGGGCCAACAGACCCGCAAATCTGCGAAGCCCCTCTTTTTTCCGCAGCCTGTTAGGTGTTTAGTCCCGGCATTTGATGGGGCGGATTAAGCCTGAACCGCTCCGGTTCGGCTTCCCATATTTTGCAGATGTATTCGTATGGGGTGAGCCCCCGCAGGGTCTTCAGGCGGCGGGCAAAATTGTATGCCCTGACGAAGTTTTCGAGATG
>JAEXAH010000015.1 GCA_023458315.1 Pseudomonadota bacterium
TAATCAAGGCGAAGGGGGATCGGTGCGGCCACTGCAAACCTCCAGCTGTTTGCCAGAGTGACTCACATTTGGCCGCTCATGGGAATCCCCGCCGTGAGTCGCCGTCAGCGCAGGCTGGTATTATGCCATCGCTCGACAGCGATTCAATGGATCACAGATGAACTCAGATAAACACAGATGAGCACAGATGTTTTTTTCCTTATCTGTGTTCATCTGTGTGCGCCGTCAGGCGCCTGTGTTCATCTGTGTTTCTTGAACCCGCCATAACCATCAAGGCAAGCATGGCCGGGCACTTCGTCGCTATCATCCCTTTCTTAACCGGACAGCCGTGGGTTTGACCCGGCAATCCATGGACCCTCGGGTCAAGCCCGAGGGTGACGGTCAAAGAGAGGTATCGGCCGGAGACGGTTGAAACCCTAGCCGTTTTCCGCCAGCACCACGCCCGCCAGATAAAGCGAGCCGCAGATCAGCACGCGGGCCGGGCCGGGCTGGGCCAGCAGGTCTTGCAGCGCCGTTTCCACCGATGGGGCGGGCTGGGCATCGGCGCAGCCGTGGCGGCGGGCGGCTTGGGCGGCGTCCTCGGCGGCCAGGGTGTTGGCCTCGCCGGGAATGGCGACGGCGCGCAGGGCGGTGAAACGCCCGGCCAGCGGCGCGAAATAGCCGTCCACATCCTTGTTGTTCAGCATGCCGAACAGCGCCAGCAGCGGCCGGTCGCGCCAGCCCTCGGCATGGGCGGCGATGGCGTTGGCGGCGTGCGGATTATGGCCGCCGTCCAGCCACAGTTCCCAGCCCTCGGGCAGCGCCTCGACCAGCGGGCCGCGTGTCAGCCGTTGCAGGCGGGCGGGCCATTGGATGCTGGTCAGGCCGCGCGCCAGGATGTCGGGCGTCAGCGGCGGCAGCACGCCCTGGGCGGCCAGCCGGTGGGCGGCGGCCAGGGCCAGTCCGGCGTTGCGGTATTGGAAATCCCCGGCCAAGGCGGGCGGCGGCAGGCGCAGGGCACCGAAGCGCAGCGATCCGTCGCCATCGTCCTTGCGGCCCTGGAAATCCGGTCCCTCGCGCAGCAGCGGCGCCCCCAGGGCGGCGGCGCGGGCGGCGATCACCGCCAGCGCCTCGGGCTGCTGTTCGGCCAGCACGCAGGGCGTGCCGGGCTTGAGGATGCCCGCCTTTTCCCCGGCGATGGCCGCCAGGGTGTCGCCCAGAAAGCTTTCGTGGTCCATGGCGATGGGGGTGATGATGGTCAGCGCCGGACGGGCCACCACGTTGCTGGCGTCCAGCCGCCCACCCAGCCCGGTTTCCAGAATCACCAGATCGGCGGGGATGCGGGCGAAGGCCAGGAAGGCGGCGGCGGTGGTGACTTCGAAAAAGGTGATGGGCTCGCCGCCATTGACCTCTTCCACCTCTTCCAGCAGGGCCAGCAATTCGGCATCGTCCAGGATGCGCCCGGCCACCCGCACCCGCTCGGCGAAGCGCACCAGATGCGGCGAGGTGTAGACGTGGACGGCCAGCCCCGCCGCCTCGGCGATGGCGCGCAGGGTGGCGACGGTCGAGCCCTTGCCGTTGGTCCCCGCCACATGTACCACCGGCGGCAGCCGGTCCTGCGGCCGTCCCAGTCTGTCCAGCAGCGCCAGCACCCGGTCCAGCGACAGGTCGATGACCTTGGGATGCAGCAGGGTCAGGCGGTCAAGGACGGCGTCGATCATGGCCATGGACGGGCTCCTGAAAAACGTCATGCCCGGGCTTGACCCGGGCATCCATGGCGGCAGTGCCGCACCGTGGATCGCCGGGTCAAGCCCGGCGATGACGGTAAAGTGTGGTGCGGGATCACATCCGCGCGGCGGTTTCCGGATCGAAGGCCGGGCTGTCGCCGGACAGCACCAGCAGGTCGCCCGCCGGGGCCTTGTTGCGCAACAGCGACAGGGTGCGGACCACGGTGGCGCGCAGATCCTTGCGCGGCACCACCATGTCGATCATGCCGTGTTCCAGCAGGTATTCGGCCTTCTGGAAGCCATCGGGCAGCTTTTCGCGGATGGTGCTTTCGATGACGCGGGCACCGGCGAAGCCGATGACGCAGCCCGGCTCGGCGATGGCGATGTCGCCCAGCATGGCGAAGCTGGCCGAGACGCCGCCGGTGGTGGGGTCGGTCAGCAGCACCAGATAGGGCAGGCGCTTTTCCTTGACCTTGTCCACGGCGACGGTGGTCCGCGCCATCTGCATCAGCGACAGGATGCCTTCCTGCATGCGGGCGCCGCCCGAGGCGGGAATGACGATCAGCGGCGCGTCCTGCAACACCGCCAGTTCGGCGGCGGCGACGATGCCTTCGCCCACGGCGACGCCCATGGAGCCGCCCTGGAAGTCGAAGTTGAAGGCGGCGATCACCACGCCCAGCCCGCCCATCTTGCCGTGGGCGACGATGATGGCGTCATGTTCGCCGGTCTTGGCGCGGGTGTCCTTCAGGCGGTCGGTATAACGCTTCTGGTCCTTGAACTTCAGCGGGTCCTCGGCGGCCTTGGGCAGTTCGATGCGGGTGTACTTGCCGTCGTCGAACAGCATCTCCAGGCGCTTCTTGACGCCCAGGCGCATGTGGTGGCCGCAATGCTGGCAGACGTTCAGCGCCTTTTCCAGATCGCGGTGGAAGATCATGTGGCCGCAAGACGGGCACTTCTGCCACAGGTTCTCGGGGACGTCCTTCGGACGCACCAGGGCCTGAAGCTTGGGGCGGACGTAATTGGTCAGCCAGTTCATGGATAGGTCCTCTATTTCAAGCGTCACCCCCGGGCTTGACCCGGGGGTCCATGGATGGCCGGGTCAAGCCCGGCCATGACGGCCAGGGGGTTGTATCCTATTTGCGCGCGCCGCGCACGCCCTCAGCCAATTGGCCGACCAAGGCGTGGATGGCGGCGACCGGGTCGGCGCCCCTGGCGCGGGCTTCCTCGCCCGCCGCGACGAAGGCGGAACCGACCACGGCGCCGTCGGCGACGCGGGCGATCTCGGCCGCCTGTTCGGCGGTCTTGATGCCGAAGCCGACGCAGACCGGCACGTCGGTATGGGCGCGGATGCGGCTGACGGCGGCGGTGATGGCGTCCTGGCTGGCCGAGGCCGAGCCGGTGACACCGGCGATCGAGACGTAATAGACGAAGCCCGAGGCGCCGCCCACGACGGTCGGCAGGCGGGCATCGTCGCTGGTGGGCGTGGTCAGGAAGATGAAATCGACGCCCTGGGCGCGGCAGAACGGCACCAGTTCGTCCGCTTCCTCGGGCGGCAGATCGACGATGATCAGGCCGTCCACCCCGGCCGTGGCGGCGTCGGCGGCGAACTGTTCCGGACCCCAGGCGTAGACCGGGTTGTAATAGCCCATCAGCACCACCGGGGTTTCATCGTCGGTCTTGCGGAACTCGGCGATCATGTCCAGCGTGCCGCGCAACGATCCGCCCGCCGCCAGCGACCGCTGGGCGGCGTACTGGATGGCGGGGCCGTCGGCCATGGGATCGGTGAACGGCATGCCCAATTCGATGATGTCGGCCCCGGCGGCGGGCAGGCCGTTCAGCACCGCCTGGCTGGTGGCGCGGTCGGGGTCGAACGCCATGACATAGGTGACGAGGGCCGCGCGGTTCTCGGCGGCCAGCTTGGCGAAGCGGGCTTGCAGGCGGCTCATTGACTACAGCCCTCCCATCTGAGTGTCGCCCAGATGGCGGGCGATGGTGTTGACGTCCTTGTCGCCGCGGCCCGACAGGTTCAGCACCATCAGGTGATCCTTGGGCAGACCGCCCGCGATCTTGGCGGCGTGGGCCAGGGCGTGGCTGGATTCCAGCGCCGGGATGATGCCTTCCAGGCGGGTGGTCTGCTGGAACGCCGCCACCGCCTCTTCGTCGGTGACGGAGACGTATTCCACGCGGCCCACGTCGTTCAGCCAGGCGTGTTCCGGGCCGATGCCGGGATAATCCAGACCGGCGGAAATGGAATGGGCCTCGGTGATCTGGCCGTCGGAATCCTGCAACAGATAGGTGCGGTTGCCGTGCAGCACGCCGGGGCGGCCGCCGGTCAGCGACGCCGCGTGCTGGCCGCTGGGGATGCCGTGGCCCGCCGCCTCGACGCCGATGATGCGGATGGCGGGCTCGTCCAGGAACGGGTGGAACAGCCCCATGGCGTTGGAGCCGCCGCCGATGCAGGCCACCAGGGAATCCGGCAGCCGTCCCTCGGCTTCCAGGATCTGGGCGCGGACCTCGTCACCGATCACCGACTGGAAATCGCGCACCATCTGCGGGAAGGGGTGCGGCCCGGCCACGGTGCCGATCAGGTAATAGGTGTCGGCGACGTTCGTCACCCAGTCGCGCAGGGCGTCGTTCATGGCGTCCTTCAAGGTCGCCGCGCCCGAGGTGACGGGGCGCACTTCGGCGCCCAGCAGCTTCATGCGGTAGACGTTGGGCGCCTGACGCTCGATGTCGGTCGAGCCCATGTAGATGACGCATTGCAGGCCGAACAGCGCGCAGACGGTGGCGGTGGCGACACCGTGCTGACCGGCGCCGGTTTCGGCGATGATGCGCTTCTTGCCCATGCGCTGGGCCAGCAGGATCTGGCCGATGCAGTTGTTGATCTTGTGCGCGCCGGTATGGTTCAGATCCTCGCGCTTCAGATACACCTTGGCGCCGCCCCACGCTTCGGTCAGGCGGCGGGCGAAATACAGCGGGTTGGGGCGGCCGACGTAATTGGCCAGCAGCGAGCGGAATTCGGCGTCGAAGGCGGGATCGGCCTTGGCGGCGTTGTAGGCGCGCTCGACCTCCAGGATCAGCGGCATCAGGGTTTCGGCCACGTAGCGGCCGCCGAAAATGCCGAAATGCCCGCGCTCGTCGGGGCCGGCGCGGTAGGTGTTCAAGCTCTGCATGGGACTCTAACCAGCCATCCGGAAAAGGCGGTTAATAAAGCACGAAGCGCCGTTGAGGGGGAGACTTTTCGCATTTCCGCCCAAGGGCGGAGACGCGCCGGCGGGACGGGCGGGAAAAAAAGGAGTAGGATGAGTTCAGTGTTAGGTGAAGTGTTGTCAACACAGGGGGAGATGAAATGAACAGACTCCATATGCTCGCCGTCGCCGCGGCCGCTTTCGCCTTTGCTGCCCCGGCCATGGCCAAGGAGCCGCCGGTCAGCTTCTCGGAAGATATCAAGCCGATCATCGACATCCGGTGCACCCTCTGTCATCAGCCCGGTTCCGAGGGCACGGAAAAGTCGGGACTGGACCTCACCACTTACGCTGGTCTGATGAAGGGCACCAAGCATGGCGCCATGGTGGTGCCCGGCGATCCGGAAACCTCGAACTTCATGCGGCTGATCGACGGCAAGGCCGACAAGTCGCTGCAAATGCCGCATGGCAAGAAGAAGCTGTCCTCGTGCGATCGTGACCTGATCCGCAAGTGGATCAAGCAGGGCGCCAAGGACAACTGATCGCGGCGGCGATGCGTATCCGGGTGGGGGCGGAACCGACGGGGTTCCGCCCCTTTCTTATTCCGGCCAGCGCTTGTGCATCCACAGCCACTGGCCGGGATTGCGGCGGATCCAGTCTTCCAGATGGCCGGTGATGTCGCGCATCAGGGTCTGGGTGTCGGCATGGACGTCGCCGCTGGCGGGCAAGGCCATGGGCGGCAGGAAGGTCATGCGGAAGCGGGCGCCGTTCAGGCGCTCGATGCACACCGGCACCACCGGACACTGGTATTTCAGGGCGAAGCGGGCCACCGCCGGGGCGGTCATGGCGTCGCGGCCGAAGAACGGCACCGGGATGCCGTCATTCATCTTCTGATCGACCAGCAGGCAGATATGGCCGTTGCCGCGCAGCACGGCCATCATCTCGCGCGCACCCTCGGCCCCCTTGCGGATTTGCCCGGTGGCGGCGGCTGCGCGGTATTTGCGGTACAGCGCCTCGATCCACGGGTTGTTGGCCTCGCGGTAGACCAGGGTGATCGGCACGCCCTCGCGCACCGAGATGGCGGCGCCCAATTCCCAATTGCCGATGTGGCCCGACACGAACAGGCCGGGTTTGCCATCGTCGCGCAATTGATGCAGGACGTCCATGCCCACCACCTCGACCCGCTCGGCGGCCAGGGTGTTGATGTGGGGGAATTCGGCGGCGACGCGGCCCAGATTGTCCCAGGCATCGCGCACGATGGTTTCGATCTCGGCCGGGCGCATGTCGGGGAAGGCGCGGGCCAGATTGCGCCGCGCCACGTTGGAAACCCCCAGCAGCGGCCCGATGGTGCGGGCGATGAACCCGCCCAGGCCGGATGCGGCATCCACCGGCAACGCGGCGAACAGGGCCATGACCGCTTGGGCGGCCAGGGCTTCCAGGCGTTGGCGGGCGGGCTTGGAAAGAAGCTTCAAAATCGGCTGTCCACGCGGTCGAGAATCAGGTCCACATCCTCGGGTTTGTCCCATTCCAGCCGCACGGTCAAGACCGACAGGCGCGGCCGCAGGTCGGGCGGCACCCGCACCACGTCCTTGGCGGTGGTGGACAACAGCGCGCCCTCGGCCTCGGCCTCGGCCAGCAGGGATGCGATCTCGGCCCGGTCATAGGGGTGATGGTCGGGAAAGGAATGGGCGGCCACCACCTGGGCGCCGACGCTGTCCAGGGTGTCGAAGAACTTGGCCGGACGGCCGATCCCGGCGAAGGCCACCACCTTGCGTCCGGCGAAATCCGCCGCCTCGGGGCCGGGGACCAGCCGTGCCCGCAGCACCGGCAGGGAACCGAACCAACGGACGGCGCCGGTGCGATCGTCGCCGATCAGCACGATGGCGTCGGCGCGGGCCAGCCCGGCGCGGATGTCCTCGCGGCACGGCCCGGCGGGCAACGGCAGGCCGTTGCCGAAGCCGTAGCCGCCATCCACCACCACCAGCGACAGATCCTTAGCGACGCTGGGATTCTGGTAGCCGTCATCCATGACCAGGATGTCGGCGCCCATCTCGGCCGCCGCCACGGCGCCATCGGGCCGCCAGCGCGCCACCCAGGTCATGGCCTGGGCCGCCAGCAGCAGCGCCTCGTCGCCGACGCGGGCGGCGTCGTGGCGCACCGGGTCGACGGCGCGCGGCCCGACCTCGGTGCCGCCATAGCCGCGGGTCAGGATGTGCGGCATGCGGCCGCGCGCCCGCAGCCGTTCCACCAGCGCCAGGCAGGTCGGGGTCTTGCCCGCGCCGCCGGTGACGATGTTGCCGACGCAGATCACCGGAATGGCCGGGCGATAGGCTTCGGTCTCGGCCAGCCGCCGGGCCACCGCCCAGGCATAGATACTGCCCAGCGGCGCCAGCAGGCGGCTGGGAATGCCGTCACGGGTCCAGAATTCAGGGGCGCGCATGGCGGGCCTCGGCCTCGGTCAGCAGGGGATCAAGGATGCCCAGCACCGCCTCCAGCGCCTCGGCGCCGCCCGCCGCCCAGGCGGTGGCGGCGGCGCGATGGCGGGCCAGCGTCTCGGGGTCGGACAACAGCGTGGCCAGCGCCTGTTCCAGCGCGGCGGCATCGGCGACCTGAAGGGCGGCCCCGGCGGCCAGCATGGCCGGGGCCATGCCGGGGAAATTGTCCATGCGCGGTCCGAACAGCACGGCGGCCCCCAGTTGCGCCGGTTCGAACGGGTTCTGGCCGCCGCCGCTGGCCGCCTCGGGCAGCGACTTGCCCACCAGCACGATGGGCGACAGGCGATAGAACAGCCCCAATTCGCCCATGGTGTCGGCGACGTGGATGGCGGCATCCATGGCTTCCCCGGCCGAGCGCAGGGTGGCCGCCACGCCCAATGCCGCCAGTTCCGCCCGGATTTCGGCGCCGCGATGGGGATGGCGTGGCACGATCACGGTCAGCAGGCCGGGAAAGCGCGCGGCCAGCGCCCGATGCACCCGCGCGGCCACCGCTTCCTCGCCGGGATGGGTGCTGGCGGCCAGCCACAGCGGCCGTCCGGCGGTGGCGGCGCGCAGGCGTGCCAGTTCGGCCTCGTCGGCGGGCAGCGGGGAAATGGCCATCTTGAGGTTGCCCAGGCAATCCACCCGCTTTGCCCCCAGCGCCGCCAGCCGCGCCGCGTCCTCGGGCGTTTGGCCCAGGCACAGGGTGAAGCCCGACAGCAGACGGTGGATGAAGCCGCGCGCCCGCTGCCAACCGGCGAAGGATTTGGCCGAGACGCGGCCCTGCACCAGCACCAGCGGCACGGCGCGGCGACGGATGGCGTCCAGCATGTTGGGCCAGAAATCGGATTCCGCCCACAGCACCAGATCGGGCCGCCAATGGTCCAGGAAGGCGCGGACAAAGGCCGGGCGGTCCACCGGCACGTATTGGTGCAGGGCGCCGGGCGGCAGCCGTTCCGCCATCAGCCGGGCCGAGGTCACGGTGCCGGTGGTCATCAGCACCCGCCAGCCCGGCCGCGCCGCCAGCCGTTCCACCAGGGTCAGCAGCGACAGCGACTCGCCGACCGATGCCGCGTGCAACCACACCAGCCGCCCCTCGGGCCGGGCCAGGCCGGGGCGGCCCAGACGCTCGGCGAAACGGGCGGCATCCTCCTTGCCGCGCGCCATGCGCCGTTTCAGGTACAGGCCGATCAGCGGCCCGCCCAACACGGTCAGCGCGCGGTACAGGGCATGGATCATGCGGGAATCACCGGCTCGACGCCCATCAGGCGGTCGGCCTCGGCCGCCTGGGCGACCATGACGTCCTGCACGCGCAGGCGGATCTGCTCGACAGCCGCCTCGTCCAGATCCTTGGGAACCTCGATGGGCTCGCCCCACAGGAACACCCCGCGCGAGAACGGGAAGGTGACGGCGAAGCGGTCCCAGCTTTTCAGCAGCCGCCGCGAGGTCGAGGAATAGCACACCGGAATGATCGGACAGCCCGACAGCCGGGCGATGTTGATCATGCCCGCGCTGGCATGCATGCGCGGCCCGCGCGGCCCGTCGGGGGTGATGCCGATGCAGCCCCCGGCCTTGAGGATGCGCATGATGCTGCGCAGCGCCGCCGCACCGCCGCGCGTGGAACTGCCCTCGATGGTGCCGATGCCGAAATGGCCGACGGTGCGGGCGATCAGCTTGCCGTCACGATGCTGGCTGATCAACATGTCGATGGGCACGCTGGAACGCCAGCATTTGGGCATCATCAGCAGGCGGCCGTGCCAGAATGCCAGGATGAACGGTCTGCCCTGATCCCAATAGGCGGCCGGGATGTGGCCGCCGATGACGTCCCAGCGGCCGGTGGCCCACACCAGCCGGATGAACAGCGAAGCCAGCCAGCACAGGGTGCCGCGGATGGTTTCGTTCTTGCCGACGCGCTTGATCAGCCCCATGGACACCGTCCCTACGCCGACCAGCCGTGCGGCTTGGGGTCGCGCTGGTTTTCCTCGGCGAATTGCATGGCGTACAGGCGGGCGTACAGGCCGCCATGCTCCAGCAGGACGTTGTGGTCGCCCGATTCCACCACCCGGCCGCGATCCATGACGTGGATCAGGTCGGCGTTGACCACCGTGGACAGGCGGTGGGCGATGACGATGGTGGTGCGGCCCTTCATCAACTGTTCCAGGGCCTGCTGCACCTGACGCTCGGATTCGGTGTCCAGCGCGCTGGTGGCTTCGTCCAGCAGCAGGATGGGGGCGTTTTTCAGCATGGCCCGCGCGATGGCCAGACGCTGGCGCTGGCCGCCCGACAGGTTCAGGCCGCGTTCGCCGACCACCGTGTCATAGCCCTGGGGCAGCGACAGGATGAAATCGTGGGCGGCGGCCATGCGGGCGGCGGCCTCGATCTCGTCGTCGCCGGCGCCGGGGCGGCCATAGGCGATGTTGGCGCGGATGGTGTCGTCGAACAGCATGATTTCCTGGCTGACCAGGGCGATCTTGCTGCGCAGGCTGGTCAGCGTCACCTCGCGCACGTCCTGGCCGTCCACCAGCACGCGGCCGTCGGTGACGTCATAGAAGCGCGGCAACAGGTTCAGGATGGTGGTCTTGCCCGCGCCCGACGGGCCGACCAGGGCGACGGTCTTGCCGCCCGGCACGTCCAGATCGACGCCGTCCAGCGCCGCCTTGGCGCCGTCATAGGTGAAGAAGGCGCCTTCCAGCCGCACATTGCCTTCGCGCACCACCAGTTCGGCGGCGCCGGGGCGCTCGGCGATGCTGGCGGCGGTGTCGATCACCTCGAAGCAGCGGGTGGCGGCGGCCAGACCTTCCTGAAGGTTGGTGTTCAGGCTGGCCAGCGCCTTCAGCGGCTTATAGGCCAGCATCAGCGCGGTGATGAACGAGAAGAAGGCGCCCGCCCGGTTGGGATCGGAATCGGCGGTGGCGATGACCTGGGAACCGCCATAGACGATGACCACGGTGATGGCGACGCCGCCCAGCATCTCCATGATGGGCGAACTGGCCGATCGCACCCGCGCCGCCTTGTAGGTCAGTTCATGCAGGTCGCCGACCAGGGCGCCGACCTTGCGCTTCTCGTATTCCTCCATGCCATAGGCCTTGACCACCCGGATGCCCTGGATGGCCTGGTTCAGATAGGTGGAGAGCAGGCCGGTCTGTTCCTGGGTGTTGGCCGTCACCTTGCGCATGCGGCGGCCCAGCTTGCGGATGGGCAGGATGGCCAGCGGGAACACGAAGAAGGTCAGCGCCGACAGCACCCAGTCCTGATAGAACATCAGCGCCACCAGGAACAGCACGCTGGACGCATCCTTGCCCGCGCCGGTCAGGGCGTTGGACACGGCGAAGCGCATGGCGCCGACATCGTTGGTCAGGCGGCTCATCAGCTTGCCCGACTGGTTGGCGTGGAAGAACGCCACGTCCAGATCCATCAGCCGCGAGAACAGCCGGTTCTGCATGTCGGCGATGACCCGCAGGCCGACCCGGGACAGCAGCACCGCCTCGCCGTAATCGGCGATGCCCTTGGCGGCGAAGGTGCCGATGATGGTGAAGGCCAGCGGCCACAGATACTCGGCCTTCCGCGCCACGAAGATCTTGTTGATGATCGGGTCCATCAGCCACGCGTACATGGCGGTGGACCCGGCCGACACGGCCATGCACGCCACCGCCAGCAGCACCATGCCGAAATAGGGGCGGATGCCCTCGCGGAACAGGCGGCGCATCAGGGCGGCGGTGGAATAGTCCAAAGAAATCTTCTTCTGGCTCAAGGATTTGACCGTATAGCGGCGGAAAGGGGCGCCGGACCATAGCATGGGGCCGGTCCTGGCGCCACTGGCGGGCGCGCGCCTGCTAATACCAGCCTGCGCTGACGGCGACTCACGGCGGGGATTCCCATGAGCGGCCAAATGTGAGTCACTCTGGCAAACAGCTGGAGGTTTGCAGTGGCCGCACCGATCCCCCTTCGCCTTGATTATG